>JAQBPY010000266.1 GCA_028287285.1 Gemmatimonadota bacterium
GGTGACTGGGGAGGCATCGTCATCGAGGATGGCTGCAACGTTCAGGAGAACTGCACGGTGCACATGTTTCCGGGCGTCACCGTGGTACTGGAAACGGCGGCGCATATCGGGCACGGTGCCATCATCCACGGCGCACGCATCGGCGCCAACTCGCTGGTGGGCATGAACGCCGTCGTAATGGATAACGTGGTCGTGGGCCCCGAGTGCATCATCGGTGCGCTGTGCTTCGTCCCTGCCGACATGCGGATCCCGCCGCGCAAGGTCGTGGTGGGGAATCCCGCAAAGATCGTGAAGGACGTGAGCGACGACATGATTGCCTGGAAATCAGAGGGAACGGCACTCTACCAATCGCTGCCGGCGACGCTCCACGCCACGCTCCGCGCGTGCGAGCCCCTCAGGGAGATTCCGTCCGGGCGACGCGAGCAGGGCGCGACCTACAAGACATGGAACGAGACAAGGAAATGACACGTCTAAAGAATTACGCGCTTGGTGAGTGGGTCGAAGGCAACGGCAGCGCCACGCCGTTATACAACGCCGTGACCGGTGCACAGGTTGCGGAGGCGACGAGCAGTGGGCTCGATTTCAACGCGATGCTAGACTATGGCCGCACGGTGGGCGGCCCCGCGTTACGTGCGATGACCTTTCACCAGCGCGCGCGCATTCTCAAGGCGCTTGCGCAATATCTCACCGCGAGAAAAGACGAGTTCTACCGCGTCTCGAGCTGGACCGGCGCCACGAAATCAGATTCGTGGATCGACGTGGACGGCGGCTTTGGAACGCTGTTCGCGTATGCGAGCCGCGGCCGGCGTGAATTTCCCGACGAGACCTTCTACGTGGATGGCGGGCCCGAAGCGCTGAGCAAGGGCGGCACGTTCATTGGCCGTCATATCTGCGTGCCCATGGAAGGTGTCGCGGTGCAGATCAACGCCTTCAATTTTCCCGTCTGGGGCATGCTGGAAAAGTTCGCCACGTCGTTTCTCGCAGGCGTGCCGAGCATCGTGAAGCCCGCAACCGTGACGAGCTTTCTCACGGAGAGTGTCGCAAAGGCAATGGTCGAATCCGGCCTCCTTCCCGCCGGAACATTCCAGTTGATCTGCGGCAGCGCCGGTGACTTGCTCGACCACCTCAACTGCCAGGACTCCGTGGCGTTTACCGGATCGGCGTCCACCGGGCTCCTGCTCAAGACCAACTCGGCCATCGTGGGCAACAGCGTGCGCTTCAACCAGGAGGCCGATTCTCTCAACTTCTCCATGCTCGGCCCCGATGCCGCGCCCGGAACGGACGAGTTCGATCTGTTCATCAAGGAAGTCGCGCGGGAGATGACGGCCAAGGCTGGGCAGAAGTGCACCGCCATTCGGCGGACCTTCGTGCACGAGAGCATGGTGGACGCCGTTGCACGTGCGCTCACGCAGCGGCTCTCTACGGTCAAGGTTGGCGATCCGTCCGTCGAGGGGGTCCGTATGGGGCCGCTTGCCGGCAAGGGACAGGTACGTGAAGTGGAGCGCAGCGCCGAGAAGCTCCGCGCCGGATCGGAGCTGCTGTTTGGTGGTCCCGGAACGCTCGACGTCATTGGTGCCGATGCGGAGCAGGGTGCCTTCTATCCCACGATGCTCCTCTACAATGGCAAACCGTTCGAGCAGGCGCAGGCGCATGATGTCGAGGCATTTGGGCCCGTCAATACCCTTATGCCTTACCGCACCATCGACGAAGCCATCGCACTGGCGAAACTCGGCAAGGGAAGCCTGGTTGGATCGTTGTTCACCGCTCGGGACGATGTTGCCCGCGAGGTGGTGCTCGGCACAGCGGCATACCACGGCCGTCTGATGATCGTGAACCGTCTTAGCGCTAAGGAGTCCACTGGCCACGGCTCGCCCATGCCCCACCTGGTGCATGGTGGACCGGGCCGGGCGGGCGGTGGCGAGGAGATGGGGGGTGTGCGGGGTGTGCTGCACTACATGCAGCGCACGGCGATCCAGGGGTCGCCGCAAACCGTGGCCGCCGTTACGCGCGAGTGGAGCAAGGGCGCCACGGAGCTGCACGATCGCGTGCACCCGTTCCGCAAGTTCTTCGATGAGCTGGTGATCGGCGAAACCCTCACGACGCACCGCCGTACCGTCACCGAGAGCGACGTGGTGAACTTCGCCGGGATCTCCGGCGACTTCTTCTACGCGCACATGGACGACATCGCCGCGCAGGATTCACTCTTCGAAAAGCGTGTCGCGCACGGCTACTTCGTGCTCTCCGCAGCGGCCGGCCTTTTCGTCGATCCGGCGCCCGGTCCCGTCCTGGCCAACTATGGGCTGGAAGGTCTGCGCTTCGTGAAGCCGGTCTATATTGGCGACACCATTCAGGCGCGACTCACATGCAAGCAGAAAACGGCCAAGGAAGATCGCGAGGGCCAGATTCCGCAGGGGGTGGTGCACTGGGATGTGGAAGTCACGAACCAGCACCATGAGCCTGTGGCCGTTTACACCATTCTCACGCTCGTGCGACGGCAGGTGGTCACTACACCGGTTCCCAGCCCGAGCTAGCGAACCAGCCGCCGCGATAGAGCCGGCCGGTCGCGTCATCCTTGAAGTGCTGCTCCACGTGGAGGAGCGCGTCCGCATAGGAACCGCCAGCCTGGCGTGCGCGAAACCCGAACGCCTGGGCCGTGGCTTCCTGTCCGCGGTCGTCACTCGTGTAGTCGGCGACCGCATGGAAGACTTCCTGACGAATGTCCGGATGCTTCAAGGCCATCTCGAACAGACGGCCGAGATCGTCGGGGCTGATCCAGTTCGCGGGATCAGCCGTGCCCTGCTCCGGCGTCACGTGCCCGATGCGTATGCACGCCGTGCGCATGCTCCATTTGGCCGAGTACAGGCTCGCGAGTTGTTCGGCAAAGACCTTCGTCACGGCGTAGCGGCTGTCGGGCTTCGTCAGGCTCGAAGGATCTACGCGCTCATGGCGCCTGTACATGCCCAACACGTGCATGGTGCTCGCGATCACCACGCGTTTGACGTCCGCTGCTCTTGCGGCCTCGAGGACGTTCACCACGCCGATGATGTTCGGTCCAAGCAAGTCATCGAATGACGCTTCGACCGAGGCGGCGCCGAGGTGAAGCACGGCGTCTACTTGGGCCATGAGCGCGTCGAGCGCGTGGCGATCACGCAGGTCGGCCCGCACGAATTGCTCGCCCGCGGCGAGATCGGTCACGGGGTGCTGGTCGGTGAGCACCAGCAGGGGAAACATCGTACGGAGATATGGTCGCACGAGTGTCGCAACGCCGCCGGCAGCGCCCGTGACGAGCACGCGCAGCGGCGGAGCGAACGCAGCCTGCTCGCGTGTCGCCAGGCGTGCCGTGCGATCCGCATCGAACGTCTCGAGCCGTTCGAGCGTGACCCGAAGGCTCCGAACGATGGCGGCAAAGGCGCGCCGGGATACACTCGCCATGCCGCTATGCCGACCGTGCGGACTCGGCGCGACGGCGGTCGAGCACCTTCTTGAATACGCGGAGGAGATTCAACTCCACGAGCGTCTTGCCTCGCGTCATGTTTGCCTCGTGACGACGCACGAGCAGCGTTACCTCCTCGAGGTGCTCTATCCGCGCGCGTCGTTCCGTGGCGCGATTGAACCAGTCCTGGTCTTCACCATAGCGCAGGTCGGGATCGAACAGGCCCACTGACTCGAACACACGACGTCGATACAGGCCCGCACCGAGATATCCGGGAAAGGTTTCGCCTGGGTTCCCGATGAACTCGCCGTGGCGTGCGGCGGCGGGATCATGGCGCAGCAGCTGCGCACGACCATGGACCGCATCGAGCGCCGCGTCCTCGCGTAGCCGCCGCGCAAGCAGCGCGAGGTTGTGGTCCGGCCATAAATCATCGACGTCGAGAAATGCGATGAGGTCGCCCGCAGCATAGCGGATTCCCCGGTTGCGCGCAGAGCCCGCGCCCGCGTTCTCCTGCCGAAACAGGCGCACTTCAATCGGCAGGCGCGCAATGGCACCGTCCAGGTCATCAGTCGAGCCGTCGTCCACCACGATGATGTCCAGCAGCGAGTACTGCTGGCGGAGGACGCTCTCAATCGCGTCGCCCAGAAACGACGCACCGTTGTACACGGGAATGATGACGGAAATGAGCGCGCGATCGACTCCTGTGCCGTCGTCCGCCACTGCCGATCCGAGACGCTCGATCTCCTGCGCAGGCAGTTGCAGCAGCGCCCGAACCGCGTTCGGCACACGCGCGATATCGCTCCCCAGTATCATGGTCAGCGCCGGCAGGTCGAGCATGAGCCGCTCCATGAACTCGTGCATTTCGCGGCCCGCATGCGGAAGCTGGGTCATCGTCGTGAAGGTCGCGGCGCGCTGCAGCTGCACGCGCGACAGCGGTGCGAAGCTCGTGTCGGCGGTGCTTCCGAATGCCGGCGTCGCGATTGCGCGCAGCGGCAGTGACCTGGAAATCTGCGACGCGCGCTCGGGGTGGAGATGGATGACCGCCTTGTCGCGCTCCAGCGAACTGCCATTCACAACGAGATGATGCAGCTCGGGAAAGCGTGCGACCTGATCGGCGTTCAGCTTGGCTGTGCAGTACAGGCTGAACACGCGTGGCTCGGGCTCCGACTGCACGATGAGGTAGTCGTCTCCGATGTATTGCATTCCGGCGTCCAGGCACGCGAGCGCGCTGGTCGATTTCCCCGTTCCACCTTTTCCGGTAATGAGCAGGGCGCCGTTTTCATCGCCCACGGCGGCCGCATGCAGGAGATGTTTGCCGTTCTGCTCCATCCACCAGTGAAAGAGCGTGCGCAGCGGCGATGCCTTGGTCCAGAAGGGCAGCGCCTCGTCGCTCTGCACCCAGAACACCGCCTGCCGCCGTTCCACGTGATAGAGGTTGAGCGAACACTCGATCCAGTGGAATGCGCTGCGCACTTCGCGGCTCGACATGCCCCAGATGTCGCCTCGATCGGTGAAGCATTCCCAGGCACATGGCGCGGGGAGCATCTCCACCCCCGTGGAGCTGCTGTCCCAGAGAGAGAACGTGACGTCCGCATCGCGAGACGGTTCGACCACGAGATGGGCAAGCGCCGGCATGAAATGCGGCACCAGCCGGTCTCCGGCGAATTCGAGTCTGATGCAGGTGCCTGCGACGTCGAGATGTAGCTCCACAGCGCCACATTTGGCGCGCGCCTCAGTGAAGCGTGCCATCGTCTCGTCGAAGAATGCGAGCTGCTCCGCTTCGGACTTTGGCGGTGCATCATCCCGGTGTGGTGGTATGGTCTCCACGTCCATCAGCCCTTGACCGTCTCGATTGTGTCGCGCGATCCGGTCAGCATTCGGACCATGCCCCGGGCAAGGAAAGACAGCAGCTCGCGGCGGCCATTCAGGTTGAAGCGATACGCGAGGAAGTGCGGATACCCACGCACGAAACCGAGTGGCGTCGCCGCACTTGGTGACCGTGCGAACTCAACGAGATTGAGCCAGTGATTGGGCAGCACACCGCCAAAGGCGCGGACGTCGGTGAAGAGCACGGTGTTTTCTGCCCGTTCGAGCAGCGTTGGACCACTCGAGCGGAGACGGGTGATGACATCACCTGGAATCGCCGCGTCGAATTCATCCACGAGATACGCAAGCCCAAGTCCGAGGCGATGCGTGATGCGCTGCCGTTGCGCGAACGACACCATGGCCTCCCAGTCGATGTCGGCGGCGCGCATGCGGACGATGGTGAGTGCATCGGAGATCCAGCGGATTGGCGTCTCCACATTCCAGCGCAACCCGTGAATGACGACGTGCAGGAGCATGAAGGCCGGTTCCAGCTGAAGAACCTGCATCCCGTCGACGGCCAGTGGCTCCGTGCGTGACCAGAACGCATCGTCGGCGCCTTTTCGGTTGGCTTCCACGAGCACGCGAAAGTGCAGGTCGATCTCACCGCGCTCGGGGCCGACGAACTGCAGCGCGTGCACGAAGCGGAGCCGTCGTTCATTGGGGTCAGTGGTGCAGCGCCAGCCAATGTCGTGCATGAGTGCAAGCGCGCGGTGCAGGGATTCCCGCCGAACCGCGATGTCCAGGTCCGACATCGGCCGCAACGCGGGATTACCGTAATACGAGTGCGCGAGTGGTGCGCCCTTGAGCAGCAGCACGTCGACGCCATGGTGCACGAGCTGCGCGATCACTGGCGCCGTCTCGTGAAAGAGCCGGTGGTTCTCGGACCAGGCGCGGCGGTACATGCCCTTCATTCGTCCCATCAGCGCATCGTCCACGCCGAGCGAGTGAAGGCGATGGTATACCAGGGGCAACAGGCGTACGGACTCCCATCCGAAATCCGAATCGAGGTCCACGTTCAGCTTCCATTGCTGGAACGCCGCGATGGCCTCCGTTGCCGGTCCGAATACCGCGGTCAGCAGAAGCCGCTGGTCGCGCGATGGCCACAGATGTGCGTGCGTGCCGCCGTCGCGCGACAGGACAACCGCAGGGACGGTCATTGGGACACACCGCCGCTTGCCGCGCGCCGACGCTCGAGCGCGGATCGCAGCACGGACAGGTAGTCGGAGCGCAGGTGCCGGTTCGTCGCACCGCTGTTCATTCCGTGAATGCGGCGGC
>JAQBPY010000323.1 GCA_028287285.1 Gemmatimonadota bacterium
CGCACGCCTCGCTACGGGCTGTGCTGGCGGCGCTGGAGGCGAGTGGGGCGAGGATGCGCGGGATCGTCCTGTGGGATCGCGAGGATCCGGCGCCGCCAGAGGTGGGTTGGGGAAAGAAGCGGCTCGAGCTCGTGACTTAGCGCAACGTACGAGGTCCCGCGGCAACCCGACTAATAACTTGACAGTTTGCGGTTGCAATTTAATGTGCCGTCGCAGTGACCGAATCACTGGGAAGACGTCTTAAAAGGAGATAATGAGAACCAGTTAAGAATCGGCCGGAGTTGCCGATACTGGTCTGCAGACGAACACAACAACAGAAACTCCCCTCTGCCCGGTTGCACCGGAGAACTATATGTCGCTCTCGTCCCTGAATCGCCCGACGCTTCGCACGGCCCTGATGACGGCACTCGTCATCGCAGCCGGCGCGTGCAGCGATCAGTCGATCACGTCGAGCGCGAAGCCGGTTCCGGCAACGCCGCCGGTGAACGCGAACCAGGCGGGAATGCTCCGCGGTACGGTGCGCGAGGATGGCACGGTGGTGCTCGAGTCGCTCGACCCGTCGATCCAGGTGGGCGACAGCAATACGAGCGGCGCGATCTACGGAAATCAGAACGTCACCGCGAAGGTGACCACGTCGAACTTCCTGCTCACGAACAACGGCACGACGAAGACGTGGACCTTCAAGCTCGCCGTCCACAATCTGCTTCCCTATGCGGTCGGCAGCGTCGACGGCGTGTCGTCCGCGCCGTACGACACGGTGGGCATGTACGTGTTCTTTCCGAGCGCACCGTCGGTCGTGTCGCCAACCGCGTGCGGCTGCACCGTGAACGTGCTCAACACGCAGGGCGTCGGGAATTTCACGGCGCCGAGCCAGCTCTACTATTGGTATCACGATCTTCTGGCCGCCAAAGGCGTAGCGGGGCGCGACAGCACGACGAGCAACCCGACCTGGACGTTCACGGCTCCGTCGAAAGTGAACAGCTTTCGCTTCTTCGTGATTCTGAGCTCTCCCTGGCCGCGCGGCCTGCAGACGCAGGACACCGCGTGGTCGGTCTCGTACAACCCGACGGCTGACTCGATCCCGGATGTCAGTGCCTCGCCCCGGTGGAAACGGGTCGGTCTCAACTACGGCGGCACGAACAGCAGCGCGTCCTCAGGACTGACGATGAATGTCAACCATTCATCGCGCGGCGGTTCCGACGACATGTTCTTCTTTCGCTCCGACAATCTCAATCGCACCGAGAACGCGTACATCGAATCGCGTCTCACGCTCTCGAACGCGGGTGGCAGCAAGCCGGTGATGATCCTGGCGCTTGCGGACAGCGTGAAGTTCGTCGGGCTCGGAATCGGCAATGGCAAGATCGGCTTTGCGACCTTCAACCAGAGCACGTTCAGCTGGGAATGGGCCGCAGGCGCCACGCTGTCTATGACCACGAACGTGGCTCACACCTACCGCGTCGGAAAATTCGGCGCGACGTCGGCGACCGTGTACGTGGACGGCGCGGAGAAGTTTACGAGCTTGAACACGCTTCTCCCGGACAACTTCATGCCGACGTACAGCCTCGTCGTCGGTGCGCAGGCGGCTCACCTGTCGACCTTCTTCGGCCCGACGGCACAGGACGCCGATGCAAAGGTCGTGGTGAGCTACGTCAACTACGCCATTCACGCGACGCCCAAGCCCTAGAGGCCTGGTAGTGCCGGCGTTGCAACGTTTTAGCACATAGCTCGTCTTCGTAGTAGCCGGCACGACACTAGGACTTATGAGCAAGAGCAATCCCGAACCCGCACCGTCTGAGCTCCACCTGCGACGCCGTCCCTGGACGGCGCCACAGCTGGTCGTTCATGAATCGATGATGGTGCTGACGCAGCACTTCTTCGGGGCGCCGGCGCCGGCCATGCTGTTGCAGGTCGGGATCTCCTGTGTGGTTGGCTCGGGCGCGAATTGCTAGCGCCCCACGGAGCAAGCCGCGACTCGCAGGCGTAACCGCGATGCCGGGCGTTCCACCTCTGCGTGAGCCGCCCGCGACTCCGTGGCGAATCGGCCCGATCGACGTCGTCGCCACCGACACCCACGCCTTGCTCCACGATACCCCCAGCGGCGCTCGGCTTCGCGTAACCGGAACGCGCCTCTCGCGCGACGCCCACTACGCCACCGCTCCGCGCGACGCCCGCATTCGACTGGCTCGCGCGGGCGCGATGATCGCGCTTCGCGCACGTGGGCGCTATTACCTGCACGCGTCCGCCGCCGTGGATCCTCAGGGCACAGCATGGCTGTTTGCGGGGCCGAGTGGTGTGGGGAAATCGACGCTAGCTTACGCGCTGTCGAGACAGGGGTGGCAGATTCTCGGTGACGACGGCGTGGTGCTCGAGCCTGTCGCGAGCGGCGCAACGCTTCATGCGTGGCGCGAGCCATTGCAGGTGAGCAGTGCGCTCGCGCCGGAATTTCCGGAGCTGCGTGCGCGGCAACAGTACGAGAACACCAACGATCCGCGCCGTCGCATTCCCATGCCTACCCTCACCGCCCGCCATGCCCCACTCGGCGCCATCATCTTCCCGCGACGCGCGGCGTGCGATCGCTTGAGCTCAATGACCCAGACGATGGCGCTCGCGGAGCTCATGCTGCAGTCGACGCAGGTGCTGCTGGCCGACAGCGAAACGCCTCGCCACTTCGCACGCTTGCGCGATGTCATCGCTGCTGTTCCGAGCTTTCGCCTGGAGCATACGCAGAAACAACTGCACGCGATCGCGCACACGCTGCGAGGCGCGTCGCTGTAATGCGCTACCGGGCAATAGCAGAGGCGCTCGTCGCAACGCTGTCGGATGGCGCGGTGCTGCTGAACCTTCAGACAAAACGATACTTCTCCGTGAACGAGACCGGCACGCGCATTTGGGCGATGGTGCAGAAAACGGCCGACGAAGAAGAAATCATCGCGACGTTACTGAGCGAATATGACGTGGAGGAGCCGATGGCGCGCACCGAAGTACGCCGCATTCTCGATGAGCTCATCGAGGCGCAGCTCATCGTGCCGGCATGAAGCGCGAGCGCTGGATGTGGACCGTGGCCGCGGGCGTCGCGCTCTCGGGCTGCAGCGACTCGACCTCGTCGGTGCCGCTGGTGATACCGTCTTTCGTCGTGGTCGGCGATACAGGAGGGAACTCGCAGCTCTACCGCGTACAGGACGGCGTCGAGACCCGGTTATCCACGACGACCGGAAACGACTTCGATCCAATGAGCGCGGCCAGCCGGATCGTGTTTGCGACGGATAGAGACGGGAACGCGGAGGTGTATATAGAAGACACCAGTGCGACAGTATCACGTCGAGTTACCAACAGCAGTGCCGCCGACGCCCAACCGGCGCTCAGCCCTGACGGATCTACCATCATCTTTGTGAGCAATCGGAGCGGCGCACCGAGGCTGTGGAGTGTGCCGGCACCGGCTCTCGACGCCACGGCGTTCGCCGCGCCGACGGCGCTCGTCACGGGGTCCGCCACAGAGATCCCCGAAGGAGCGCCGGCGTGGAGCCCCGACGGGACTACCCTCGCGTTCAGTTCGGCGCGCTCCGGTACATCCCAGATCTTCACGATGCCTACGGCGGGTGGGAGTGCGGTCGAGCTCACGACCGAAGCTGGCGGCGCGTTCAATCCGGTGTGGAGCGGCGATGGACACACCATCTACTATCTGTCCGGGGCGGGCGCGGTGCATCTGCGACGGATAAAGAGCTCCGGTGGCAGCGCCACGGATTTCGAGTCCGACTCGCTCGACCTGGATGCGGTGTCCTGCAACACCACGGTGTGCATTGCGGCCGAGAATCCGGCGGGAGAGCGGGGAAGCATCCTGGCGTTCCCGGCAAAGGGAGGAAAGGGTCAGGTGGCAATCGCGCGGACGCATCATGAGCGGCAGGCGGCGATACTGGTTCCGTAGTTGGCGCTGAGGAGGTCGACCCGCAGCGAGACGCGAGCCCCGAGCGATGACGCTCGGGCTTTTTCATATCCCTCCTCCAAGATGCAGAAAGGGCTCGAGTGCAGTGCACTCGAGCCCTTTCCATTCGCCTCGCCTAGATCTTCGGAAGCGGCGGCGGCGGGGGTGGCGGCGG
>JAQBPY010000333.1 GCA_028287285.1 Gemmatimonadota bacterium
GAATGCCGGAAAGACGAAGAGATCTTCGAGATAGATGCCGGGACGGGCCAGAAAGGTCGAGTAATGCCGGAACCAGAGGGCGAAACCAGCTGGTATGTCGCCATCAAAGGCCAAAGTGACTTCTGCCGTTGGCGATGCACCAAAAAGCGACACCCGAAGATCGTATTCGGTCGCAAGGCACTCATGACTCAATCGTTCATACTCGGCGAGTCCCTGAATGCAACGGAGAATCGTGGGGACATCCTCGATCTGCGCCGGGCGAAGTGTAAACTCGGATGTGATACGTGTCACAGCGTGCATTCGTGGCGAAGAAGGGCGATACTCGTCATTATTACATGGTGCTGGATTCGGCGCCGGATCGACGATGATCTGGCCAGTTCAGTGCGTCCCGCCGCAGACCGGTACCCTGTGCTTGACCTCAGCCCCATCATCCACGAAACGCTGTCCGGACGGTATGTCCTGAAGCGTGAAATTGGTCGTGGTGGAGCAGCATGCGTGTACCTCGCGCACGACGTCAGGCACGAGCGTCTCGTCGCAATAAAAGTACTTCATCGCGAGCTGTCGCACGCACTCGGTGCGCAGCGCTTTCTGCGCGAGATCAAGCTCACGGCGAGCCTGCAGCATCCACACATCCTTTCCATTCATGACTCCGGAGAGGCGCACGACCAGCTCTTCTACGTGATGCCGTACGTGGAAGGCGAATCGATGCGGCATCGCCTCACGGCGGACAATCGCCTCTCCATCGACGACGCGGTCCGCATCGGGCGGGAGATTGCCGGGGCGCTCGCCTATGCGCATGAGCGTGGCGTGGTGCATCGCGACATCAAGCCGGAAAACATCCTCTTCTCCGGCGGACACGCGGTCCTCGGCGATTTCGGCATTGCGCGCGCCATCAACCGCGCGCACGAAAAGATCACGCAGCAGGGGACGATCACCGGCACGCCCGCGTACATGAGTCCCGAGCAGGCGCGCGACCGCGCCTTTGACGGACGCAGCGACGTGTACTCGCTCGCGTGTGTGCTCTACGAGGCCATTGCGGGCGTGCCTCCTTTTGTTGGCGAAACACCGCAGCAGCTCCTCTCGCAGCGCATCTCGAAGACGGCGCCGCTGCTGCGCGAATTTCGCCACGACGTACCGACGTCCATCGAAGCCGTGATTGCGAAAGCGCTGTCCATTTCACCGGACGACCGCTTCGACGATGCACGAGCGTTCAGCGCGGCGCTTTCCGCGGCGATTGGCAATTCCGGTGAGATATCCCACACGCGTGTCGTTCGTCGTCCGCTCACGAAGAGTCCCTGGTTGTGGGCCGCGGCTGTCGCTCTTCTGCTCACCGGTGGAGCGGCGTCCACACCCCAGGCGCGCGACCAGATCGACGTCCTCACCGGGCGGGTGGACACGGCGCAATACGCGGTGATGCCATTCCAGTACGTGGGTGGGCACGCGCCCTCCGACGACCAGGAACCGGTATCGCAAGGCATCTACGCGGCCATGCGCGATTGGAACGGGCTGCGGCTCGCGAGCGACATGAGCGTGCTCGATGCCCGGCATCATGCGCAGGAAGAGTCGTTGCCCGCCGAGTTGGCCGCTGCGCGGCATGTGCGCGCCGGAAAGCTGGTGTGGGGGCGCGTGACACTCTCGGCCGATTCGATGATCGTGCGTGCGACGATATATGACGCGATCAACAATCGCTCGCTTCGCGAGCTCGATGTGGCAGGCCCGCGCGATCTGTTGTCGAGGTCACCGGGAACGTTGCGCGTGCTGGTATCCAATCTTCTTCGCCTTCCGGGCGCGCCGGAGGTGTCCCGCTCGGGGGACGTCGGCACTCGTTCGCTCGACGCGTGGCATGCGTACCAGGAGGGGCAGCGAGCGCTTGCCACGTGGCGCGTGCCGGCGGCCATCGCGGCATTCGATCGCGCGGCTACCGCAGATCCCGACTACGCGCACGCGCACGCCTGGCTGGCGCAGCTGCAGCTATGGCGCGGCGAAAAAACCGCGCAGTGGGGGCCACACGTGGCCGTGGCGATGCGAAATCACGCCTCGCTCAACGCGCGCGAGGTGTCACTCGTGGACGCGCTGCAGGCGATTCAGAATGGACACGCGGCCGAGGCGTGCCTGGCCTACGATGCGATGCGGATGCGGGATTCGCTTGACGCAACCGCATGGCTCGGACTTTCGTATTGTCGCCTCAGGGACAGTGTGATCGTGAGAGCCGGGGGGAAATTCGCATTCCGTGGCAGTGCGTACAGCGCACAGCGGGCATATGCGCGCGCGCTCGAAATCGCGCCGGCGGCCTTTGCCGCTCTTCCGTACGCATACCTTTGGCGCCTGTTCGTCGTGGAGACCCACACGACACGCCGCGGCTACGACGCGAACAACGTTCGCTATTTCGGCCTCCCGGACCTCTCGGCAGATACGCTTGCATATTCCGCGCGTCCCTATAACCAGCAGGGAACGACTCCGTTTGAAGCAATGGCCCCCGAGTATGGGCGAGCGCTGCAGCGAAACCGCGACGTACTTGTTGGCTTGCTGGGAGCCCTCACACAACGGATGCCCGACAATCCCGATGTGTTCGAGGTACTTGCCCGCGTGCTCGAGACCCGGGATGAGATTACGGGCACGCCGAATGGCGGCTACTCCGCGCTGAGCGCGCTCGAACGCGCAAAGTCGCTCGCCACTGACACGACGCAGCGGGTGCGCATTGGCGCAAGCGATGTGCGCCTGCATCTCAAGCTTGGCGACTTCAGCCGGGCAGCGGCAATTGGCGACTCCATGCTTGACGCAAAGCCAATAGTGCGGGGAGAGACTGCCATCTATGTGTCCGGCATTGCCGCACTCCTGGGCAGGGAACACGATGCGATACGGTATTATCGCGCCAGCGGCGAGTCCATCGCCGACGGCAATACGCCGTCGGTGCCCATCCTCGAGGACGCGGCGACGGCGCTGTTCATGCGCGCAGCGCTCGGTGTCTGCGACGACTCGTTGCGCGCACTCCGCTCGCGGATAGATCCATTGATAGATAGCTACGTGAATGCGGACCAAAGAGGAGCCGTCAGAACCGGCATATTGAGCCGTCCCTTGCAGTTCGCGCGCGGATGCCTGGATGCAGTGACGATAGATGGTGCTGCGACGTCGCCGGCAATATTTCGGGCTGTTCAGGCAATCGACCGAGGGAATGCCGCGAATGCTCGGACGCTGCTCGACGCGATGCGAGGTGGGCGCAAGCTCACACGGCCGGGTGATGAATCGTTGGACTTTACACTCACGCGGGCATGGCTTTACGCCGCCCTGGGTGATACCGCAGCGGCCGTGACGATGCTGGACGTACCCCTCACCCAGCTTCCAACTCTTAGCCCATACGTTGTTTTCGAGCCAGGAATGGCCGCCTCGGTTGGACGTGCCATGGCTTACCGTGCGGAGCTCGCGGCCAGGCGAAGGGACCCTGCCACAGCAGCACTTTGGGCAGGACGTGTTATCACTCTGTGGTCACATGCCGATGCTTCAGTTACGCCAATGTTGAACCGCATGAAGACCTTGGCCGCCCAACGGAACTAGCCGCAGCGAGTGCGCGAGTTTTCAGAAGGCGTCCTGCCACCCGCTCAGGAGGAACCGTGAACCGGCTGCTGCGTCAAAGTACCCAGGCAACTCTGCTTGCATTCGTCGTGGTCACTGCGTGTTCCAAGAGCGACGCGCCCCCCGCCGATTCGAGTGCGGCCAAGCTTGCTCAAGGTGCGGCCCCCATACCAAAGGTCATGCCGGGCGCACTCACGAAACCGATCGATGCATATTCTGCCGACGAGTTCTACGATCTCGTGCAGAAGCAGCTCTATGTGGGCGCACACGAGCAGGAACGTCCGTGTAAAGAGAAGCCAGGCTGCGTCACCAAGGTCGTCGTGGATGCAATCGCCACGCAGGACTCACTGAGCCTCGGGACAACGCCGCAATACGGTGTGGTTTACATCCACGGTGTCAACAAAGGCGATGCCGTTGAAGCACGCTATGGCCTGAAGCCAGGCGCCCGGTATCAATACTATTGGATCATCACAACGGACTCGAGCAAAAAGGGAATGCAGTGGCAGCTCGAGGAGCTCGACACGACTCCCAATGCACGGAAGCTGGCCAGCGTTGGAAGCGGACCATTTGCCGGATGCAACCACCCGTATGTTGCTGGCGCACGGGCAGATTTCAAGACGTGTGAAAAGGCGGCCGCATACACGGGCAATTCCGTCGTTCACCTGGGGTTGATGCTCCAGGGCAGTATTGGCGATCCGGTTTGGGCGTCCTGTGCTGAAGGCTGTTGCCGCGACAGTGGAGACGGGGGCCCCGGGGGGCCACCGGACACTACGGTGGGCAGCGTAAGAGGCAGGGGCCGAGGCACCGGCAAGCCACCCCGCTAGTACAAAAGGGCGGATGCGCGGTGCGCATCCGCCCTTTGTTTCCGCTTCTTTTTAGGCCAGATACAGCTCGCGGAGTATTTGAAGGTGATGCGCCGCGTGCCCCGCGCTCACATACGCAATTGCACGAACGCTGATGTCGCCATTGTTCACCGTCCCACGCCTCGTCCACGCCTCGTCCGGCAACGACGCAAACAGCCGCATCGTACAATCGCGCACCGCCACCATCTCGGAAACGAGGTCGGCGACCGTGCGCGAATCCGAGCCGGCCGTCTTTGCGAAATCGTTCTCTTCGAAGCCCGGCAGCGGCGTTGCATCACCGCGTGCGAGTCGCAGCGCACGATAGGCGAAGATCCGCTCCGCGTCGATCATGTGGCCAATCAGCGTGCGAACAGTCCACTTGTCCTCCGCGTAGCGGAAGCCTCCCTTTTCCTCGGGGATCGCAGCAAGCGCGGTACGCAGCTCTTCGGCCATGGCGCGGTGAACGGTGACAATGTCACCATCGGGCACCAGCGCGACATACTTCGCGTAAAACGCCGGAAATTCGCCAGCATCGGGTCTTGCACGGAGGGAAGTGCTCATTTCTGGATCGTGCACGTTAGGGTCATGTAGGCGCGAGCGCCGGTGCCGATTCCCGCCGCAGGGTCACGAGCGCAAGACCCGCGGCAAACACGCAGAGCGCCACCACCTGCGCCGACGTCACCGGACCGATCATGTCGCTCTTGGCGCGAAAGAACTCCACGATGAACCGCTCGATGCCTGCGAGCAGGCAATACATCCCAAAGAGCCAGCCGGCACCGTGGGTGTGCCTTCGCAGCCGCCACAGGATCACGAACATCACGAAGCCAAGCGCGACCTCGAGCAGCTGCGTCGGAAACACACCCATCACTGTCGCCGGATTCACGTTTGCCGGAAGGTTGGCGTGAAACTCCATGTTCATCACATAAGCGGTGCTGGGCGGACGTCCATCCGGGAACGCTACGGCGAGCGGCCCGTCCCACACACGCCCGTAATCGTCACCCACGGCCCAGCAGCCCGTGCGGCCAATGGCATACCCGGCTGCAATGCCGACGGCGGTACCATCCGCAATGCGAAGGAACGACGCCTTACGCCACCGGATGACCGCAAAGCACAGGATGACAGCGCCAATGAAGCCGCCCCAGAAGACGAAGCCCGCGCGGCCCCACAGCGCGGACAGGCGTCCTTCATTGATCGCGAAGTAGATCTTCGCACCCACGATCGTGCCGACGAGCGCCGCGAAGGTGACGTCGTTCATGATTTCCGGATCATCACCGCGCTGGGCCAGCACCGTCTGCGCCACCCAGTGCGCGATGCCAAACGCCGCCATCATCGCAAGGCCGAAGCCCGTGAGCTCCAGTGGGCCAATTCCGCCAAACGGACCAAAGGTGAAGTTGGCCGGATGCTGGATGATGGGGCTCAGGATCATTTTCTCTTCACGTCCACGCGGGTCTTCGTCCACACCACGACCGTGGCGCAGCTCGACGACGAGCTCGAGAACTGCGGCGGAACCTGCCCCGCCTGGTACACCTCCACCGCCGCGACCTCATCCGGGCGGACGAACGAATCGAGATCGCCCGCATCGAGCTGCTGCCATGGTCCGCCGTCGACGTACACGTTCACGCATCCGTCCCCACTCGACGAACGCGTGGAGTACAGCATTGCCCTGTTCTGCACGAGCTGCACACGAATGCCGGGCACCGTGCGCATCAGGTCCGTAAAGAGGTTGGCGTGACGCTTCTCGATCTGGTCGGAGTCCATGAAATTGCCGCCGGCCGACCCACGCCGCCGGCCCGTGAAGCCAACTTTCTGCAGCCCGTCTTCACGCTTGGAGATCACCTCCACGGGCGAGAGCTCGGGTACGTACACGCCCAGCTGCACGGTGACACGCTGCGGCGCCCGCGCCGAGAGCTCCACGGGGACTTCCGTGGGCTTGTATCCGAATTGCCGGACCACGAGCGCCTGGGTACCGGAGGGCAGTGAATCGAGGAAGAATTCACCATTCGGCTTGGTGAGCGCCGCCTGTCCGCCGCCCATAAGCCCTACCCGCGCACCAACAACCGGCACGCCACCAGCGCTCAACACACGCCCTGAAACGCGCGCGCTCCCTCTCGTCACCGGCGCGGGCGTGCCAGTGCTGTCGGTCGCGGCCAGCCTTGGCAGGGCGGCCACACTCATGCTTCGCAGCGACAGCACGGACTCGCTTTGCGAAATTGTGACCTCGGCCGTTGCACCACCGTCCTTGCGCTGGGCCTGGAGCTTTCCTTCGAATGCAAGCGGCAACCCGCACAGACGGTACGTCCCGTCAGCGCCCACGGTAGTCTCGCGCACCCGCGGCGACTTCTTCACCTTGAGGCCGGCAGGCATCCCAGGGAGATCGGCGTCATACCAGACGAGCGACACGCGTGCACCCACGGCAGGCATTTCCGTATCGGGCTCCCGAACCCGTCCAACCAGCGCGCCAGGCCCGAGCGTCCGCGTGGCAGGCTTGCAGAACAGGGTGGCCAGATGGTCGGCAGCGGGTACCGCGAGCACGGTGCGCGTAATCTCGCCCGCAACGAAACGCATCGTGTCGGTGACCAGCGTGATGCCAAGCGTGTCGAGCAGCGCATGGTCCACGAGAATTCTGTGCGGACCTGGCTCGATGCTGTCCAGCAGAAAGCGGCCCAGTGAATCGGTGATGGCGATTCGTGACGTGCCTTCCGCCTGAATGAGCGCGGCGGCGAGCGGGTCGCCGTGCACACTGTCCACCGCGACGCCCTGGAGATAGGCAAACTTTGGCAGTTCTGGTGCGGCCGGCGCCTTGGGTGCAGGAGCCTTGACGGTATCCGTCCTGGCTGCCCCTGGTTTGGTGGGGGTGGCCTTAACGGGCGTCTTGACTGGCGTGCGCGGCGGTGTGCCCTGGGCGCCGAGCTGAGCGGCCAGCAGCACAAACGACAAAGGCGCGAAAAAGCGTGGAATGCGCATGGGAGGGAATATAGGGGCGGCGACGTCCGGCTCTACCCGCCAATCCCCGCCGGAGGTCCATCAATGAGTAGGCCCCCTCAGCCAAACAGACGTCACCCGTATGGTTGAGCCTGGCTTGTGACGGCGCGCTTTCTGCCCTTGTAGTCCGTACTACTCACCAAGGAGCACATCATGGGTGGAAAAGCGAGCAACAACATGCAGAGCGACCGGCCCGAATCAGGCGGCGCTGATAAGGATATGCAGCGCGAGAAGTCTGGCCTGCTCGACCGCGAAAAGGAGCATTTTGCCGAGGAGCAGGTCGAAAAGCGCGCGGACGCACCCGAGCAGACCGATCCAGCCCGCAAGCATGACGCGTTCTCCGTGGGCAGCCCGCGGAACCCCTCGAAATAGCTATTTGCGCTTGTCGGGGTTGCTGGCACGCGGCGGCGCGAACTGTGTGAAGTGCCCCGTGTGCCGGTACTGCTGCGTGTACCGGTGACTGTCGGCGTCCTCGAGCGGAGCGTCTTCCACGTCGCTCAGCCTCGAGACATCGATGGTCACGGTGCCATCCGGACCGACCGGCTTGTAGAGGTTCGCGAACTTCTTCCCGACCGCCAGCTCATTGGACTTGTAGCTCGACCGTGCGTGCACGGTCTGCGCGAACGTTTCGTCGATTCCGCTGATCAGGATCAGGAATTCGGCGTCGGTACGGATGAGGTCTTCGTGTGACAGCTGCCAGAGCGGGCTCGTCTCGTCAATGGGATGGACGATCGTCCAGCTGAGCGGAAAGAACACCACCCGTGTGCGCTCCAGCTTGAGTTGCGTGTAGCGGCGTCCCTGCCCGTCCAGTCGCGTGTACAACACCTTGGCCTCGAGCTCCATGAGCTGGTTGCTGCGGGCGTTGGTGATGCGGAACATGAACCCCGTCTTGCCCTGGTAGGGCGCAATCACCGCCACGTCGCTGAAAAGCAGCGCGGCGGTGGGGCGAGCAAACCGGGCGAACACCACACCCGTGAGCAATGCGACGCACAGGATACTGATGATCGACTCGACGGTCATCAGCCAGTTGGCTGCCGCACCGATGGGATAGACGTTGCCATAGCCAATCGTCGCAAAGGTCTCCACGCTGAAGAAGAACGCGCGAAGAAACCTGCCGCCCATCTGGTCGACACCGACTCCGCCCAGCGCCTGGTCTCCACACGCCAGGTAGAGCACGGCGAACAGCGCATTCATCGCCGCGTACGCGACGGTTCCCATGCCGAGGAATCGCGGCCACGTCATGGTGAGGAGTGCGTGATAGCCGTTCAGGTACGACAGTGGCGAGAAGCCTTCACGACGCGCGGTGAAACGTCCATCCCGCTCGATCAGCCGTTTTTCGTTGGCGCCGCCAACCACGGACCCGAAGCCCAGGTCCCTGGGCTCATCACCGGCGGGAACGTCGGGAGTGGAGTCGAGAAGCGCTCCTTCGGCAAGAATTTCGTCAGCGCTGCTCATGATCCACGAACCTAGCGCGCACGTACGGTGCACCGCCAGCTTTTCGTGCGACGTGGAGGCCCGATGTACAGCTGGCACTCAATTCGCCTCTCATTCACGTCATGAAAATACTCGTGACTGGTGGAACGGGGGTCGTTGGATCAGGCGTCGTCACCGAATTGTTGAAGCGCGGCCACTCGGTCGTGCTTGCGTCTCGCCATGCGGCCAGCGAAGCTCGGCAATGGCCATCGGACCTCGAGGCCCGGCAATGTGACGTCACGGACGCGGCATCACTTACAGGAGCCGCCGACGGCTGCGATGCGATGCTTCACGTGGTTGGCATTGTGGAGGAGGAACCGCCCCACGTGACCTTCCAGAAAGTCAACGTGCAGGGCACGGCGAACGCGCTCGCGGAAGCGCAGCGGGCAGGAGTGGACAGGTTCGTTTACGTGTCCTCACTGGGCGCACCCGGAGGCAAGTCCGAATATCACCAGTCCAAGCGTCGTGCCGAAGCGCTGGTGCGGGAATTTCCCGGCAACTGGACTATCTGCCGGCCTGGCAATGTGTATGGTCCGGGTGACGAGCAGATTTCGGTGCTGCTTCGCATCGTGCGCGGCGCCAGCCCACTTGTTCCGACGATCGGTGACGGCGAGCAGCGCTTTCAACCACTGTGGTGGGAAGACGCCTCCGCCGCATTGGCGAGCGTGGTGGAGCGCCATGACCTTGGTGGACGTGAGCTCGATCTCGCCGGCGCGGAAGTGACGTCCAGAGGGATCTGCTCGAACGGTTCAGCAGGATCACGGGCCGCGATATCCGCACCATTGCCTTCCCCGAACGTGTCGTGTCCCTTGGGGCAAGGGCGATAGCGCTTGTGGGCTGGGACGTCGGCATTTCCGACGCGGAATTGCAGATGTTGAGCGAAGGCAACGTCATTGGTGAAGGCGGTGTGAACGCACTGACCGACGTGTTGCACATCCAGCCCACGCCGCTCGATGACGGGCTGCGTGCGCTCTCTGACCTGCAGCCCGAGCAGCCGCCCGCGCAGGGCATCGGGAGCCTGAAGAAAAAGCGCTTCTGGGCGGACATCGTCGACACGCCGCAGTCGCCGGAGGCGTTGTTCGTGACATTCCGCGAACATTTCAACGACGTTACGCCAGTGTTCGTCGAGGTCGGTCCCGAGGCGCATGAGGAGAGCACGATCGACGAAGGCCGAACGATTACCTTGGCATTGCCCATGCGCGGCCACGTGCAGGTTCGGGTCGTGGAGCTCGACGAGCGGCACGTCACATTGATTACCCTCACGGGTCATCCCCTCGCCGGCGCGGTGCGCTTTCTCTGCGAGCAGCGGGGCGCGGCGGTTCGCTTCCAGATCGAAGTCTTCGATCGTGCGGCCAACCTCATCGATCTGATCGCCATGCGCACGATCGGCGATTTCCTGCAGAACAGGACGTGGGAAAAGGTCGTGGAGAAGATGATCGAGCGGAGCGGCGGCAATGCGCCGCGTGGAATCGAGCACGACGTCGAATCCATGAGTGACGAGGAGGCGACGTTGATCAACACGTGGCTCGATGACCTCGTCGTCGAACGGATGCGCGCCGAAAACGCGGAGAAGATCCGCGAGGGCTGACTACGCCTTGTCGATCTCGTCCCACATGACGTTCAACGGACGCGACTGGCAGTGTGCGCCGCAGCCCAGCCGGTATCTGTTCCGCGCAAACCACCGGTAGAATCGGTCGGCGATGCCGCGCGCAAAGGGGATCTCGAATATCCACGCGATCCACTTTCCACGCGGCAGGACGGTCAACAGCTGCTCGATGGCCGCGGATCCCTGCCAGGTGGTGCCGTCGGCGGCGATGAGCTGCAGTGCGTCGGCATAGGCATGCACCGGGATCCACGGAAAGCGCGCGATCACACCGGGCGACTGCGACGAGGTCACCTCCAACAGCTGTTGGATGTCCCACCGCTCCAGGACGTGCGAGAGCTTTGTGCAGACGCGGCAGTCGCCATCGAAAACAACGGTATAGGCGCGCCCTTTGCCCCCGCCACCGGACGGCTGGCCGGCGACCGTGAAGGTGACCACCGGCACCGTCATGGCGACGCCTGCTTGACGGCGATGCGCGGCGCGTGCGTGAGCGTCGCGTGCACGGTGCACAACTCGGCAACGCGTGTTACCGCCGACCGCCGGTTTTGTGGAAGTGAAGGCCACGTGACGATGACGTCATAGTCGGAGACACGATGCGGATCCTCCGCAAAGCGCCACTGCACCTCGAGCGACAGGTCGTCCGTGGAGAGGCTGGCATGGGAGGCCCATGTCTGCAGCACGGACATCGTGCACGAGGCCAGGCCGCTCGCCACCATGTGAAAGGGCGAGTACACCTCGTCCGCAGAGGATGCTTCAATCGTCAGCGATCCCGGCGTCGGCTCGAGGGTGATCGCATCTTCGCCCCGCAGCGTGATCTTCATGGTGCCGCACGGTGCAAGGAGTGCACCGCAGTGCCCGTCACTTCGCGTACATGTCGTCGAGCGACCAGCACGTCACCGCGCGGCCACCGGCCTCGGCCTTCTTGCGAAAGCCCCGTGCGAAGCCGCTGGCCGAGACATAGAGCAACGGGCTGCTGATGTCGAGCGCGGCATGGGCCCACGCCCGCCCTGCGTCCGCCGCCCGGCGAAGCATCTCCAGGTGATCGAGATGCACGTCCACCGCGGCCGGTGCCCTGTTCCACTTGATGGCTCCGGTCATCATGCGGTCGTCGGTGAGACGCGCCACGACGTCGATCTCCAGCGACGCGCGCGCGCGGTCCTGCCCTTCCCATCGCCCCCAGCGCTGCACGGCGGGGAGGTCGAGCGACAGTGCGCGCCTGTCGTATGCCTGGGTGACCATGCGCTCGAACGCCATGCCCATGTACGTATCGAGCGCGGGCGCAACTTTCGTCTTCCACAGGAGCGAGGCGGGATAGCGCTCGAGCATGGACGCATTGGGCGCGACGAACTTGTAGTAGAAGCGAAATGCGGCATCGGCGATGCCGTAGCGCACCGGCTCATTTCCCTTTGCATCGATGTTGCGCCGCTGTTCCAGATACCCCAGCTCGATGAGGGTCGAGAGCTTCTCGCGAAGCGCCTGATCATTTGGCAGTCCCGTACGCTGGGCGATCTCGTTGCGCTCGGTGCATCCATCGGCCACCGCACGCAGGACCGCGCGATACCTGCCCGCATCGCGGAGTCCTTCTTCCTGCTCCAGTGCGGTCTCGACCAGCTGCCGCACTTCACCCCGCGGGGAGAGCAGGAGGTCGGTCACGTTGCGCGCGAGGGAGTGCGAGCGCCGGATTGCCGCGAGATAGCGCGGCGTTCCACCAAATACGGCGTACGCAAGCGCCCGGTCGCGGAGCGCCTCGAAGGAGGCCAGCTCCCCGGCGTGCCAATACGTGAACGGTTCGAGCTTGTGCTGCCAGGCGAAGCGGCCATAGAGTGGCGCGCCTCCGCTCGCGAGTGCTTCCATGGTGGAGACCGCGGATCCGGAAAGCACCATGAGCAGGGGAGTATGTCCGCGGCGCGCATGAGCCCCTTTCCGCTCCCACACCGCATTGAGCTCCGAGGCCACCTCGGCCACACCGGCCTCGCCGTCGGCGAGGTACTGGAATTCGTCGATGACGACCACGGTGGGGCGCGGCGGCACGTGCATCGCGCGCCGTTGCGCCACGTCCGTGAGGAGACGAAAGACCGTGCGCCACGTGGGATAGTCCGCCGCGCTGAGTGGCTCGCCAACCCATGCCGCGAGATCGGCCAGGAGCTGCTGCCGGTTGAGCGCGGGGGTCGTCCGGGCGGCGGTGAACAGGAAGAGCTCGTCTGCCGGCCATGTGTTCATGAGCAGGTACGTCTTGCCCACACGGCGCCGCCCGGTGAGGAGGGCCAGTGCCGGCCGGCCGCGCTCGAGGAGCGCCATGAGCTCGTCGCGTTCCTCGTACCGGTCGATCAGCGCGTTGAGGTCGGGGGCAAGGCTGGCATCCGGGCACATGCAGGATAGTATCTGCCTGTCACCATGGTTGCAAGCAACCTTTTGCCTGCAACCATGGTTGCATGCAACTACGATTGCCTGCAACTACGATTGCATGCAACTACGATTGCATGCAACTATAGTTGCAGGCAGTTCTAGTTGCCGGCAGTTCTGCCTCATGTCTGCGGAGCAGCCCGGCTCGCGCGCCAGTACACGATGCCGCCCAGCAGCACGAAGGCGAGCGCGCCGCCCACCACCTTGAGCTCGAACAGCAGCGGCTGCGTCTCCTCCGCCGGCGGCACCATGGCCACACCCATGGCGAACAGCGTGATGAACAGTCCGCTCAGCCCCACCACCGTGGCGCTCACGGGTCCGCCGGGCACCCGGATGGTATCCGGCGCCGCCGGCGTACGGCGGTGGACGAGGAACGAGATGAACAGGTAGACGTACGGAATGAAGTAGATGAGCAGCTGCGTATCGAGGATGATGAGGTAGGCTTTCTCGACCGTGGTGCCCTTGCCGAGCAGGCTCACGAGAAGAAACACGGTCGCGAGCGCGGCCTGCACGAGAATCGCCACGTAGGGCGTCTTCCACTTCGGATGCACCCGGCCAAACGCCGGCGGAAAATACTTGTCGAGGCCGATGGCGAAGGCCACGCGTGCGGGAGCAGTCAGCCACGCCCCAACGCCGCCGATATTTCCGATGGTATACGCAAAGGCACAGAGCGGAGCCAGCCACCACAGCGACGGACTGATCGCGCGCGCGCCGCTGCTCGTGGCCTGCAGAAAACCGGAGACGATGTTGATGTCCCTGGCCGGCACGAGCTGGAGCAGCGCCATGGTGCCAAGGATGTACACGAGCGCAATCAGCGGCGCGGCGATGAGGATGGCCCGCGGCAATGTCCGTTTTGGATCGCGCACCTCGCCGCCCATGGCACTCGAGAGCTCGAGTCCCGCAAAGGCAAACGCGATGGACGCCCAGAGATTCAGCCCACTGAAATGTCCCAGGTCCGGCGTGATGTTCGCACGCGTGATGGGATTGGCCGAGGGATGCCCGGTGAACATGGCAACGGCCCCGAGCACGATGAGCACGATACCGGGCAGGTACGTGCCGATGCCGCCGGCGTTCTGGAGCCACTTGCCCGTGCCCACTCCCACGATGTTCATCAACACCGCAAGCCAGAGACACACCAGCGTCGCCGAGAGCACGTAGGTCCAGTCGCTGGCAATGGCGCTATCGCCCTTGCCCACCACGAACGTGGCGATCACCGCCGTGGAGATGAGCAGGTTGGGATAATAGAGCACGTTGTTGATCCAGTAGCACCAGCCGCACACGTAGCCGTGCTTCTCGCCAAGGGCGCGCTTGGTCCACTGGTAAATGCCGCCTTCCTGCGGAAAGCGCGACGCGAGCTCCGTGACTACGAGCCCCTGTGGAACAAAGAACAACAGCCCCGCCAGCATCCAGAGCGCCAGTGCACTAGGGCCGGCTTTCGCCGCCGTGGCGAGCCACCGGAGCCCCACGACGGCCACGAGGTTGAACAACACCAGGTCGCGCAGCCCTAACGCGCGGTGCAGCGATTCTCCCTCGGCAACTCGCGCGTCGTCGGCCATTCACTCTCCGGCTAGAGTCGGAACAGGTAGCTCGCTTTTACGAAGAAGGCGTCGTCGGTGCGGTTGTAGCCGCGAAAGCCGAGGCTCGACGGAAACTCGAAGCGATCGGCGGTGCCGCGCGTATCCGCATATCCGGCGCCATATCCCAGGAATACAACGGTACCCGGATTGGGCTGGTAGGAGAAGAGAAAATCGCCGCGAAAGGTGTTCGAGTTGCGGGCCGGCACCAGCGTGCCGTTCACGAGCAGCGGAAGTCCGGTGCTGGCTTCGTCGCGCAGCGCATCCTGGAAGTACGAATCATATTCGCCCACCAGCCGCACGAAGATGGGGCGCGCGAGCTGGTACTCGAGCTTGAGGCGCGGGATGCGATTGTTGCCCACGATGCTGCCGTCGCTCCGGCGGTTGTAGCTCTGCAGGTTATAGGTCGCATTCACGCGCAGCTTGTCCGTGGGACGATACGTGAGACCGTACGTGGCGATCACGATATTGGACGACGCCCACTCGTAGAAGTTCTCGTCGTGGCCCCAGAGATAGAACGCATTGGCCGAGAGAACGGCGCCGGCCGGCGTGTTGATGGAGAAGTACGGCTCGGTATTCGGAATGCGCGGCGTTCCATGAAAGGGCAGCGACTCGCCGTTCAGCCCCTGCACACGAAAATTTCCGTAATAGCCGGGATCGAACCCGAACGATTCGTTGAAGTATCCAATGCCTGCGTTCCAGCCACCGCGCATCGTCGCACTGAGATTGAAGTGGATCTTCTTTTCGAGCGCATCACCCTGATGCACGAACGCCTGATACCGCCACGTGCTGAAGTATCCGGGATTGAACGTCACGGCCTCGAACACGCTGCCCGGTGCGCCGAACCAGGTATACCGCTGATCCAGCGAGCCGTTCACCACCCCCGGACGGCTGATGTAGCCGCTCTGCGTGATGAAGTCGTTGTGCACGCCGTCCAGAGAATACGAGAACGAGAAATGCTTGCCGTTGCGATTGACGCCCGCATGCCACAAGGGAGCGTCCGTGACGGCCGACGCCGTCTTTGTGTAGCTCTGCGCATACTGCGCCTGCAGGCTGTAGATATCGCCAAACAGATACGTGCCGTCGACGTCCGCAACGCGGTTGTAGTTGCCTCCGTCGACACGATCCGTATAGGCGACGCCGAGCTTCGAGGTGCCGATGTCACGTTGCACGCGAAGCATGTTGTACACCGGATTGTCCGTCCGCGAGCGCGACGCCCCATTGTCGTCGACGGCGCTCAGAAAGGCGATGCTCGTGCCCGACACCTTGCCGGTCACCTTGGCCGCCCCCACCGGTTGGACCACGCGCCGAGTGTAGATGAGGCTGTGTGGTACCGAGAACTGTTCCGTGCCTTCGAGAAAGAATGGGCGCTTCTCCGCAAAGAACAACGACTGTCGTGGATCGAACGCCAGTTGGCCGGCGTCGGATTCGATCTGTGAAAAATCAGGATTCGCCGTGGCGCTGAGCGTGAGATTGTTCGTGACGCCCCATCGTGCATTGCCGCCCACATCCGGCCGGCGGCGATCGTAGCTCCAACCGCGGCCAGCGATTGGGGCAATACCCGCGGTCCGTTGCGTGATCTCCGGATTCATGTCGACGACGAGACCACGGCGCAGGTCCGTCAGCCCTTCCAGCGTGCCGGACTGTCCGAGAAACGACGACGCCGACCGTTTGGCCGGCACCCAGCTGTCCTCATGCCCGCTGTGCTGCACGATGCGCAGGACGTTGAGCCCCCACGACTGCACGTCGGCGGACTGGTACTTGAGACTCTTGAATGGAATGCGCACTTCGATGACGTATCCGTCGCCGGTGAGCATGCCCTTGGACTCGAAGACGTAATCCGCGCTCAGGTCCGCCGGATCCCGTGCGAGTGTCGCACTGCCAAAGCCCGCGGACCGGCTCTGGTTCGATTCCACGATCGTTCCATCGGCCTGGACGCCCAACGGATTGACCGCGAACACCGACGCCTGGCGCCCGTCGTTGAAGGTGCCGAGGAGAATCTGGACGTGATCGTCGGCGCTGATCTTGTCGCGGTCCGCAAGGGTCGCGCGCGGCGTGCCATGCCGCTCGAACGCGCGGATCCCAAAATGAATCGCCGTGGCGGAATACCACACGAACACTTCGGTGGAGTCGTCGGCCGCGGACCCATCGTTGGGTGCGAACTGGCTGAAGCCCGTGAGCAGCGCCGCCTTGCCCCACTGCGGCTCGTCGAGCTTGCCGTCAACCGTCAGGCCGGCATCCTCGAGCCTGGGCGGACGAACGCGTAATTCGTTCGCGCGTCCATTGTAGGTGCTGCCGGCGACCTTATGGGGAGGAACGGGGGTGGCCGCCGCCGGGAGAACAGCCGCGGCGACCAGTGCAGCGAGAATGAGCATGGTGGGAGACGAAAGACCAAAAGGAGCAGCGATTAGCGTACAATATTGTATACATACGCGGTTCGCGCTAGTCCGACATTGCTCCTTACTTCTTTGGCGTGATGATGAAATCCGTGAGCTGCACGTCGAGGTTGTGATTGACGCGCACTCCAACGATACCATCGGGACTGCCAAAATGCGTTGCGTCGATGGCGGCCACCGGCGTTCCGTTGATGAACATCCGGATGGAATCGGGGCGTGTCGTATCCACTGTCAGCGTGTTCGTCGCCTTGCCCGTGGCGTCGGCCTTGCGTGCGCCTGGGTTGGGCGTCCACTCGATGATCTTGTGGACCTCCTTGCCCGCGCGGTGGTTCACCATCACCTGGCCATCGCCGCGCACCTGGAAATATGCGTAGCTCTGGTTTGCCGCCTTGAGGTT
Organism: Gemmatimonadota bacterium; assembly: GCA_028287285.1. GTDB lineage: Bacteria > Gemmatimonadota > Gemmatimonadetes > Gemmatimonadales > Gemmatimonadaceae > AG11. The sequence goes on from JAQBPY010000333.1 coordinate 17,241, forward strand.
GCTGCCCTGGAAGAAGATGCCGTACGCTTCGGGATGCTGGCCCGACAACTTGGTCTGCGTGATGGTGACAGAGGCCGTGAACGGGCCTTTCACGGTGGATTTGTCGTTCCAGTAGATCGCGGCAGGGCCTGACGTAACGTGCCATCCCTTGCCTTCTGCGACGAACCGTACGTCTTCGGCCTTCGACGTGGAATCATCGGTGCGACCCATCCACCCGGTAGGCAGCGGGCCACCGGCGATCTTGTGATCGTCATCGTGATGCATGCCGGCCATGCCGCCCTGCGCGGCCAGCGGCGCCGCCGCCATGAGCAGGATGGAGAACGTGCCAAGAGTGCGACGAATCATGTGAAGCTCCCCCCGAGAAAGTGTTGTGTCGAACGGACTGCTCCATCAGCCTGCGGAAAGCGCCGAGATGACCTCGGAGACCTGCCCGGCATGGCGCCGCTCGTGCAGTCCCACGAACAGCACCCACTGGTACAGATCCAGCTCACCAAACGCGGGATGCGTATGCTTGATACTCCCCAGCGCCAGGCCGTCTGCACCCGCAAGCGCATCCCTGAGCACCGCGCGCGACGCGTCCAATAGCTCCAGCACCGTTTGACTATCGGGC
>JAQBPY010000350.1 GCA_028287285.1 Gemmatimonadota bacterium
GTTGTTCGGTCTTGCGTGCCTCCTCCTGCTTCCAACAGGGCGGTACCTGCTGCGCGCGGGCTGGGAAGAAGGGAAAATCCTGGCGCGCCGCCGATCCATTGTCGACCTCGCCGCCGATCCGGTCACCCCCGCTGCGCTTCGCGACAAGTTCAACCTCGTTGCGGCCGCCCGCGCCTACGCCCACGACTCGCTGGGGCTCAGCACCGGCAAGAGCTTCACGACCTACAGCGCGATCGACCGCGATACCCTGGTGCTCGTGCTCTCCGGCGCATACCGCGACCAGCTGAAATCCTTTACCTGGTGGTTCCCGGTGGTCGGCCGCGTGCCGTACAAGGGCTACTTCGATTTCGACGAGGCAAAACGGCAGGAACAGGCGCTCACCGCACGCGGATTCGATGCCCGGCTTGGTGCCGCCTCAGCCTTCAGCACATTAGGCTGGTTCAACGATCCGCTGCTTCCCTCAACCGTTCGGGGCGACTCACTCACCCTTGCCAACACGGTCATCCACGAGCTCACGCACAACACGTTCTACGCGCCGGGCGGCGCCGTGTTCAACGAGAGTCTCGCCAACTTTGTCGGTGCGCGCGGCGCCGAGCGCTTTTATAGAAGCCGGGGTCAGGCAGCGCAGGCCGATGAGGTAGTGGCTCGCTGGCAGGACGAAAAGACCCTGGGCCGATTCTGGGCGGCGCTCTACGCGCGCATCGATTCCACCTTCAAGGCGCACCCGGGCGACGAAGCCGTCCATGTAGCCGAGCGCATCGCGGCGCGCGATTCACTCTATTCGGACGCGCGCGAAGAGCTCATTCATGAGGTGGGGCCGCAGCTTCGCACGATCAGTCTCCCGAGCATCGAGCGCATCCGGCTCGACAACGCACTCATCATGGCTCGGCGCGTGTATCTCACGAACCTGGACGCGTTCGATGCCGTTCTCGCGAGGAACAAGGGAGATCTGAAAACAGCGGTGAAGACGATCGTCTCCGCCGCGAAGTCCAACAAGGACGATCCCTTCGCGGCGGTGAAACGGCTGGTGCCTTAGCTCACGGGTGATATGCGTCGAGAACGGCGCTCACACCGCCGCTGGTCCGAATGACGTGGGCCACGTACCACGTGCGATCTCCGAATCGAGAGCGCAGCTGCTCGTTCCGGCGTCCGAAGTCCCTTGCGTATATAATGTCGCCAGCGAGCCGTCCACTCCGGTCGAACTCCTGATATGGAAGCATCTCCGCCAGACTCGCACCAAACGAATTCATCTGCTCGGCGTCACTCCTGCAAACTGGTGCCAATGGCCGGCCGGGCACGAAAGAGAGCTGGTCACTCGGCGCTTGTCCGGGCACCTTCGACGTTGCGACGTCGACGCGGACATTCCTGACTACGAGCTTGACTCTATCAGCGAGGTTGGAGGCAGGGATCATTTCAGCCATGTTCAAGGTCTGCTCGAGGAAGCAGGCATCCGACTGTTTGACGATCTCTTCGGCAATGAGCGGTCGAAACGTGAGGGCACGCAATCGCGCTGCGAGTCGTGCGTGCCAACCTTCGGGAATGAACACGACCGCATGGGTCAGTTTCGCCTTGGCAACGGCGTCACGGATGGCCGGTGCGACCGCGCGCGACTTGTAGAGCGCCGCCAGCTGCCGAACTCCTATGAGCGCATCATGCTGTGGCGGGTAGGTCCATGCGATGAGCATCCAGGCGGGAATGAGCAACAGGGAACCGCGCCGGACGAGCGGCTGCCTGAAACGCGAGCGAAGTGTTCCGGGCAATCGTCCCACGTAGATCAGGAAGAATGGCGCGGCGGTGTAGAGGAATCGTGGTCCGAGGTAGCTGCTCAGCGACCAGTACGCCGTGTACCCCGCGAGGAGCAGCCCTGAAATGCCAAGAAAGACCTTGTCCCACACCGCTGCCTTGCGCTGAAGTCCCAGTGCAAGCACCACGAGGAGCATGGCGGGCACGGGCCAGGCGAGCAGGCCGAAGTCCAGCTTCAGGAGATATGCCGAAACGTTGTAGAGCCCGCGGCGTGGGGTGTGCTCGAATCCGAGAGGCGTCATGTGAAAACCCGGCCGGTGCTCAACGCCGTTGAGTACGTCGTAGCCGAACGCAAAGGGATGTCCAAGGGTTGCCCAATTGGCCGCGAGCAGCAGCGCAACCGGAATCGCACCTGCGGCGCACTGGAAAAGCAGTGACGGGAGGAGCTGCCGTCTCTTCCACACCACCGATATCTGCAGGACACCGATCACAAGGGCGACGATGCTCGCGTCGAACGGGCGGATCGTGGCCGCCAGCCCCAGCGAGCCACCGATCGCCGCTGCCGCCCACCTGGCATCGGATCCGTTCTTGGCCCTGTACCAGCGTACGAGCGACACGAGTGCCACGGACGTCCATGCAAGCGACGGAACGTGATTCATCTCCGAGCCCGCCATGAATAAAACGAAGGGACACAGTGCGAAGAGCAGTGCGGTGCCGCGCGCAGTCAGCTCGTCGCCGATATCGGAGAGCATGATATAGAGCGCCATTACGGCAATTGCCACGAACACCGGATTGACGAGCCACGGAGCGTGGACAAGAACGCCAATCGCAAGCATGGCAGGTCCGCCCATCGGGAACTGCGAGAACCAGCGGCCGTTCGAATCAAGTGCTTCGACGCTCGAAAAAAATTCCGGAGACGACTCCGGCCGCGCGTACAGATGTCCGGAGGCGAGAAGATGCGCTTGCCAGCGTTGCACGAACTCGTCGCCAACAATTGGCTCGTTCCTGAACAGGTACCATCCGAATGCGAGCGACAGCCCGCAAGCCAACACGCCGAGTGTGGATGCGAAGACGGATCGCCGCGGTGCCAGAAGGACTCGCTCGACAGCCGCAATGGACCAATCGACGGCGCGCGGCAGCGCCGCGGAAATCACCAGCACGCCGATGACCACTCCGATGCCCCACCCCATCCAGAGACGAAGGGCCGCGGGCCACCAACCCATCGGTTGTCCGGTCGTGATGTAGTTCGCCAGGGGGAACACCCCGGTTGCCGCAAGAATGACCGCGCCAAGCCGGAGCGGCCAGACATTACTCGCACCACTTAGCGCATCCTGCTCCCGATCCCCTTTACTCGCCATGTGATTGCGCATGTTCATTTGCTGAACCTGCCGCGCATGAGGGCGCGTAAATCCAGGACGGGGGCGGACAGGGGGAGTACTGGCATTTCTTCTCCAGGTTCCTCGATGACGACTCGCTGCATGGTGGTACGAACCCCGCGATCGAGAAACCTCGACAGTTGATCGAAGGTATAGTCGGCACTTCGCCGCGAGCTGTATGCGTTCATTGGATAAATCACCGCAAGCTCGTCCTTCGCGCGCGTCAGCGCGACGTACATCAGCCGCCGTTCTTCTTCCAGCTCGTCCGGATCCTCGATGGACCGTGACGCGGGGAACCATCCGTCTACCGCCCAGATCACGAAAACCGCCTTCCACTCCTTTCCCTTGGCGCTGTGGACCGTGCTGAGGATCAGCGCGTCGTTCTCCGACTCGCTGCCGCCGGAGAGATCCTGCGTGTTGGACGGAGGATCCAATGCCAACGCCGCAAGAAAGTTCGTGCGGCTCGGATAGCCGGCGGCAATCGTTCGCAGCTGATCGAGGTCGGCGAGCCGGACGTCGGCGTTCTCGTACTTCGCGGTCAGGATGCTGTCGTAGATGGAGCGCACGGCGGCGATGTCGCTCGCCACCTTGGCGCCGGCCGTATCGCCGTCGCGATTCGTCAGACCGCGCAGCTGGCGCAGGAGTGCCGCGAGCGAGCGGTGTGCCTCGCGTGCCTTGGGTGGTGGAATGAGATGGGTGAATGCATCCGGATCCCACGCGCGCTCCTGCATCGTGGTCATCATGTCGCGCGCCGTGGTGTCGCCAATGCCGGGCATCAGCATGAGAATGCGGTACCAGCTCACTTCATCGCGCGGATTCTCCGACACACGCAGGAATGCCAGCACATCCTTCACGTGCGCTGCCTCGAGGAACTTCAGTCCGCCCCATTTCTCGAAGGGCACGTTCCTGTTCGCGAGCTCGATCTCCAGATCGGCGGACATATATCCCGCACGGAAGAGCACAGCCATGTCGGCGAGGGCGACCCCCGACTCGTGAAGCTGCAGCACGCGGTCAACGACGAAGCGCGTCTGCTGCGCCTCGTCCTTCGCGGTAACGAGCCATGGCTTTTCTCCCCCTTCACGCGTCGAGAACAGGTCTTTCGTGAAGCGCTCTTCCGCCCGAGAGATCACGATGTTGGACAGGGCAAGGATCGGCTGCGTGGAGCGATAGTTCTGCTGCAGCGTGATGAGCGTCGTTCCCGGATACTGCCGGGGAAAATCGAGGATGTTGCGGAAATGCGCGCCGCGAAAGGAATAGATGCTCTGTGCGTCGTCGCCCACCACGGTGAGCCTGCCATGCTTCGAGCACATGCCGCGAAGGATGCGCGCCTGGAGGAGGTTCGTATCCTGGTACTCGTCCACGAGCACGTGCTCGTAGAGGCCGGCGATGCGCTGCTGCAGCTCGGCGGACGCTTCCATCATCATGGCCCAGAAGAGGAGCAGATCGTCGTAGTCCACGAGGTTGCGCTCCTGCTTTCGCAGCGTGTAGTCCGCGAAGAGGCTCGTGATCTGGCATTCGTACTCCAGGAATTGCGGTGTGTCACGGTGCAGGAGCTCGTCGAGCGGCAGCTCGGTGTTCACGTGTCGCGAATACAGCCACTGCAGCGTCTCCTTTTTCGGGAAGCGCTTGGCGGTCTTGGAGAGGCCGAGTGCGGCGCGCGACAGGTGCATCAGGTCGGCCGAGTCGCCCTGGTCCATGATGGTGAAGTCGGCGGGGAGGCCTGCGGAGGTGCCGAATTGCCGGAGGAGCCGGTGTCCGACCGAGTGGAAGGTGCCGCCATGCACGCGTGCTCCCGCAGATCCCGCCAGCTGCTCGGCGCGGGAGAGCATGTCGGCTGCGGCGCGGCGGGTGAAGGTGAGGAGGAGGATTCGCTCCGGTGCAATGCCACGCTCGACGAGTCGGGCGACTCTATGGATGAGGGTCCGCGTCTTGCCGGTACCTGCACCCGCAATAACGAGTAGCGGTGCGTCGCCGAATGTGACGGCCCGTGCCTGGTCCGGGTTCAGTGTCGCGATGAGCTTTTGCTCATCGCTGGGAGAAAGGGTCCGCTCCCTGGGGCGGTAGAGGCGCGGCTCGTCGGCCATGGGGGGCAATATATAGTGTGTGGCCCGAAAGTCTGCCGAAGCTGCGGTCGTGGGTGGGTAGTGGGGGGAAGAAATTGCCGTGTGACGTGTTTTGGTGAGCGTCGTCACTGTGGCGTTGAGGCACGAGTGGTAATATGATGGGCTACGCGATTCTGGCGATGATGCTGGAGGGGGACGTGCGGGGTGCGGTCACTTGACCGCCGGTCCGCGGCGTCCTATCTTGTGTCGATTGCGCGTATAGGGCACGGAGTGTCTGTGAACGTCGGCAGCGCTCAGGAAGAGAGTATGATGCACGTTGCAGGTGGCAGGTTCTCGCAGGTTCGCAGTTCATTCACGCACCATTCCTTAGGGGGAAGAATGCACAAAGTTTCTCGTTCGCTACTGCTCGCCGGAGTCCTGGCGTTCGGTACGCTGACGGCGGCGTGTGGCGACAAGGTTGTCGTCCAGGGTCCCACCACGCCTACTGTTGGTGTCACGAGCATTACGGTTACTCCGACGTCGGCGACCATCGGCACTGGCGCAGCCAATGCCATCACGCTTGCAGTCGCAGTCGTGTCTGATGCGACGACAGCCAAGACCGTCGCCTGGACGTCGAGCAACGCAGGCGTTGCGACTGTTGACGCCACGGGCAAGGTTACGGGTGTTACGGCAGGTACCGTTACGATCACCGCGACGTCCACGGCAGATGCCACCAAGGCAGCCGCTGCGGTCATTACGGTGACGGGCGGCGCGCAGAACACGCCGAACACGGTCGCCATTGCGACAGTGAACCAGACGGCGGCAAATGGCACGGTTGCTCCGGCAAACCTTGCTAATGTTGCAGGCCAGCTTGATGTCACGTTGTTCGTGTCCGGTCCGTCCGGCACGCTCAACCTGATTCAGAACTGCTCGGCGAACGCGGCGACCTCCACGGTCGGCGACGTCATCGTTGCGCAGCAGGTTGTTGCTGGTTCGCAGAACCAGACGCCGGTCACGCTGAGCTACAACACGGCAGCGACGGGCGCGATCACGAACGGCATCGCCGTTCCGAACGCGACCTCGACGACGCCGATTCAGCTCAACAGCGGATCCTGCGTTCTCAAGGCGCAGCTTGGTACAGCCACGGCCACGAACGTTACGCCGCTCACGCTCAACAACGCGAGCCGCTACAACGTCGCGATGACGACGTCCGGCCCGTCCGCGATCTCCGGTGTCAATGGTCTGAACTACCAGTCGGGCGACGTCGTGCTGACGATCGTTCCGGTCAACTATGTGTCGAACACGCCGCTGGCGACCATCTCTGGTACGTTCGCGGGTCGCACGTTCAACCAGGTTGCTCCAACGGCAGGTACGCAGAGCTTTGTCATCACGTTCCCGAGCGCCATCATTGCGCAGGGTACGGCGGGCGGCGTTCCGGCGCTCAGCATCTCCAACTACACGTCTCCGGCCGCTGGTGACAATCTCATCATCACGTCGTCGGTCACCACTGGTGGTGCAAACGGCTTCGTCGTCGCTCCGACGGTTGCGAATCCGCTTGGCGCTTCGCTGACGACGGTTCGCATCGACAACAGCGCGCCGGTTCCGGCTGCGGTGCAGGTTGCGCAGGTTGCGACGAACGGCACGAGCTTCATCAATGCATCGTATGCGTTCGCCACGGGTGCCAACTTTACGGCGAACCCGGATTCTGGCGCAGCAGCGGGCACGGGCACGAACACGGTTGTCACGACGTTCGGCTACGCGCCTTCCGCTTCCGTCGCCAGCCTGACGGGCAACACGCTCTACGGCGTTGCGGCGGGCCAGGGTATCGGTCCAGTGCAGTGCTCGCAGACGGGCTTCACGATTGCGGCAAACGCCTCGGCGATTCCGCGTTCGTCCGCCGGTGTGAACACGACGTATCGTGCACGTGCGTTCTCGGTCGACAAGATCGGCAACATGCGCTGCTTCGACCTCGTCGGCTCTGGTCTCGCGGCAAACGGCCTGACGGCGAATGCGAACGGCTTCTTCGGTTTGGATAACGAAGCACCGACGCTCGTGCAGACGGCTGGTCCGGCCACAAACAGCCGCGTTTTCACTGGCAACACGGCTTCGTTCGCTTTCCAGGATTCCATCTCGGGCTTCGTCCTGAACCGTCAGATCCGCTACATCGCCTACCGTAACTTCGTCATCGGCGATTCAGCACTGACGTCGGGTTGCTCCAAGATCGTCGATGGCGTCAATGCGACGCAGATGGGCACGGGCGCCAACGGTTGCGCAGGCACGGCAAACTCGGCTCCGAACATCACGATCGATGGCAACCAGAACATCGAGTCGTACTATACGATCCGCGCCCGGTCCGTTGACCAGGCTGGAAACTTCTCGACGGGTGCGAACGACATCACGAACGTGTATCTGCTCGACAACACGGCTCCGATCGTCCAGGGTATCTCGATCCCGCAGAACCTGGTCGGCGGCACTTCCACGACGTTCACGAGCACGGCGACGGATAACGTCGACCTGAAGTCGTCGAACTTCAACCTGACGTACTCGGCAACCTCCGGCAACGGAAACGTCCTGACGCCTGGTGGCGCGACACTGTACTACTCTGGCGACAGCTACGGCCCGAACTACGACATCACGCGCGTCACCACGGCGTCTGTCAATGCAAACGTGCCGTTCTTCATCCAGCAGCTGCAGGGCACGAGCGGCGGCGGTGCACCGCTCGCACTTTCTGCCGCTGATTCTGGCGAAGCACAGACGATCAACGTCCGGGCCATTGACGCCGCCAACCTGATCTCGGTTGCCAGCGTCGCGGGTATCCCGAACATCAACATCTCGTCTGCAGCTGGCTTCACGACGGGAGCGGAGTTCGACACCTTCACGGAGTCCAACACCGCACTCGCCACGCCGCTTTCGAACGGAACGGGCACGAATGGCCGGACCGTTACGCTGTCGGCAGCAGCAGTCAAGACGAGCGGCGGCGCAGCAATCCAGAGCACCGGAGTGCCGTTCAGCCAGGTTTGCTTCTTCTACCAGCAGACGGTAGCTGGCTTCGCAGCTGATGCCACCATCCCGACTGGCGCACTGGTCTCGGTTGGTTGCGTCTCCGCTCCGAGCATCACGGACGTTGCCGGTGTCTCGCGCACCTGGACGTACCAGCTCGCTGGCTTTGATCCACCCGCCGCGCTCGGAACCGCTTCCTCGGTTACGCTCTATGCGGTTGGCGTCAAGGCGAACGGCGTGGGCATCGTCTCGCAGCCGAACAACACCGTCCTGATGGTCCCGTAATCGGATCACCTGACGTTGCAGTAGGACAAGGGCCCCGGCGAAAGCCGGGGCCCTTGTCGTATCAAGAAGCAACCATACGAGTCGAATACAAAGCGGCCGAATTCTCGAAGAATTCGGCCGCTTTGTATTCAGACCAACAACAGAAACTACTTATGTTCGTGGAGTGGGATCTTGTGGGCCGAATACAGACTGTCAAGATAGGGCCAATCCTTTCCAGCAACTGTCTTGTCGATCATCGCAATCGGAGTGAGGTCCTTCCACGGAATGGTGTCCTTCACATCTCCGAAGAGGTGTTTGCCTGACCCAGAAAAGAAGAAGATCTCATAGTTCTTGCCATCAATCAGATAGCGATCAGAGCGATAGACATTGGGGATGGAATCCATGCCAGGAGCACCCTTGCCGATGACTGTAAGCAGGGAGTCGCGCGTGATTCCATTGTCGACGGCCTTGATGCGCTTGTCCTTGCACGCAGAAAGGAATGCCATCCCCGAAAGGGCGAGCAGTGCGAACGATCGTTTTCCGACAAAACTATGCATCGAAAACCTCGAATGATCTGGTAGTCCGGCGAGATGTGTCCAACCCACGAAATCTAGGCGGGCAGGGTATTCGCTGCTACCCGTCGCACGCCGGACAGGTCCACCAAAGCGCGCTGGGCCGCGACTGCAAGGTGCTCAGGCTGTGGCGAGCTTGACCGTGATGCACTCCAACTCTGCGGACGTCAAGGTCTCAGCCTCGAGCGAAAACACGCTGCAAAAGGCGGCCACGATGGTCTGCCGAATGGCTTGCCCGAGCCGAGAAGCGCCCGCCGTGCCGGAGACTTGGACAATTTCGCGCTCTACAGACGTCATCTCCACTGCCGCGATGCCGCAGGGCACCATCAGGTCGAACCAGGAGAGATCGGTCGTGACGTTGAGGGCGAAGCCATGCCAGGTGACCCAATCGCGCGCGTGGACGCCAATGGAGGCAATCTTTCGCCCGCCCGTCCAGACGCCGGTGAAGCCCTTGCTGCGCTCACCGACAATTCCGAACGGTGCGAGCGCCACGATCAGCGTCTCTTCCACCTGACGCAGGAACCAGTGAAGATCCTGCTTGTGGCGCTTGAGATCGATGATCGGATAGCCGACCAGCTGCCCGGGCCCGTGAAAGGTGACGTCGCCGCCACGCTCCACCTCATGGAGCTCCACGCCGCGCGACCGCAGCAGCTCCGGCGACGCCAGCAGATGCTGCTCCTTGGAAGAGCGCCCGAGTGTCACCACGGGCGGGTGTTCGACGAGGAGGAGCAGGTCTTCGGAGAATGCACCGGAGATCCGCGCTCGCGCGACAGCACGCTGGAGCTCCAATGCGCCTGCGTACTGCCTGGTGCCCAGATCGCTGACGAGAAGCTTTGGCAACGCGTCCCCTACGCTCCCAGCGGTTGAGATGCAGTTCAGGCGTGAATCATCTTCCCCAGCGAATCCAGCGCCGCCTCGGCGATGGCCTCGGAGAGCGTCGGATGCGCATGGATGGCCAGGTCGATTTCTTCGACGGTGTATTCGTTGGTACGTGCAATAACGAGCTCGTGGATCATCTCCGTTGCGTGCGCACCCACGATGTGGGCGCCGAGGATCTCGCCGTACTTCGCGCCCCGGATGATTTTCACGAAGCCATCCGTCTCTCCGGACGTACGCGCGCGGCCATTCGCGGAGAAAGGAAACTTGCCCACCTTGTAGTCGAGCTTCTGGTCCTTGCACTGCTGCTCCGTGAGCCCAACGGAAGCCACTTCGGGATGGCAGTACGTGGCGCCGGGCACGTTGGAGTAGTCGAGCACCTGCGCATGATGACCGGCCAGTACCTCCGCGAGGATGACACCTTCGCGCTCACCCTTGTGGGCAAGCATCGGTGGGCCGGCCACGTCGCCAATGGCGCAGATGCCCTTGACGCTGGTCTCCATCTTCTCGTTGATCCTGATGAAGCCGCGATCGGTGAGCTGAACGCCCTGTTCCTCGAGCCCGATGTCTTCGATGTTCGGCGCGCGCCCCGCCGCGACGAGCACGATGTCGGCCGTGAGGTCGTTCTTGCTGCCGCCCGATTCCACGGACATGGACACGGAATCCGTGCCGACCTTCACGTTGGAGATCTTCGCGCCGGTAAGGACGTTGATCTTTCGCTTCTTGAACGCACGCTCGACTTCCTTCGAGCAATCCGCATCCTCAACGGGCAGAATGTTTGGCATCACTTCGACGATGGTGACCTGTGAGCCGAACGCCGCAAATACATCGGCGAACTCGCACCCCACAGCACCGGCACCCACGATGATGATGGACTTTGGCGCCTTCTCGAGGATGAGAGCTTCATCAGACGAGATGACAGTCTTCTTGTTCAGCGCCAGACCAATCTGGGGGAGGCCCTTTACGCGCGAGCCGGTGGAGATGACCACGGCCTTCCGTGCATCGTGCTTCTCGTCCTTGCCGTCCGCGAGTTTGACCGTGACGCTCGTTGCGGACGCCAGCTTTGCGGTGCCCTTGATCCAGGTGATCTTGTTCTTCTTGAACAGGAACTCCACGCCCTTGGAGTTCTGCGAGCTCACACCGCGCGAGCGCTTCATGGCAACGCCGAAATCGAGCTTTACCTCACCGACGTCGACGCCGAAATCCTTCATCTTCTTGGTCTTTTCGGCGTGCGAGGCCGCCTCGAGAAGTGCCTTGGCGGGGATGCAGCCCCAGAGCACGCAGGTACCGCCAAGGCCTTCGCGCTCGATGACAGCGACAGAGAGGCCGAGCTGGGCGCAGCGAATGGCGCCCACATATCCGGCGGGCCCGCCGCCGAGTAAGATCTCGTCGAAGGAAGCCATGAGAGTCTAGAGCGAAAGGAGCACAGTGTGGAACAGCACGATGTGGAACGTGGCAATGAGATATCCCTGCACAGAGAACAATACCAGCGCGCGCGCCAGTGCGGCGAGCTCGCTGGAGCCATAGTAGCGACGGAGGGCGGACTTGAGATACCAGACCATTCCGATGCCGATCACGAGCAGGAGGGCGGTCTCGCTGTAGAGGAACTTGAAGATGGACGCTGGCGCATGGAGTATCCTGGTGGCGCGGATGAGCACCAGGAAGCCCACGGTTCCGATTGCCAGCATATAGAAGACCATGAAGGCGTAGCTGTGGACCGCGAACACGCTATGCTCGACGAAGCTTCGGCCCGACCCGATGGACAGCACCGCCAGCATGACCGCAAAAACCGGAATGGCGACGAGAAGGATGCTCTTCTTCTGGTCATTCAAGGTGTCATTGAATTGTCGCGCAAACATTTCCCTGCTGACGAACTCACTCGCGGCCTCGGCGGCCAGGGCGCGCGTGGTGAAATCGCGCTGCGTGGGCTGCCGTTCCCCACACTCCGCGCAGTACACCCTGGCCTGCACGGAGCCGCAGTTGGAGCAGACCAAGACGAGCAGGTCCTTCGCTTCGCTCAGGACGACATCCCTTGCTTCGCTCAGGCCGGCGTCACTCATCGGTCAGTAGGCGAGCATCAATGGATTTTCGACGAGGCGACGGAGGGTCTGGAGAAATTTCGCGCCGACGGCGCCATCGATGATGCGGTGGTCGCAGCTCATCGTGAGACGAACGCGCTGTCTCACGACAGGCGCCCCATTGACGACGACGAGCTTCTCCTCGCCGGTGCCGATGGCGATGATGGCCGCTTCGGGCGGGTTGATGATCGCCGTGAACTGATCGATGCCGAACATGCCGAGGTTGCTGACGGAGAAGGTGGACCCCGTGAATTCTTCGGGCTTGAGCTTCCGCTCGCGCGCACGTTTTGCGAGCTCCCTGGCTTCCTTCGAGATCTCGCTCATGCGCTTCTTGTCCGCATCCCAGATAACGGGAACGATGAGGCCATCGTCAGTGGCGACGGCCATGCCGAGATGCACGCGGTTGAAGTAGCGAATGTGGTCGCCGTTCCAGTGTGCGTTCACTTCAGGGTGCTGCGAGAGTGCGACGGCAATTGCCTTGAGCAGCACGTCGTTGACGGAGACCTTGTACTCCGCACCCATGTCCGCCATGGCCGCGCGCATCTCCATCACACGTGTGAGGTCGAGCTCCACGGTGAGGTAGAAGGTGGGAATGGGGCCGATGGATTCGCCGAGGCGTTTGGCGATGATCTTTCGGATCTGGGTGAGGGGGACATCTGTAAAATCGGCGGACAGCCCGCTTGCGGCGCGCTGCGCGCTCGCTGCGCTTGACGGCCCGCTCGGCTGCTGCGCGTCCTTGCTGGACGGGGCGCCGCCTCCGGTGGCGGCGCCTTCGACGTCGCGCTTGATGATGCGGCCGTTGGGGCCGGAGCCTTGAAGCGGTCCGATGTCGAGGCCTTTTTCGCTAGCAAGCCTGCGCGCCAATGGTGACGACCGAGTTGGTCCGGACGGCGCAGTGGACGACTCGGGCGCGGCTGCTTGTGCTGTTGGTTCTGCTGGTGTCGTCGAGACCGGAGCGGCAGCGACAGCCGGGCTGTCCGCCGCTTTTGTGGCACCGCCTAACAAGGCATCAATATTCTCGTCCGCGGCGGCGATGACGCCGACGAGCGTGCCGACCGGAACAGCGTCACCTTCGTTGATGATTCGCTTGCGGAGCACGCCATCGCCGCGGGCGACGAGCTCCATGATGGCCTTGTCGGTTTCGACTTCGCCGATGGGCTCGCCCGATTTCACGACGTCGCCCTCGTTCTTCAACCACTTGACCAGCTTTCCCTCTTCCATGGTGGGGGAAAGCGCTTCCATGAAGACTTTGGTTGCCATTGTCGGTGCTCGGCTCAGTCGAGATACATGACTTTACGAACTGCGGCGATCGTCTTGGGCAGGTCAGGCTTGGCGGCCTTTTCGAGACTCTTGGTGTACGGCATCGGGGTGTCGGCCTGATGGACGCGGACGACAGGCGCGTCGAGGTTGTCGAAGCACTCGCGCTGGATGTAGTCCACCACCTGCGCACCAACGCCGCACACTTCCCACCCTTCCTCGAGCACAACGGCACGGTTCGTCTTGTTTACAGACGTGGTGATTGCCTCGACATCCATGGGACGGATCGTTCTAAGATCGACGACGTCGATGCGGATGCCTTCCTTTGCCAGCTGATCGGCGGCCTGCATGGCGACGAGCACCATCTTGCCGTGCGTGATGATGGAGCAGTGGTCGCCTTCGCGCTTGAGGTCGGCCTTGCCGATGGGGATGACGTACTCCTCGTCGGGCACTTCGCCCTTGGTGTTGTACAGCATCTCGCCCTCGAGGAAGCAGACCGGATTGTCGTCGCGAATGGCCGCCTTGAGCAGACCCTTTGCGTCGTAGGGCGTGCCCGGTGCGATGACCTTGAGCCCGGGAATGTGCGCGAGCCACGATTCCCACGCCTGCGAGTGTTGCGCAGACAGCTGAAGCGCAGCGCCGTTAGGGCCGCGGAACACAATGGGCACCTTGAACTGGCCGCCTGACATGTACAACATTTTTGCGGCGGCGTTAACGACCTGGTCAAGCGCGAGGAGCGCGAAGTTCCAGGTCATGAACTCAATGACTGGACGCAGGCCGACCATTGCCGCGCCAACGCCAACACCCGCGAAGCCGAGCTCCGTGATGGGCGTGTCGACGACGCGCATCTCGCCGAATTCCTGCAGGAATCCCTTGGAAACCTTGTACGCGCCCTGATAGGCGGCGACTTCTTCGCCCATGAGGAAGACGCGGTCGTCGCGCTGCATCTCTTCGCGGATCGCGGCGCCGAGCGCGTCTCTATATGTGATGATTGGCATGGTCAGGTTGTCGTGTCGACGTAGACGTCTTCATACAGCGCTTCGAGCGGAAGCTCGGGGCTCGCATCGGCAAAGTCCCAGGCGTCCTGCACCACGGCCTTGATCGCCGTGTCCATCTGGGTGAGCTGGTCGGCGCTGAGAGTGCCGTTGGCTTCCATGCGCGTGCGCAGCAGCGTGATGGGATCCCGCTTCATGTACTCCTCGAGCTCGGCCTTGGTGCGGTAGGTGCCGCTCACCGCGTCCGACATCGAGTGTCCCATGAAGCGATAGGTGCGAATTTCGAGCAGTGTGGGCGATTGTTCCTTGCGCGCACGCTCGACTGCTTCGCCCACCGCCTTGCGAACAGCGAAGACGTCCTGCCCGTCGCACTGCTGGCGGGTCATGTTGTACGCCGCGCCGCGCTCGTAGATGTCGTGAATGGCGGACGCACGCTCGAGCGACGTACCCATGCCGTAGCGGTTGTTCTCGATGATGAACACGCATGGCAGCTTCCAGAGGCCGGCCATGTTGAGCGCTTCGTGGAAGGCGCCCGTGTTTACCACGGACTCACCCATGAAGCAGACGATGCACTGGTCGCCGCCGCGATACTTGATCGCGAAGCCGACGCCGGCCGCGAGGGGCACGTGTCCGCCCACGATGCCATGTCCGCCAAGGAAGTTGGTGTTGGCGTCGAACATGTGCATGGAGCCACCCTTGCCGCGCGCGCAGCCGTCCTGGCGCCCGAACAGCTCGGCCATGATGCTGCGCGGCGTCATGCCGCGGGCCAGGGCCTGGCCATGATCGCGGTACGTGGTGATGACGTAGTCATCGGGGCGGAGCATGCTCAGCGTGCCGGTGCTGACGGCTTCCTGTCCGATATAGAGGTGACAAAAGCCGCCGACCTTGCCGAGTGCGTACGCCTCGGCGCAGCGCTCCTCGAATCGGCGCTGGAGGAGCATCGAGTGCAGCAGCTCCATGTCGCGGGCGGCGTCGGAATTTGTTTCGGCTTCGGACTTTTTCTTCGCGGCCATATGTGAGACTCGAGTAGAGTGTCGTTCTGAGTGAATCGAAGGACCTGCGTTCGTTTCAAATCAGGATTACAAAAACAAACAAGACAAAGAGCAGGGTCCTTCGCCACGCCCAGGACGACAAAACGATCACACGCCGGCGGCCTGTACCTGTTCCCACGCGTGATAGCTGGACCGCACGAGCGGACCGCTCTCGACGTGGCGGAAGCCCATCTCCATTCCAACGTTGTAGAAGTGCTTGAAGTCTTCCGGCGTCACATAGCGGTCGAGCGCAACGTGGCTGTCGGACGGACGGAGATACTGGCCCAGGGTGAGGATGTCGACGTCGACGGTGCGGAGGTCCTTCATGACCTCGATGATCTCCTCGTTCGTCTCACCCATGCCGAGGATCATGCCTGTTTTGGTGGGGATGTGCGGCGCGATGCGTTTGGCGGTGGTGAAGATGTTCATCACGCGCTCGTAGCGGCCACCTGGGCGGCACTTTTTGTACAGGCGCGGTACCGTCTCGGTGTTGTGGTTGTAGATGTCCGGTTCGGCCTCGAGGACGGCGCGAATGGAATCTTCCTTGCCCTGGAAATCGGGAACCAGGACTTCGACCGACGTGGACGGGCTGCGCAGCTTGATCTGCCGGATGGTTTCGGCGAAGGCCCAGGCACCGAAGTCGGGCAGGTCGTCACGGTCGACTGACGTGAGGACGACGTGCTGGAGCTTCATGGTGGTCGCGGCTTCTGCGACGCGCTCGGGCTCCGAGGGATCGAAGCGGGGCGGACGTCCATGGGACACGGCGCAATAGGCACAGTTCCGGGTGCAGACGTCGCCCAGGATCATGAAAGTGGCGGTGCCGTGCTCCCAACATTCGCCGACATTGGGACAGTGCGCCTCCTCACAGACCGTGTGCAGGTCGAGGTCGCGCATGAGCTGCTTCAGGCGGAGGTAGTTCGGACCGCCGGGCGCCTTGACCTTGAGCCAGGAGGGCTTCCGCTCCGGAAGCGCCGGCGTCTGGTGGCGACCCATGATCTGGTACAGAGCGTCAGGCATTGTGCGCGTAGAATAGCGCTCTGACCGCAGTGAGGTAAGGGGACTTTAACCGCCTTACTATAGATAGAAGGTTACTGTGGTTTGAAGCGCGTTATTGTGAACAAATGCAGCGCGTCGGCGCTCCGTTCCCCGGCGAGAATGCCGGCCGTCGCTTTGGCGGCCCAGGGTGCGAGCAGGATGCCATTTCGGGAAAATCCGCAGGCGTAGACCAGGGAGCCGCATTCCGGATCGGGGCCCAGGATGGGAAGCGTATCTGGCGAGACTGGACGAAGGCCCGACCAGTGATCGAGCACGCGCGTTTTCTCCAGCCCGGGAACGGCAGCCCTGGCAATGGCGAGGAGTGCGGCGCGGCCTTCGTGCGTGGTACGTGTTTCGAATCCTGTGTCTTCGGTGGTGGCGCCGATCACCACCGAGCGGCCGCGCGGAATGAGATAGCCGCCACAGCCGTAGGTCACGTGTGTCACCGGGGCCGCGTCGAGGCGCAGGAGTTGGCCGTGCAGTGGACGCACGGGAATGGGACGTGGCAGGCCGGCGATGCTGGTCCAGGCGCCGGAAGCCAACAAGACCGTCGACGACGAGAATGTGCTCCCGTCGCTGGTCGTCGTTGTGGGTTCGGCGCGCGAGAAGTCGACAGATTCAACCCACGCGCTGATTCTTTTGATGCGTGGCGCACGCTCGACGGCACGATCAAGGGCGCACATGAGCACGACGTTGTCGACGGAGCCATCGAGCGGGGAGAAGAGCCCACCGGCGTGGCCTGCAAGGGCGGGCTCGAATCGCGCGAGGGCGTGCTCGTCGAGTTGCCGGGCGCTGCCGTCCGCAGTTGCAAACAATTGTGTGCGGTGCTCGGGCGTCGTAGCCAGCTCGATGATGCCGTTACGATCGAGTGGGACGTCGATTCCGGTGCGCTCCTTGAGCGATGCGAGGAACGCGGGATACAGATCACGGGCATCGAGGGCAATGAACCTGACGCGGCCGGGCATGCCTTCCACAGACGGCGCCAGCATGCCTGCCGCGGCGACGGATGCCGCGCCAGGACGAGTCGCATCAACCACCACGACATTCAACCCACATTCGGCGGCAGCCAGCGCGGAGGTGAGTCCGGCGATTCCCCCGCCAATGACGAGGACGTCGGCGGTCAGGGACATCTTGCGTGCAGCGGTGTCATGGAGGCAATCTGAGAGCGGAGCGCCGAGGCGACCAGAGGCCGCGTGAAACCTTGGAGTCCGCGGCGCGTAGGGACGTCAGACTCGTACGGGAGACAGCACCATGCTCGCCACCATTTTCATGATCGGCCTGTTTGCGTTGGCCGGATTGTACGTTCTCAAGATTCTTTTCGGACTGGGCTTCGGGCTGCTTGGCTGGTTCTTCAGCTTTGCGATCAAGGCGCTCATTGTGGGTGGGTTGGTGTACCTGGTCATCCGAATTTTCAGTCCGGAGACGGCGCGGAGACTACGACAGAAATTCTCGGGGTCCGGATACTGATTGAGCTGTCAGCCATGAGTTACCAGCAGAGAGCCACGGGCTTTGGGCTGACGCTGTGAGCTGACAGCTCCATGCTCACAGCTGTGAGCACAGAGCATGGAGCCTAGAGCTCGGCCTCGAGTCCCGTTACCACCGCCCAGACCAGCAATGGGATCATCAGCTCGTGATGGCCCGTTATTTCGTATCCCTTGCCGCTGTGCAGGGTGGGACGCTGCACCACGTTCACGCGTGGGCGGTAGTGGCGCTGCATGTCGAGGTCGACGGTGGTGAAGTTCGCGGGCCTGCCGTCGCCCAGGTTGCGCGCGATGGTCAGGGCCTTCAGGAAAACCTCCGGCATGATGACCGCGCTGCCCAGGTTCAGCACCACGCCCCCATCGTCGATGCGGATCAGCGAATGCGCCAGGCGGCGAAAGTCGCGGTGGCTCGTGTCGCCAATTGCGGCGCCGCTCGCGGCGGGGTGCTGATGAATGATCTCCGCGCCAAGGGCCGCGTGGACGCTGACGGGCACGCCGAGCGTGTGGGCGCTGAGCAGCAGTGACAGCTCCGGGTTGGCGAGCGTGGCCGACTCACTCAGTGCGCTGCCGAGTGCTTCGCCCATGCCGCGCTCCTCGTGCATGCCGCGGAGGAATGCGTCGTTCATTTCGCGGCCCGTCTCATCTGCCATGCCGAACGTGCCGCGCTCCAGACCGGCGGCGACGTCCTCGGACGTCGCGCCGAAGCGCGCCACCTCGTAATCGTGAATGGCGGCAGAGCCGTTCATGGCGACGTGCGTGACGACCTTGCGGCGCATCAGCTCGATGAGCACGGGCGCGAGGCCGGTCTTCACGATGTGGCCGCCGAGCATGATGACCACGCCACGCTCGCGTCGTGCCGCGGAGACGACGGCCGCCACGACCGCGCGGAAGTCGCGCGCGACGAGGACGTGGGGCAGGGCGTCGAGAAAGGCGGCGAAGGAGCGGTCGCCGGCCGGCGGGTGGGCGAAGTCGCGCGCACTCACCTTGTTTGGCCGCACCGCCACTGGAACGGTGCGCACCCTGGAGAGATCTGCTTCGCCGAAGGTGCGCTCGTGGCTGGTCATGGTGCCTTGGTCAGGGCGCCAGGCTGTGCTGGCCGATACGAATTGAGGTAGAGATTGATGGAGCCGAACGAGAGGCCCGACTTCATCTGCAGCATGATGCGATTCGCGTCGTCCGAAAGCCAGAGCTCCGCATGGCCATTCTCGGAGAAGATGCCTTTCGTCTTGATGATGGGCTGAAGCACGATCGCATCGAACTCACCGGCGGGCACGGTAATGCGCTCCTTGCGCGCGACCTTGATCGTGACCGGATTGCGATCGGGGCGAAAGTAGCGCTCGAAGGTGTACGTCTCCCCGACGACGAGCGGGATGGTGCGGATGAAGTAGAGGAATGAGCCGTCGTCGAGCGGGTTGTGCACACTCACCTGGGCGGTGTCGCCGTTTTCCACGAAGACGCCGCGATCGGGAAAGATGTTGAAGATGCGTTCGACGTCGCGCCGGCCTTCGTTGAGGTCTTGGCGGAACTTGAGGGAGTTGCCGGTGCGTGTGTCGAACCAGCTCTCGTAGAGATCGTTGACGCGGTAGAAGAACGTGCCGCCCTTGACGGAGAAGATGGTGTGCCACGTTTCACGTCCGCGGATGTCCTGCACGTCGGCGACTTCCATGGAACCGGAGCCGACCTTGAGCTTGCCGAACTTGACGTCGTACTCGAGGCGTTCGCCGACACCAAAGGGGACACGAACGCGCGATTCCGGCGCGTCCTGCGCGCAGAGATTGGCCGCGAGGACAAGCGTCAGTGGAAGGATGCGCCGGATCAGGACGCCGAACACACCGTTCATGCGCGCGTGACGCGCACGCTCCGGCCGCGGGCGCTGCGAGCGAAACGGAACAGGCTCATGGCGTCGCTCCAGGCCCGGACGCGACTCTCGCGAGCGCGGACGTCGTAGCGGGGCTCGAGCTCCACGGTCTCCGTGCGACGGGCATGCGGTGCGGATCGCAGCAGGAAGTCGACGTTGGCGATCCACCCGTCGCCCACGAGGAGGGATTCGTCACCGCGCTCCTTGATGAGGTCGCGAATGACGGATACGCGCATGAGGCGCAGGGAGCCGAACGGATCACGAACGCCAGGTACGGAGAGGAAGGGCTTCAGCACCCAGGGCGCGACCTTGCGCAGTGTTCGGACCTGCTGGGGCACGGTGGGTGAATCGGCGGGCCGTTCAGCGATGACGATGTCGGCGCCGCCGTCGAAGCGTTTCACGAGCTCCGGGAGGTGTTCCGGCTGGTCGGTGAAATCGGCCTGCATGAGGATGACGGCGTCGCGGCGCGGGTATCGTGTGCGCCTGGACGCCTCTCGGCACAGGGCATCGACGGCTCCGGCATACCCTACGTGCCTGCCGCCGAGTATGGTGAGGGGCATGACCCGCTGGTAGGGCTCGAGCGTGGCCGTGGTGGCGTCCGTGCTGCCGTCGTCATACACGAGGACCTCGTATTCGCGCGGCTGCTCCTGGAACACCTTGCGCAGGCGCCATAGCAGCAGCCCGACGGTGGGGGCTTCGTTGTAGGTGGGGATGCAGAAGTAGAGCACGGGGCCTCAGGAACCGGGGAGTGCGGGGACCACCGAAAGTTAGACGGTCACGATTGACACTCGCCACCCTTCCACGTAGAAACCTACCCTATGCAGAACGCGGGAGTTCCGTGAAGCGTGATTGGGGCGCCCTGGTGTTTTTTGCCGTGGCGGGCTGCTCGGGTGCAGCAGGCGGTGTGCCTGCTGCGCCAGTGGCGGCCGCGGGCGGCGATATCAACGCCGCGGAGCTTCGGCATGACCTGTATGTCTTTGCCGCAGACTCGATGCGGGGGCGAGAGACGGGCACTCCGGATGCCCTCAACGCGGCGGCGTTCCTGGCGGCACGCGTGCAACGTCTCGGTCTGGAGCCGGCCGGGGACAGCCTGTACATCCAGCGTGTGCCGCTGCAGCGGGAGTCGCTGTCGCCGTCGTCGCGGATAACGGTGGAGGAGAAGGGCAGGACGACGCAAATCCGCATTGGCGTGGACGTCGCTCCGTTGATCAATCTTGGCACGGGCATTCCCCCGGCAAAGCGCACGGCCGACGGCGAGATCGTATTCGTGGGCTATGGGCTCGTTACAGGCAAGCCGAAGCGCGACGATCTCGCGGGGCTCGACCTGGAGGGGAAGGTGGTCGTGGTGGTGAATGGTGCGCCCAAAGGCGCGGACGCGGCGACGATCGAAGCGATGGAGGCGCCCGAATCGATCAGCGAGCGGTTGGCGCGCATCCTTCCGCAACACCCGGCGGCGGTGGTGATTCTCCTTGCGGGCCGAGGGATGTCGCTGTTCGAGGAGGCCCTGCCGCAGATTCAGGGAGGCATGACGCTGCGCTCCGAAGGCGTGGAGGTTCCCGAGAGTGACCGGCCCATTCCGATGATCCTGCTTGGCGTGCCTCGGGCCAAGTCGCCGCTGCTGCCAGCTGACTGGCCAGTTGACGATCGTCCTCAGGTGCTCAAGGGCCGGCATTTCAGCGCGCATGTTTCGCAGGAGCGGACGTTGCTTTCCGGGTACAACGTCGTAGCCGTGCTGCGCGGCAGTGATCCGGCGCTGAGCAAGACCTATGTGGCACTGGGCGCACAC
The DNA here is from genome assembly GCA_028287285.1 of Gemmatimonadota bacterium. GTDB lineage: Bacteria > Gemmatimonadota > Gemmatimonadetes > Gemmatimonadales > Gemmatimonadaceae > AG11. The sequence continues at coordinate 21,395 of JAQBPY010000350.1, forward strand.
TACGACCATCTGGGGATCGTGCCGCCGGTGAGCGGCGATTCGATTGCCAACGGTGCGGACGACGACGGCTCGGGAAGTGTGGCACTGCTGGCAATCGCGCGTGCGATGGCGACGGCACAGGCGAGACCGAAGCGGTCGATGCTGTTCGTGTGGCACACGGGCGAAGAGGAGGGGCTGTTCGGCTCCTCGTATTTCGTGGACCATTCAACGGTGCCGATGGATTCGATCGTGGCGCAGCTGAATGCGGACATGGTAGGCCGCAATGCGCCGCCGGTGCTGTACACCGTGGGGCCGCTGTCAGCGCCGAATGGGCAGAGCAAGCGGTTGGGGGCGATCGTGGATTCGGTGAACGCGGCGTCGGCGTTGCCGTTCGTCATAGACAAGAGCTGGGATTCGCCCACGCATCCGGAGCACATTTACGAGCGGAGCGATCACTTCAATTATGCCCGGAAGGGGGTGCCGATTGTGTTTTTTACCACGGGTATGCACCCGGACTACCACCGGGCGACGGATGAGGCGTCGAAGATTGAGTACGACAAGCTGGCGCGGGTGGCGCGGCTGATTCGGGATGTGGCGGTGGTGGTGGGGAATGGGGGGAGGACGAGATGACGAGGCAAGGGATGGTTGGACTGACCGACCGACCGACTGACTGAAAACAGATCCTTCGCTGCGCTCAGGACGACAAATGGGCGGCGAAAGCGCTGAACAGGGCGCGGTCCCAGGGTTCGGGTGAGGTAGTGAGCTCCTCGGGGTGCCACTGGACGGCCAGGAACCACCAGTCGTCGGCGGCCCATTCGGCGCCCTCGATGACGCCGTCGGGGGCGTGGGCAACGGCTTCCAGGCCAGGGGCGAGGCGTTTCACGGACTGGTGATGGAAGGAGTTCGCTTGCAGATGGCTGGCGCCGAGTGCACGGGCGAGCGTCGAGTTGGCACGGACGTCGACGTCATGGACTCGACTGTCGCGGGACCAGCTGCCGTCGTGCGGGACGGCATTGGCGATTTCCGATGGAATGTCCTGGAGGAGTGTGCCACCAAGCGCGACGTTGGCGACCTGGATGCCGCGGCAGATCGCGAGGGTGGGCAGGCGGCGTCTGCGGGCGGCGAGTACGAGGGCGATCTCGAAGGCGTCGCGCTCGGCGTGGACGTCCCCGACCGTGGGGTGCGGCCGCTCGCCATAGTGCGCGGGCTCCACGTCCTCGCCACCCGTGAGCAGGAGGCCCTGCATGCCGTCCAGCATGGAGTCCGCGTCGCCCGCGCCGAGAATAGGGAGGACATACGGGCGAAGGCCGGCCGAGTGGAGCGAAGTGGTGTATGACGCATTCGCGCGTACACGCAACACGCCGCGAATGAGCTCCGTAGTGGCTGTGACCGCAACAGCGGGGCGTGTCGTCACGTGCGTTGGGTTGCGAGGGGAGTCACGGCATCAGTATCCTAAGCGCTGGCGTGCGGCTCTTCCAGCGTCTCGCGAAGGCAACGTCCCACATCCGAGATCCAATTCCGCATGTTCGATTCGTTTCGCCAATCGCTGAATGACTTGATGGACCGCGCCACGCCGCCCGAAGAGCGCCGCGCCGTTCTCGCGCGCATGAAGCAGACGCTCATCCAGGCAAAGATGGGGCTGGACGAGCTGCGCACCGGCCCCCTGCAAACGCGGCAGCGACTCGACGTCGAGCTTCGTGAGCTCGAGACAATGCGCCGGCGAAAGGCTGCCGCCGCGGCGATCGACGATGCGGAGACGGTGGCGCTGTCCGAGAAGTACGAAGCGATCCACGCCGAACGTGCCGAGGTGTTGAAGAGGAAGCTCGATGCGCAGGAAGCGGAACTGGTGATGGCCGAACGCGAAGTTGCCGAGATGACGGCTGAGCTCAAGCTCGCTGCCGTGGGCGGCACGATGCCTGGCGGCGTCGCGGCGGCCGATGCCGCGAGCGCTCGCGCCGAGGCCGATTCGATCCTCGACAATGGCGCCCACGTCGCGAGCGAGATTGACGCGCTCGGGCGCGCCGGCGCGCGATCGGCGCGGGAAGCCGAAGCAGAAAGACAGCTCGCCGAGCTGAAGCGACGCATGGGGAAGTAGTCCCATCGTGGCGAAGCGCAGCATGCCTCGAGCGATGGCGCTCGCGGCTTTTCCGTTCGTGTCACTGGGCGCGCAGGATGTACGCGTGCCGGGCCCGTTCGCGCCATCAGGCCGCCCGACGGCGGCATGCCTCGGGCAGCGGATCGACGACATCGTCGTGTATTCCGAGGCACCGTCGGTCGCGAATCTGCAGCGGGTGCCGGTGCTCGCACGCATCGCCCGGGCGATGCACGTGACGACGAAGGCGGACCTGATCGAGCGCTACATGCTGCTGGAGCGAGGGGACAAATGCTCGGAGCTTCGTCGCGCGGAATCCGAGCGCATTCTCCGTGCGCAGCCGTTTCTGGCGGATGCACGGATCTACGTCATTCCGAGCGACAGCGGGGGCAGCGTCGACCTCGAAGTCCGAACGAGCGACGAAGCGTCCATCGTGATTGGCGGAAGTGAGCGCGGCCGTGCACCAATCGTCACGTCGTTCCTGTTCGGCAACGCGAACCTGGGCGGCCAGGGGATGTTCGTGTCCGGCGCGTGGCGATACGGCGAGGGATTTCGCGACGGGTGGACGGGGCGGCTGATCGACTATCAGTTCTCGGGCAAGCCGATGGTGATGACGCTGGAGGGTGAGCGTGCCAGCCTTGGCGGCTCATGGCGTGCGCAGTTGATGCGGCCGTACTACACGAACCTGCAGCGTGTCGCATGGCGTGCGCAGGCGGGGCAGTCCGACAACTATGTGGAGCTGCGGCGGCCGCAGGGAGATCGTCCCGCGGTGAACGTCGTCCGGCAATACTTCGACCTGGGCGGCGTGGTGCGCATCGGCTCACCGAACCTGCTGACGCTGGTGGGGCTTTCGCTCACGGGAAACGACGAGCGGTCGGGCGACCAGTTGATCGAAGGCGACAGCGGCTATGTGCGCGTGGTGGATCATTTACATCCCGCGTATCCCGCGCACCGGGTGGCACGCATGAATTTCCTGTTCGGCGTGCGGCGCATTTCCTTTGTGCGCCGCGTAGGTCTCGACGCCATCACCGGCCAGCAGGACGTGCCGCTCGGACTCCAGCTCGGCGGGCTGGTGGGCCGCAGTGTGCGCTCGCTCGGTGCGCGCAACGATGACACGTTCATCTCCGCGGATCTCTACGGCGGCGCCATGTCGGGGATCGGCATCATTCGCGTCCAGGCAAAGGGCGAAGCACGGCGCGGGCTGGGGAGCAGCGAGTGGGACGGTATTTTGACGAGCGCGCGTGCCACGCATACGCTGCAATTCTCGCCGACGCACCTGAATCAGGTTAACGTGGAGTGGAGTGGCGCGACGCGGATGCGTACGCCGCTGCAACTGCTGTTCGGTGTTCCGGAGGGCGGGGTGCGCG
>JAQBPY010000355.1 GCA_028287285.1 Gemmatimonadota bacterium
TCGGGTCCGGCGGCGGCTTCTATCACAATCCTCTCGGCTAATGGCGAAACTCTCTCGCACGCGCGCGACATCGAACAACGCCGTCGTTCGCGTGTTCCTCCAGGACAGCTCCTCCGCGACGGGCGCGGGGATCACGGGCCTCACCAGCGCGTCCAGTGGATTGAAGATCTCACTCGCGCGCGAGATGGACGCGGTGACGACCAATTATACCGTCGCCGGGTCCACCATCGAGAGCATCACCACGCTCGGCACGTACGCCGCGCCGACCGCCACGAAAATCCGCTTCAAAGAAATTGACGCGACGAACTGGCCTGGCATGTATGAACTCCATGCGGCACAGGCACTGCTCGGCACGGGTGATACCAGCCGGTTCCTCACGGGCCTCGTCGTCGGCGCGTCGAACCTCGCGCCCTGTCCGTTCGAGGTGCAGCTCGACACGAACGATTCCAGCGACGTCTACTCGCGCATCGGCGCGAACGGGGCTGGACTCACCGCGCTCGGTGACGCACGCATCGTGAACCTCGACGCGACGGTCAGCACCCGCATGGCAACGTTCACGCTGCCTGCGAATTTCGCGTCATTGTCTATTACCGCGAGCGGTCTCGTTGCACTCTCGGCGGCCGGCGTACAGTCCATCTGGGACGCCCTGACGTCCGCACTCGCGACGGTAGGCAGCATCGGGAAGCTGCTCGTCACGAATGTCGACACACTGATCAGTTCGCGCACCAAGCCGGCAGACACGCAGGCCGCAGTGACACTCGTCGCGACGGTCACAAATCTCACCAACGCACCGACCAACGGCGACCTCACGGCGACGATGAAGACCAGCGTCACCGCGGCGGTCCCGAGCGCCGCCGCGATCCGCATCGAGATGGACAGCAACAGCACCGTGCTCGCCGCGATTCAGACCGCCGTGGGTAACATCAGCAATCTCAGCGCGTTCGCGAATATGTTCGGGCCCGCAGTATTCGAGATCCCCGACTCCGGCACCGTGCTCGTGCCATTCACGATCGTGTTCAAGGACGCGGACGGCCACCTCGTCGACGTCGACACGAACGCGGTCACACTCGCTGCCATCAACGCAGCGGGCACGTCTCGCGCGAATTGGTCTGCGGTGACGCACGCGAGCACCGGCGTCTACACGGCCAACTACTCGCTCGCCTCAAGCGCGACGAAAGAATCGCTCCACCTCTCGGCCACGGCGACGGTGAGTGCAGCCGCTCGCCGCGCGGATTTCGGCGTGCTGGTCTCAGACCTCGACGTCTCCACCTCAATCGGCACCATCCTCGCGACGATGGCCACAGAGACCAACGCAACGGCGAACAAAGCGACGGTGCTCGTGGATACGGCAGCACTCCTCGCACGTCTGACCACGACCCGCGCAGCGCACCTGGACTATCTCACTGCCGCGCCACCGACTGCGGCGGACGTGCGCACAGAAATGGACGCGAACAGCTCGAGGCTCGCGAGCGCCGCGACCGAAGTGAACGCGACGACAAACAAAAACACTGTGGCGGCGGCGATTGCGGCCGTGCAATCAGACACCGACAACATTCAGACCCGGCTCCCCCCGGCCCTGCAGGGCGGTTTGATGCCGGCGGTGATCGACGCGGACGCGATACTCGACGCCCTCGACTCGCTGCAGACCGGCCTGGCCGACACCCCGGCCGCACTCCTCGTCGCGGCGCAGGCGTCCCCCATGCACGCGCATGTCCGGATCATTCATGACGTCGTCCTCGACGGCGCCGGCACCGAGGCCGATCCGATGCGGCCCGCCTGATGAGTCGTTTCTGGTCGCTGGGTTTCTGGAGCGAAACATTTTGGAGCCCCGGATTCTGGAGCTCGGCGCCCTCAACGCCGGACGTCATCATCCTGCTCGACGCGATTGAGTTTCCGGCGGTGTCCTGCAGTATCGATATGCCTGACCTGCGTGTGGCATTTGATGCGCCCGCGCGCTCCTGCGCGTTTGATGCACCCGCCGTTCCGTGCACGCTGACATTTCTCACCGCCTGACTCATGCCGACGCCCTGGTCTCCCCTGAACGACCTGTCATTCCGCGTTCAGCCGAAGTGGTTCAATCCAGCGACTCGCAAAACGGAGATCCTAGCGACGGGCGCCTTCACCGGATTCATCGCCGTCACGGACCAGCCGGACGGCGCCGCCATTGACGCGGCACTCTCGGTGGCGCTGGTGTACTCGACGGTCGATAAGCGCTGGCTGGGGCAGATCGACGGCTCTGACGTGACAGCGGCCCTCGCCCGGCGCTTCTTCTCGGGATTCAATCCCCTCGCGGGATTCCTAGATGCGTTCACGCGCGCGAACAGTGCCCTCACCCTCGGGGTGCCGTGGACCGTGCAGGGTGCCGGCCAAGGGGCCGCGTGGGGCATCGAGAGCAATGCCGCCTACTCCGTGACCGAGGACGCCGAATCGCGTCGTGTGGCGACGATTGACGCGGCGACGGCAAACGTGCGCGTTCGGATCACGATCGGGGCATTCACGTCCGCGCCGGCGATTGCGTTTCGTTACGTCGATCTGGACCACTACTGGTATCTCGCCCCGAACGCGGACACCGCCCGGCTGGAGATCTGGGAGGTCGACGGCGACAACGCGACGCGCTGGGCCAGCACATGGTACACCCCCCTCGTGGGGGATGTGCTGGAGGTCACGGCAGTGGACGGTGTGTACGGCGCCCGCGTCGAGCGAGACGGTGCGCAGCTCTGTACCTGCGCGTACACCGACGCCGGCTACACGCCGGACGAGTATGCCACCGCCACACGGCACGGACTGATCGCCAATGACGGCGCAACACGATTCCTGGATTTCGCCTGTGACCCGGCCGAGACGCTCAACCCCTATCTCGTCGCCGCCCACGCCGGCGGGGATGTGCGCGTCGTGGTGCCGCTCGAGCTCCAGTTCGCGCGTTCGGCCACCATCACGGGATAGCTACAGTGGGAATACCCCAGTGACCCGCGCGATGGGACGCGTCGGCGGCTCGTGCCCGACCTGATTCTTGGATTGGCCGATCGCGTCCATTTTTGCGACCCGCAGGTGCTCGAGCGTCGGGCGCTCGTCCAGTATGAGCTCCGTGGTGTGCACGAGCAGGGGTCCGTCGTAGACAGCGAGGACGACGAGGTAGGGTGTGGCAGGCATGGAGCGGCTCCGGGTGAGATGGATATCCAACCTCACCTGCGGGCGTCCGCTCCGCACGCTCTCCCCGTGGGGTGACGGCCCCCAGTCCCAAGGTACCGAAGGGATAGCGAAGGAAATGTAACGGTTTTCTAGGTCTATTGACTCTAGGTCTATTGGCTCTATATTCCCTTGTGTGCGGGACGAGAGAGCCCGCCGGCACTGGAGATGACGATGAGCAAGACATTCGAGCAGGTCGAGGGCGAAAAGATCGCGAAGCGGGTGCTGGCGGGTGCGGACCTGAGTCTGGGCTGGCGCGAAGCGGGCTACGGCAGTGCGGCGGAATGCGCGGCGGTGCTCGTGGGTGATGGATATGACCGCGACCAGCGCGATGTCGCGGTCGCCATCGTGGCCGATGCGCTGACGGAGGGCTGAGCAATGCCAATTCTCGCCTGCGTCAGACTCGATGTCATGCACAGCGCGAAAAGCGCCGGTTCATGGGACCTCGATTTCGTTCGGTGTGAGGCGGATGACGTCGAGCCCAATGGAATGGGCAAACTCGCCAAGAACGGGGCGACGTTCAATGGCATGGCGAGCTACCGGGGGATTTTCCCCACGATCGAGCAGGCCGTGACCGCGGTGGCAGAGCTCGTTGACGTGCAGTTTTCCGTGTGGCAGCGCTACCAGGACAATGAGTATCAGCCGATTCCAGAGGGCGAGCAGCCGTTCACGACGGTCCTCGCAAACCCCGACAGCATGTACAGCCATCGCCTCGTGGCCCGCAAGAACACGTGGGCCGGTCATGTTCGATTTGGGGCGCTCGAGCGTGCCTAGCCGAGGCACCGTTCCCCGCCTCAGCGGGGATGCCGCACTCCTGCGCGCCGCGATTGAAGCGGCGACCGCGGGCAATCAATCTGCATTCGCGCGCCTCGTTGGCCTGTCCTCCCCCTCCAACGTGGGCAAGCGCCTGCGGGGTGAGGTGGGGATGACGGAGATGGAACGGCGGCTCTACCGGCTGCTGGTGGCCCACCCCCATATCGCACAGCTCCTGCGCTAGGCATCCCCATCCCGCTCCGCCTCATGCCGTGAGCGAAGCACGGGCACCGTACTGAAATCTGGATTGTGCCGTGCGCCGTCCGTGCGGTCGTTGGCGTGAGATCCGAGCTCCGAGGGCGGGCGTCGCGCGAGATAGCCCGCGTGACGCAGCTGGCGGGCGAGGGCACCGTCCGTGGGCTCATGCGACTCACCGGGCCGAAAATTGTAGTGCCGCCACCAGCCCTCGAGCGGACGGAATACCCGCCCCTCTGCCCACGGTGCCGGCGGATCGGCGTACCGGCTGCGTTTACGGACGATCCTGGTATCGTAGATCCGGTAGACTTCGCCCGTCACCGCCGTGAAATGCCGCGGTGCGGGGGCGCTGAGGGTGTGGCCGAATTCTGGGATCCCGTCGTCGGGGTGGGCATACTCTGCATGTGTGAGCTGGCGTTGCAGCAGCGCGGCGACGGGGGCGCGGTCCTCACGCGGGCGGAATCGGTAGGTATACCGGCCCCGGTCCTCATCAACGAACAGGCGGTGCGATGCCGCTGGCGATCCGAACGGCAGCCGTCGACGCCGCCCATCGACGATGAGGACGTCGTACACCGTGAATGTCGCGCGTTTCGTCGGGCCATTATTGGAGGTGAAGCGCAGCCGATCCGCGAGCCACGTGCACTGACCCTCCGGATCCGTGGGGTCAGCGGGTGGGGTTTTGGGGTGTCCGGGCGGCTTTGCCCGATAAGTCACGGTTGCCCGAATAATCCCTGACTTGCCCGAATAATCCAAGGGAGAGAGATCGGAGCCTCCGCCATGTATCGGCTGTCTATGTATCGACTGTAGACCGCTCTCCCGCCACGCTCGTAGCGTTCCGCTCCCCTCAACCGGAGCGTTGGCGCCATGGACGACCATTCATGGGAAGTATGCGAGACTGAGGACGGCGGGATCGAACTGCGCTGCTCGCAGTGTGATCGCGCGCTAGATCGGAGCTGCACGGACTGGCCAGCGGTGTTCTACTCCGCGTGCAGCGGTGTTCCGACGGATGCGGAGTACGAGACTCTGCCGCCCGCGACCGCTACGGTATGAGTTGCTTGGAGAATCGGGGTTCGCTATCATTCACGTGCGCGCACTCAAACCCTCAGTGGAACGAGGGCGTGCCGGGTTGGCGAAATTGGTAGCACGCGCCAGTCTCCAAAACTGGTGGGCGAAAGCTCGTGAGGGTTCGAGTCCCTCACCCGCCCCTTATGCAACAGAAACGGCGCCCCGAGAGAGGCGCCGTTTCTGTTTCCCCATATTCCAAGAGGAATTTAGTTCATAAGTCGAAGCCTGCCGCTTGAAGGCGTATTGCTGTTGGCAGGACCAATTGGCCGAATCGCCCCCGCTACGGGAGTCAACGCGAGACCGAACGTAATTTCGTCCAAATTGGCAAGCGGTATGCGCAGATGCTTCACAATTTCCCTGCGCACTGCGGCAGGGTTCTGCCCCATCACCTTGGCCAACACCTGTGACGTTTCACGCTGAATGCGCAGCCCGGGCTCGGCTGCGGGATTCGCCCGAATGCGAATAGCAAGAGAGCGATAGACCGACTTCGATAGCCGCCCGAGTGACCACAGTCGATAAACATAGGCCATCGTTGAAACACCCCAACGCAGTTTTGCGTCGATCATCGTATTTGGTGTGATTCGACTCGGCATTGTCGCGATGACCGCCTTGGCGGGCATAAGAAACGCACTTGCGAACGCCTGTGCTTGATCTTCCTCTAGCTTCGATGATGGTCCGCCGGTATGTGCGTGGAGCACGAGATGCCCCAGCTCGTGGGACGCATCCATGCGCCCCCGTTCCGCAGTCTTTGCGGTATTCAGAAACATGTACGGCTTGTCGCCCTGCCAGTCAGAGAACGCGTCTATCTGCCCGCCGTCATGGACGAGCGAGTACACGCGCACGCCGTGCATCTCTACCCGATGCACGAAGTTCGCAATTGGTTGGTAGCCGAGGCCCCATTCCGCGCGCAGGATTTCTGCTGCGCTCTCCGGGTCAACGCCTCGGAGGTCGGGGATATTGGGATCTGGACGCTGAAACTGACCATCGACCCAGCGGTCCAGCGCGACAGCTTCCGAACCGGCGGCGAGCGCCATATCGCGATCCCGCGCCGTCATTCGTGCGAGAGAACGAAACGCGGGCGTGCGAAGAATCGGCGGAGCGTCACCGAAAAAGAATGACTGCGGAAAATTCAGAACCGTCGCCAGCGACACGAGATTCGCGTCAGACGGACGCTCCCCTTTTTCCCAAGCGCTTACTGCGCGCGGGGTCACGCCGACGCGCGCGGCAAGCTCTTGCTTGAACAGGCCTCGCCGCTGGCGCGCGAGTGCAAGGCGTTCCGGTGAAAAAATCTCGTCAGGGTTCATTCAGCTCGCACGGCGGTGTACTGGTACGTCAACGTCAGGGACGATGTCATCGCCCCGGTCGGGCGATGGGCCCTCGTAGTCGCGGCCCAAGTCAATTTCCGGAAGCAACAATCGCTCCTGCCAGCGGATCAGGTCGCCCGCGTCATTGACGGAGACCGCGTGCGACAATTCGGAGCGCAGAATATCAGTGTTCGGGACGCGGTGGTAGAGGAGGTACCATATGAGCGCCTTCGGCTTCTCGTCCTCGACTTCCATGCCCTCAAGGGAGCGTTGAACATTCTGTCGAATGATGCGGCGGGCGCCTGGCCCACGCGGCTTCTTGGTCTGCGCTTCCTTGCCCTCAGGTGAGCGCGGGAGGCCGGTGCGGGCGTTTCCCGTGGTCGAGGTGAGAACGACCGTCCCGTCCGGGGACACGATGCGCGGGATGTTCATCTCGTTGTCGAGGGTCCATCCGTGCAACATGAGCGACAGGCGCAGTGTCTCGTTTGTCTCGATATGGGCAATCTGCCCCGGACCGTACACCGGACTTGCGTTGGTGCGGAAGTCGGCGGCGCGCTGCCCGTCGCGGAGCGCCTCGCTCAGCAGCTTGATACTCAGCCCCACCCCGAGACCTTCGATTCGACCGTGGCCTCCGTCCTCGTCCGGCAACTCCCTTGCCTCCCATCCCTCGTTCCCTGACCCCATGGTGCCCCCCGGCGGACTGTTGTATTAGACTCCACTTCCGGAATTCTACGAAAAAACCGGAAGT
>JAQBPY010000382.1 GCA_028287285.1 Gemmatimonadota bacterium
ACCCAAAGATCACCGCTTTACGGCACGCACGGCCGCGATCAGCGCTCCGCCGCCAGCAAGTCCAGCCGTAAACTCCCGACTTGCCCCATCCATGCTCGTAAACTGCCATACTTCAGAGCATCCCTAGTGGCAATACTGTTCAGTGAGCTGTCATCCCGCAGGAAGCGAACGAGTGTCGGGATATTCTTTCCGCACCCCGAACTCCCCAGGACGGGACAGCAGCTCCCGACAGTCGCTTCGCTCCTGCTGGATGACAGTCTAAAGTATTCTTGCGGCATGACCGCCTACAATGTTCCTGCAGGATGACAGTCTAAAGCGCCCTGCGTGACGATAGCTCAAGGTGACCAGTATTGCCACTAATGGACTGTTCCTGAATTACAGATGCGGAAGTGATCGTCCTGAGCGAAGCGAAGGACCTGTTTGTGCTGGTAAAGAACAGGGTCCTTCGCTACGCTCAGGACGACAACGTCCGCTGCCAGTAACTCAAAAACAGTCCATTAGTACACCTGCACATCGTCGAAACGCACCGCTGCGTCTTCGGTATAGAGGGCGATCTTGCCCGATGTGTACGGACGTTCGGTGTCATTGAATGACGCCACTCGCGCGCCATCGACGAAGACGGTGAGCTCACCGCCGCGCTGCGTGATACGGACGTCGTACCAGTGGTTCACAAGGAACACCGGTGTGTCGCCCGTGGCCATGATGCGCTGGCCGCCCTTGTACGCGGGGTCGCGCTTGGCCAACTCCCAGCCATTGGGCTTCGGCAGGAAGTAGTACGCGTGCGCGGCGTCGGTGTAGGCCCACATGATCCACGCCGCTTCCCACGGGTTGGGCATGTCGCCAATGCGAAGCTGCGCGCCGGTGAAGAGTCTCACCTCGAGATCCATCGGCTGCGTGAACGCGGGCCCCGTCACGAGTACCGAATGTGTCACCGTTGACTGCGCCGTCTGCGCAGGGATCAACTCGAGCGAGCCGTCGGATACGCGTACTGCACCGTAGCCTCCGAACTCCACCGTCCACGCACCAAAGTGGGCCCCTTCGCCGAACTGCATGCGATCCGCGTACAACGAGAAGTCGTCAGCGAATTTGCGGTCGCGTGTCTTCACGAGCGGCACACATGCCAACGCAGCCAGGATGAGGAGCACGCTGCCGCGGCGAACAGTCACGCCGGCACGGGACGTGAACGGCGGCGTGGAATGGCGAGCATCGGCACCGGATCGGCGGCGTAGTCGAGGTGATCGGACAGGTGCAGCCGCTTTGATATGGCCGATACAATGCGTCGAGCCGCATGGCCATCGCCGAACGGATTGGGCGCGGAGCGCATGCGCTCGTACGCTTCCTCATCCGTCAACAACCAACCGATTTCGTTCAGGATCGTCTCCACATCAGTGCCCACGAGCCGGGCGGCGCCGACCTCCACGCCTTCGGGACGCTCGGTGACTTCGCGAAGCACGAGCAGTGGCTTCCTGAGCGACGGTGCTTCTTCCTGAATACCGCCGGAGTCGGACATGATGACGTAGCTGCGCTTCATCAGGCGCAGGATGTCGCCGTACGTGGTTGGCGGCACGAGGTGGATGCGGTCGACGCACGAGAGGAGCTCGTCCGCAATGGCGACGACCTGCGGATTGGGATGCACCGGCCACACGATGCGGACGTCCGGATGCGCGCTGACGATGGCCAGCAATGCGCGGCAGATGGCCTGCATGCGCACGCCATGATTCTCCCGACGATGCGCGGTCACCAGGATGATGCGCTCCGGCATGCTCGCGATTGCGCCGAGCTCCGGGTTGTCGTAGTCGCGGGCCGGCTTTACGGAGTGCAGTGCGTCCACGATGGTGTTCCCCGTGACCAACACATGATCCGCGGGCACACCCATCGATATGAGGTTGCGCCGCGCGGCTTCGGTGGGTGCAAAATGGAGGTCGGCGAGATTGGCCGCGAGACAGCGGTTGATCTCCTCCGGAAAGGGATTCGCGCGATCGAAGGAACGAAGGCCTGCTTCCACATGACCGACGGCGATGCGCTTGTAGAAGGCCGCGAGCGCCGACGTGACCATGGTCGTGGTGTCACCCTGGACGAGCACCATGTCCGGATGAATGTCGTCGAGCACCTCGGAGACAGCCGTCAGCGAGCGCGCCGCAAATTCCGCGAGCCCCTGGTTGTCCTCCATGAGGTCGAGCTCGACGTCAGCCTTGATGTCAAAGGCGTGCAACGCCTGCTGGAGAAGCTCCCTGTGCTGGCCGGTGCAGAGAACGATGGAGCGGAAACGCGATGAATGGCGTTCGAGCTCGCGCACGACCGGAGCCATCTTGATGACCTCCGGACGCGTGCCCATGATGCTGACAATCGTCTTGCGGTTCGACATCGTCGTCGTCGCGTGGTGAGTCATGCGCAAACCTCGCCTGCGTGCGACCTCATGCGCAAGACGCAGGCGAGTCCTGAGGACGAGGGGGCAGATCTGCGCGGCGGTGTGTCGCATGGCGTCAACAGCTTGGGGAGCCCGTGCCACGCCTGCCGTGCGCATGTGCCTGCCGCAAGCGTGATTCGGCCCGTTGCCCGGGACTCGGACAACTGGCACAAGTCGTTGTTCCACAAGCACTTACGAATCAACGGACAGGTGACGGGCTGGTGACGGCACGGGGCCCCTGCATTGCCCCTGCATGCCGCGGAAATCACCCAACTCCCAACCTGGTCCAGATGCGCATCCTCACACTCACAGGGCTCCGCGTTCCCGTCGCCGTTCTCGCGCTTTGCGTAGGCGCCCGCACCGCGCGCGCGCAGGTCGTCTTTGACACGCACACCACCGCCAACCTCAACTCGCCGCGCTCGGGGGACAACGCCTCCATTTCCGGCGCGGGCCAGGGGATCAGCGTGGCCACGAACACGACGATGACGCGTTTCGGCTTTACCGGCGCGGCCACCGCCGGCACGTTCGAATTCTTCGTGATGGATGCGACGGACGCCACCGTCCTCTTCAGCCAGATGGTCACGTACACGGCCAACCAGAATGGTTTCGTGGAGAGCGACCCGTTCTCCTTCAACCTCGTGGCGGGCCAGAGTTACTTTCTCGGGCTCGTTCTCGCGCCGCATGCGGGAATGAATTTTTTCTACAACAATCCGCGGCTCACGTTCACCCAGAACGGTATCTCGCTGGCGGGCGGCGCGACGAATTACACCAACTACGGCAGTCCCACCTGGGTCAGCACGGCGACAACGGTATCGCTCGCCATGCGGATCGAGGGAACGCAAGGCACCTCAGCACCGGTGACGACGGCGCCGGAGCCGGCGAGCGTGGTGCTGCTCGGTACCGGCCTGGCGGCACTATTTGGCGTCGCGCGCCGGCGCGTGTGAAAGCCGTGGCGTCCTGACGGCTCGACAAAGCCCTCGCGCTTCGGCTAGTTATAGGCAGCCGCATCACACGCGAGGGTGCCCCTGATGTCCGATATCAACTCTGCCGTTCCGAGACGTACAAGCGCGCGTGCTTCGGAACCGGCGCTGGCGGCCGCCCTGCCCGCGCGCGAACGCCTCCTGTCGCTCGACGTGTTCCGGGGCATGACCGTGGCCGGCATGCTCCTCGTGAACGACCCGGGCACCTGGGAGCACATCTACCCACCGCTCGAGCACGCGCCGTGGAACGGCTGGACACCCACGGATCTCATCTTCCCGTTCTTTCTGTTCATCGCGGGAATCACCACCTACCTGTCACTCTCGTCGCGGCGCGCGCGGGGGGACGACGAGCGGGCGATCCGCAACCAGATCATCCGGCGCGGCTGCCTCATCTTCCTGTTCGGCTTTCTGGTGAACGGCTTTCCGTATTTCACCTGGGGAGACGTCGCCGGCATCACGGACCCGAGCTTCCTGCAGCGGGTGGGCGACCGGCTCATGCACTGGCGCATCATGGGGGTGCTCCAGCGCATCGGGGTGGCGTACCTGTGCGCGGGACTCCTGACGCTCCGGACGACGCTCCGCCAACAGGTGGCAATCATCGCCGGCCTGCTGCTCGGCTACTGGTTCGTGATGACGGCGCTGCCGGTGCCGGGAGAGGGGACGATCGGCGCGCTGCTGCTCGACTTTCCAGAGCGCACGATGGCCGCGTGGACGGACCGCCTGGTGCTGGACTGGAGCTCCGCTGGACTGGGCAACCATCTGTGGGTCTCCAGCAAGACGTGGGATCCGGAAGGGGTGCTGTCTACCATTCCGGCCATCGCCACGGCGATGCTAGGCAACATCGCGGGCCGGTGGATCGGCGAGCGACGTCCGCTCCCGGAGCGCCTGGCAGGCCTCTTTGCCGGGGGCGCGCTGGCGATGATGACCGGGCTCATGTGGCACTGGGTATTCCCGATCAACAAGAGCCTGTGGACGAGCTCCTACGTGGTGTTCACGGCCGGGCTGGCGTGTGTGTCGCTGGCCACGGTGATGTGGATCGTCGACCTCCAGAAGGTCCAGGGCTGGACCAGGCCGTTCGTGATTTACGGCGTGAACCCCATCGTAGCGTTCGTGGGCTCGGGGGTGCTGGCGCGCTGCATCTACTCCATTTTCAAGGTCACGGTGGGTGGGAAGCGCATGTCGCTCGAGGCGGGTATCTACCAGACGCTCTTTGCGTCGTGGATGGAGCCGATCAACGCGTCGCTGGCGTTCGCGGTCACGTTCGTGTTGTTCTGGTACGCGATTCTCTACGTGCTGTACAAGCGCGACATCATCCTCAAGGTGTGAAACACCAATCATTGGAACGCGAGTTGCCTTCACTGAAGGCAATGGTCAGCTCCTCGAGATTTTTGCGCGTAACAGCGCTCGTCATTTTCGCCGGTGCGCCGGCGTTGGCAGGTTCGGTTTCCGAAAACAGGTCCGTCGCGTCGCTCAGGACACCGGCTTCGCCACGCGAAGCGAACAACCTGTTTCATGCCCTTCAGGCCGCTACGCAGCAGGGCAGGAAAACGGCCGCGCGCAAGAAGGCCGTGCGGCGAGTGGCCAAGGCTCCCGCGGCTCCGTCGTGGACGTCGCCGCATGGTGCGGCCTCGCTTTCCGCAGACCTGGGGGCGCTCGTGGACCGCAGCGTGCGAAGCGGAAAGTTCGGCGCGATGGTGGTGTCGCTCACCCGCGGCGATACGGTGTTCAGCCGCAACGCGGGTGAGATGATGAACCCGGCGTCCACGATGAAGCTGTTCTCGACCGCGGTGGCGCTCGACCGGTTCGGGCCGGAGCATACGTTCTCCACGGACGTGCTGCGTGACGGACCCATCTCGCCGGACGGTACGGTGCAGGGGAATCTCTACCTGCGCGCCGACGGCGATCCGTCGATGTCCGCGCGTTTTTTTCGCGACCCGAATCTCCCGATGGCCACGCTCGCGCAGGCCGTTGCCGCCGCGGGGGTGAAGAAGTTCACGGGTGACCTCATCTACGACGCGAGCGCCTTTGACGACCGCAAGATTCCCGAAGGATGGAAGACGAGCTACCTGGGTGCGTCCTATGCGGCGCGCGTGTCGGCGCTGTCACTGAATGAAAACCTGGTGTGGGTGGTGGTCAGTCCGGCCGGCACGGTGGCGCAGGTCACGCTCGAGCCGGTCACGACGACGATTCCCATGCGAAACAATGTGAGGCTCGTGGGTGGCAAGGGCGGCCGCATCGTTGCACGCCGCAACAACGATGGCGGCATCGACGTGAGCGGATCAATTGGCTCGTTGAGCGGGCCGCTCCGCTACTCGCTCGTGGTAGAAGACCCGGCGTTGTTTACGGCGGGCGCGTTGCAGGCGGCGCTGCAGAATGTAGGCGTGACGGGCAGCGGAAACGTTCGCGCCGCACGCACACCGGCCAACGTGACCAAGGTCGCGAGCCTCGGCTCACCTCCGCTGTCGGAGATCGTGTCGGAGATGAACCGCGAGAGCATCAACATCGTTGCGGAGCTGCTGTTTCGTGACGCATCGCGTGCCGCTGCACCCGATGGCGTGGCCGGCGCGGAAGTCGGCCTCGCGAACCTGCGGGACTTCCTGAGCAAGAAGGTCGGCGCGGATCCGCAGGCCATTCGTGTGTTCGACGGCTCGGGGCTGTCGACGCTCGACTACCTCACGCCGCGCACGATGGTGCAGCTGCTGAGCTATGCGCACAAGGGGCCGTGGTCGTCGGCGTTTCATGGCTCACTGCCGGTTGCGGGCGAATCCGAGCTGCTGCGCAAGCGCATGCGCGGCACGCCCGCCGAGGGCAACCTGCATGCGAAGACGGGGACGACAAATACGACGGTGGGCCTTGGCGGCTACGTGACCGCGAAGGATGGGGAGATCATGGCATTCTCGTTCATCTACAACGGCAACGACCGCTGGCCGGCAAAGGCGGCGATGGACGCAATGGGCGCGACACTCGCGAATTTCGTGCGGGAGTAGGGGGGACGGGTCGTTCGCTTCGCTCACTTGACGGGGGACGGCTGGACGGCAAACAGCAGTCCAGCGAGGCGCGAAGCGCCGATGCGAGCCGTCCGCCGTCAAAGGAGCGACAGCGACTAAGCCGTCAGCTGTTTTTCGTCAGCTGCTCTCCCTCACATCCATGCCCCGCTTCCGCAATTCGGCGATGTACTCCGGCGCCGGCATGCACTCGTCAGGGGTCCACACACCCGGCGGGCCGACCTGCTTCCGTGCCTGCATCTGGCCCGTGATCGAGAGCGAATAGCCCGTCGTCCGCATCATGGCGCTGATGCCGTGCGCCTCGTCGTACTTGTCGATGAGGTCGAACTGCCGCTTTGCCGGCGCACCATCCTTCGTGCCGTCCACCGTCACGCGCAGCGCCAGGAGATCCTTGCCGGTGGGCTTCGTGAGCTTGGGACCAACGAGGCTCACGAACAGCTCGCGCGGCACCACCTTCGTGCCCTTCACGTCCACCGGCTCGAGATCGAGCAGGCCCAGCTCGCGGATGGTCTGCATGATCTCCGCGTGGCCCGGATAGCGGAGCGTCTTGTACTCCATCGTCGGGATCTTGCCTTCGTAGCGGAAGG
>JAQBPY010000412.1 GCA_028287285.1 Gemmatimonadota bacterium
CGCCCGGTCGAAGGCGGCGAGTTTCTTCCCCGCAGGTGGAAGGGCGGGCTGCGCAACTACCACCTGGTGTTCAACGTGGTGGGCGATCCGGTCGCACAGGTTGTGTCGGGCTACCGCGCGATGCTCGAGGAGCTCGCACGCGGCGGTGCCGGATCGAACGTCGTGCGCGCCGCGGTGGGTTCTGCATTCACGCGCGGTCATTTCGCGCGCGCCGTTTAAGGGATACGGTGTGCGCTGAAAGGATGACGTCACGTGCTGGGCCGATGGTTACTGTGGTTCTTCACTACACTGTCCAATGACCGCGGCCGCCATTCGTCCCACCCTCGATGCCGCGCGCGAGCTGCTTCGCGCGCGATTTGGATTTCCCGATTTCCGCCCCGGGCAGGAACGCGCCGTCGAGTCCGTGCTCGCGGGGCGCGACACACTCGTCGTGCTTCCCACCGGCGGCGGCAAGTCGTTGTGCTACCAGGTGCCCGCGCTTGTCCTGCCTGGGCTCACCGTCGTGGTGAGTCCGCTCATCTCACTCATGAAGGACCAGGTGGACGCGCTTACCGCGCGCGGCATTCCCGCCACGTTCCTCAACAGCACGCTCACCCAGACCGAAGTCGCGCAGCGCATGGCGCGCGTCGTCAGCGGTGAGATCAAGATGCTGTACGTCGCGCCGGAACGATTCGACTTCGGCAGCGCGGCCGAACGCCTGAAGAGCGTCGGCGTGTCGCTGCTCGCCATCGACGAGGCACACTGCATCAGCGAATGGGGGCACGATTTTCGGCCGAGCTACCTGCGGGTCGCGCAGGTTCGCGAGCGCCTTGGCTGGCCCCCTGCGGTTGCACTTACCGCCACGGCCACGCAACACGTGCGCGAAGACATCGCGCGCCAGCTGCGCCTCGAGAATCCCGAGACGATCATCACCGGGTTCGATCGCAAGAACCTCAGCTATCACGTGATCCCCACGCGCAACGACGCGGACAAGGACGACGCGCTCATCGAGTTGCTGAAACGCTACAAGGGCGTCGCGATCGTGTATGCGTCCACGCGCCGCAACGTGGAAAAGGTCGCCCTCACCCTCGACCGCGCGAAGATCAAGGTGGCCGCGTACCATGCGGGTCTCGACGATTCGCACCGGCGCGACGTGCAGGAGTCATTCATGAACGAATCCGTGCGCGCCATTGTCGCCACGAATGCGTTCGGCATGGGCATCGACAAGCCCAATGTGCGCGTGGTCATTCACCACTCGATGCCCGGAACACTCGAGGCGTACTACCAGGAAGCGGGGCGTGCGGGCCGCGATGGCAAGCACTCCGAGGTGTTTCTCCTGCATTCGTTCCCCGATCGCTTCACCCACGAGTTCTTCATCAAGGGTGCGTATCCCGAGCGTCCGCTGGTGGAGCAGGTCTACGAGAAGCTTCGGAAAACCGCCGAGCGCAACGGCGCCGTCTCGTTCGATCCGGCGGCCATTGCAACGTCACTGCCGGGCAAGGTGAGCGATCGCGAAGTCGAGTCCGTGCTTCGTCTGCTCAACAAGGCCGGCGCGATTCGCACGGACCCGGAGTTCGGCTCCATCGTGTTCGTGCGTCTGCTCGCCACGGCGGAGCGCATCAAGACGGAGCTCGGAGAACCGGGCGATGCGCGCCGCGATCTGCTGCGGTCGCTGTGGCGCGTTGCCGGCAATGGATTGTATGACGGTGCGAAGGTCGACCTCGACGCGCTGCCAGCGCAATTCGGAGGCGCACGCCGAGCCACGGAGCTTCTGGAATCACTGGAGGCAAAACAGTTCATCGAATGGAACCGCACCGGGGGCGGTGACAGCGTCGCGAATCCGCGCCGCCCATTGTCCGCGTACCCCATCAGCTGGGAGACCCTCGACCGGCGCAGGAGGAACGAGACCTCCAAGCTCGACGCCGTGCAGCAGTACGCCTACACCAAGGCCTGCCGCCGGGCCTTCGTCCTCAGGTACTTCGGCGACCCCGCTGCAAAGAGCGACTGCGGTGGATGCGACAACTGCCTGGGCACCCACGACGCCACGCTGCGCGAGAAAAAGCCCATAGGCGTGCCCAAGCCGGGAGTGAAGCAGAAGTTTCGCGGCAGCACGGTGCAGGCAGTGGAGCCCCCCGACATCGTGGCGTCTGTGGCGGATGCCGCGCTGCTGGATAGATTGCGCGCATTGCGAAGCAGCATCGCTCGTGAAGAGAAGATGCCGGCGTACATCGTGTTCACCGACAAGTCCCTCATGGAGATGGCGGTCCGCCGTCCCAAGACGCCGTTCGCGCTCGGAGACATCCGCGGCGTCGGCCCCCTGAAGATCGAGAAGTACGGCGAGCGATTCCTCGCGATCCTCCGCGAAGCCGACGAAACCGAAGCCGCCTAACCCGAGCCCATAGCATGGACGACGCGCTGTATTTCTCCGAGCAGCACCTCGCGGTCCGCGAGATGGTCCGCGAGTTTGCTCGCGACGAAGTGGCGCCTGTTGCCGCGAAGTTCGACGCGGATTCCATCTTCCCCTGGCAGAACGTGAAGCGCATGGGCGAGCTCGGCCTTCTGGGCGTGCCGTGGCCGGAGGAGATGGGCGGTGCCGGCTTCGATCTCCTCAGCTATATGATCACCATCGAGGAGCTGGCAAAGGTCGACGCATCCACGGGCCTCACCGTGTCCGCCCACACCACCCTCGGCACGTCGCCCATCGTGAACTTCGGCAACACCGGGCAGAAGACGCGCTACGTGCCGCTGCTGGCGAGTGGAAAGGTCCTTGGCGGGTTCGGGCTCACGGAGCCAGACGCCGGCTCCGACGCGGGCGGAACCCGCACCACCGCCGTGAAAAAGGGCGACCATTATGTCGTGAACGGCTCCAAGCGGTTCATCACGCACGGCAGCGTCGGCGAGATCTTCATCGTCACCGCGGTCACCGATCCGTCGGCGGGCACCAAGGGCATCAGCTCCTTCATCATGACGAAGCCCACGTCCGACTTGGACAAGGTGAAGGAGCTCGGTATCGGCCATGACGCATCGCTTCCCGCGATGAAGGGCTTCCGTGCCGGCAAGAAGGAAGACAAGCTCGGCTGGCGCGCGTCGGACACCGCGGAGCTCATCTTCGAGGACGTCGAAGTACCTGCCGAGAATCTCGTGGGCGAAGAAGGCAAGGGCTTCATCAACTTCATGAAGACCCTCGATTCCGGGCGCATCGGCATTGCCGCGTTGTCCCTTGGCATCGCGGAGGGCGCGTACGAAGAGGCGGTGAAGTACGCCGCCGTGCGCAAGCAGTTCGGCAAGGCCATCGCCGAGTACCAGGGCATCTCGTTCCAGCTGGCAGACATAGCCACGGAGATCGAGGCCGGCAAGCATCTCATGTTTCACGCCGCCTGGCTCGCACAGCATGGCAAGCCGTTCAGCAAGGAGGCGGCGATGGCCAAGCTCTTCTGCTCGGAGCTCGCCATGCGCGCCACCACCAAGGCCGTGCAGGTGTTTGGCGGCTACGGATACACCAAGGACTATCCGGTGGAGCGCATGATGCGCGACGCGAAGATCTGCGAGATTGGCGAAGGCACATCGGAGATCCAGCGCATCGTGATTGGCCGGCACATCCTCAAGGAGTTGGCAGGCGCGTAACACTTTACCCTGTCACGAGTTGCGCTCAAGGCCGGCACGCGTTAGCTATTCAGCAGTGATCTATTCCATGGTTTTCCCGTATCCGGCGACGCGCGGCGACTCGCACGCCAGCCGGACACTATTGCGCGTTGGCGTGGCCGAGGCAGTCGTCGGTCGCGTGAGCGCGCTCGTTGCTTTTGTTGTGCGGTCCCGGGGTATCCCGGGAGATCGCACGCCTCTCCGGCTTCTGGCGTCTCTCCTCACTGACCTCCTCGCGCTGGCGCGTGGAGTCGGCCCACAGAGAGTGCGCCCGGACGAGACGTGGTCGATCACACAACGGACAGCAGCGTCGAATCGCATTTCGGCCGTTGGGCGCACCGTGTTGCGCAACCAGGCCGCCCATCCTTTGACACACCGCGCCGTAGCCACCGAGTCGCCAGTGGCCCACCCGTGCGCGGTCCACGATGAAACGAGAGATCCTGATCAATGCGACCCAGCGCGAAACGCGGGTTGCCATCCTCGAGGACAGCGAGCTCGTTGAGCTCCTCGTCGACCGTCCCGATGCACGCCGGATGGTTGGCGATATCTACCTCGGAAAAGTCGATGCAGTGCTGCCCGGCCTTCAGGCCGCCTTTGTCGACATCGGCACCGAAAAGAGTGCCTTCCTCCATTCCTCCGATCTCGTCTTTCCCGATTCGGGCGACGACGACGATGATGACGCGGAAGAGACCTTCCACGAGCCCGGCCGCAACGAAAAGGACATTCCGCAAATTCAGGATGTCCTGAAGCGCGGACAGGAGCTGCTGGTCCAGGTCAGCAAGGAACCGATTTCCACCAAGGGCCCGCGCGTCACCGCACAGGTCTCCATGGCCGGCCGCTTCCTGGTGTACATGCCCTTCGCCTCACGCGTGGGCGTGAGCCGCAAGATCGGCGACCGCGAGGAGCGAAAGCGCCTGCGCGCGCTCGTGGAAGGCATGCTGCCGGACGATTCCGGCGGCGTCATCGTGCGCACCGTGGGCGAGGACGTTACCACCGAGACGATCCAGCACGAGCTCATGACGTTGATGAACGCGTGGAAGCGGATCAAGAAAAAGACCCACTTCGTGCGCCCGCCCTCCCTCGTGCATCGCGAGACCTCGCTCACGCGCGGCCTCATTCGCGACATCTTCAGCGACAAGGTGGAGCGCGTCACGGTCGACTCCAAGCAGGTCTACAACGAGATCATCGAGTACCTGAAGGGCATCGCGCCCGATCTCCTCGAGCGCGTGGTCCTGTACGAGGACGTCACGCCGCTGTTCGACAAGGCGGAGATCGAGCAGGAGATCCGCGATCTCTTCAAGCGTCGCTGCGACCTGCCCTCCGGCGGTTATCTCATCATCGAGCCTACCGAGGCGCTCATTTCCATCGACGTCAACTCCGGCCGCTTCGTCGGCAAGAAGGATCCGGAAAAGACGAGTCTCAAGACCAACATGGAGGCCGCGCGCGAAATTGCGCGCCAGCTTCGCCTGCGCGACGTGGGCGGAATCATCGTGTGTGATTTCATCGACATGGACACCAGGACCAACCGCGACAAGGTGCTCCAGGAGCTCCGCCAACATCTCGGCCGCGATCGCGCACGTACCAAGGCATTCGCGGTATCGGACCTGGGCCTCATCGAGATGACACGCCAGCGGGTGCGGCAGAGCCACCTGCAGAGCATGACCGAAGCGTGTCCCACCTGTCACGGCGTGGGCCGCGTCTTCACGGCGGAAACGATCCTCCGCCGCATAGAGCGCAGCGTGAAAAAGATCGGCATCGAGGGCAAGAAGGACCCGCTCCTGGTGAAGCTGCACCCCGACGTCGCCATGTTCGCCATGGAGAACGAGTCCGACGTCATCCGGAAGCTCGAGAAGGCCGTGGGCTTTTCGCTCGAGATGCGCGACGATCCGCTCCTCAAGCCGGACGAGTTCAAGCTCGTGGTGAAGAGCGCGGGCCGCGACATCACGCAGCAGTACGCGGTGGCGTAAGGGCGAAAGCACTCACGGCACCACCAGCAACCCCACACGCCCGCCGAGGTCATCATCCACGGCGGGCGTGTTTGCGGCCGGCCGCCATTCGCCGCCGTCCACCCGCACGAGAATCCTGTGCGACCCGGCGGGCATGGTCACTGGGCACTCGAAGCCCTCGCCGCTACGTGTGAGCAGCCGCGTTTCCCACTCCGTGAAGTCGCCCATCACCTCCACGGAGCGGGCTCCATGGGCACGCACGCGGAGCACTCGTCCCGCCGTCGTGTCTGACACCTGCACAACGACAATCAGCCGCGCCGCACGCTCGAGCGCGGGTCGTGGCTGCCGCATCCGGATGCCAAAGCTCACGGCATCCGCTGCGTCCGCGCCTCGCACGAAGTCCGGCAACGAGTGCGATGCACTGATCAGGAATGCACTCCGGTCCGACCCCCAGAGCGCCGCCGTCGCGGAATACGATTGCTCGAAGAGATGTGCCGCCTCGGGGTCTCGACGCGTGCTCGCGAGCACATCGAGCGTGGCCCAGTTACTCTCGCGATGGACCGACACGCCGGCCTCCGTGTAACGGACCGGCGCCGTGCCGGAATATCCCCGTCGAAAGGCACCGGTGTAAAGCTCGGCACGTGTCCACTGCTGTGTCAGTGTCGCCGCAACCTGGGTGGTAGTGGTCTTCCACCATGCACCGCTCTCCACGCCGAGGCCCGTGAGTGTGGAATTGGTCCGGCCGCTCTGGTGGGCCGTGCTCTTCAGCCACACGCCGCCGCGCTCCACTCCCCACACGCTTCGCGCCGTGAGCAGTGCCGTGCCCGCGCCCTGGTTCGTGCCCGATCCCGTGACCGACGTCAGCTCTCCCGCGAGCTCGCCAAGCCAGTAGTTCGTGAAGTACGTTCGCGCGCCGCCCAGCAGCGTTGCGGATCCGCTCGCAGCTCCAAGCGTCGCCACGCCGCTGCCACTCGCCATTCCAAACAATGACCCGCGCTCGCCCGCCATCGTGACGCGCAGCGACGGTCCGAACACGGTGGTTTTATCCTCCGGAAAGCTCACGATGGAGAGTCCCGCGTCGATCACCGCGCCCTGCGCGCCGAGCGGCCTGCCCATCGCTGTTGCGACAAGCAGGCCGCCAAGAAACGTCCGTGCGCGCAGGTGCACGCTAAGGGCGGCGTTTAGGTGGCGGCGACTTGCTGCCGGCCTCTGCCTGATTGAGGCCCGGCATGGGTGCCGACACAGTCACCTTGTCGCCAAAGCCCAGCGACGCGGCCTCGATGCCACGGAGCCGTATGGCCGCCGATTCATCCGGCTTGAGACCCGAAGCGACGTCCGCTTCAACGAGGTTCCCGAGTGCCAGCACCTGTGATGGAGTGGCGTTGCGATGAATGAGGGCGACGATCATCTCCACGGCGCGCGCAGGCTTCACACCGCTTGCCACGAGCTGCGCCAGCGTGCCAAGGGGCGCTGCAATTTGCCGAGCCGACGCAGACCGTAATGAGCGAAGCGACGTTTCTCCCGCACCTGCCGCGAGCGCATCCGCGCCGGCGACGAGCTCTTCGTTCGTCGACTCCGCACCGAGCGCCGCGCGCGCGCTGTCGAGCCGAACGGCCAGTTTCGCGACGGCGGCGCGAATGCTCGACCCGGGTGCGCGCTTCAATCGTCCTTCGCGCACCTTCGCAAGCAATGGCTCCACGGGAATGCCACGGTCCCGAGCGCGGGAGACTTCCCGCGCCACCGCCGCCTGCGTGGTGCTGTCCAGCTCAACGCCCACGTTTGCAGCGTAGGCCACCTGCTGCGCGTGCACGCGCGCCGCGCCGGTGGATACCGCGACCACGAGGGCGAGGCCAACACGCGTCCTCACGGGCGGCCAACCAGCAGAACGGACCCCGGCCGCCCGAAGTCGGCGTCCGGCGCGGCTGGTGCGCGAGGATCTCTCATCCACAGTGTGTCATCCACGACAAAAGCATACACATGACGACCCGGTCTTAGCGAGAGCGTAACGCTCCAGAGTCCGGTTCCGGCTTCCCGGGCCATGGGTGCGCGCTGCGCATCCCACCCGTTGAAATCTCCGACGACCCTCACATGTCCCGCCGCCGGCGCCCGGAACACGAGCTGCACTTCCTGTGGCGCCGAGGCCGGATCCACGTTCGCGTCATGGGCGGCAAGCTGCACCGCCGGCGCCGTTGAAGCCATCGGCGCGGGAGCGCTTGCCACAGTGTGTGGTGCCTGGTGCAGCGTCAGCGTCGCGACCATCACGGCCGCCGCCAGGCCGGCGGCTCCTGCCACGGACCACGCCAGGCGTCCATGGAAGCTGCGCCGCACCGCGAGCTCGCGGTCACGTTCACGCTCCGCCGCGACTGCCACGAGCAGGCGTGCCTTCGCGCTTTCATCGACGAATGGGAGCGGGCGCAGCGCGCCGGCAATCCTGGCCGTCAGCTCATCGGTATCTTCAATCACGGTCCACCTCCATCAACTTCCCACGCAGTGCATCGCACGCACGCTTCACTCGCATCTTGAGGGCGGATATTCCCGCTCCGGTTGCCACAGCCATGTCTTCGTAGCTCATGTCCTCGACGTGTCGCATGAGGAACGCTTCGCGCTGTTCCTCGGGAAGGGTGGCCAGGGCCAGTCCGATCTCCTCGCGCCAGGCAATGCTGTCATCGTGCCCTGCCGGCGCGGGCCGCTCGGGCACCTCGCCATAGTCCACGAACTCGGCATGCCGCCGCGCGCGGGCGCCTGCCGTGCGGCACCGGTTCGCCAGGATGCGGAACAGCCACGGCTCGAACGACTCGCGCTCCTCGTACGCCGGCAATGCCTTGTACACGCGGACGAACGTGTCCTGCACGGCCTCCTCGGCGTCGGAGCGGCTGGAGAGCATGTGCAGCGCGAACCGGAGGCATCGGGCATAGTAGGCGTCCACGAGTGCGGCAAAGGCGCGGACGTCGCCGGTGCGGGCGGCGTGCACGAGCATGCTGCGCGTGGCGGAGTCGTCGCCCGTGTCGGGGATATCAGGGATGGCGGGTGGCGCCGTCCGCAGGAGGCGTAGCGGATTGCGTGTCATCGGGTCGCGGAAACCGGCTGGACTCCCGCCGCGACGAGGAACCCCCGCCGGCTGCCCGGACCGGTTGGGTCAGGGGCGGCCGATGGGCGGCCGCCGGTGCTGCCGCTTGCGAGGGGGAGGCCGAGGAGGATGGGGGAGCGAGGCTGTCGCATGGGGGATGGTATGGGTTCACGCCGCACAACCCGCCACTCGTTGGGTGCGTCACAGCATGCGCATTCCGAGCTCCGGCGCGGGTTCGCGCCCCGGGCTCCGCCTCCGCCATTGGTGATCGGACGCTGGAGGCCGGCAGCTCGAGGCTCATCAGCCGTTGACACGTAACATGGCACCATATAACTTCTTAGGCTCTACGTCACACGCTCTCCAGCCTTTCCAATGTCTTACGCAATCATTCGCACCGGCGGCAAGCAGTTCCGTGTCGAGTCGGGCAAGAAATATCGCATCCCTTCGGTGGTCGGCGAAGCGGGCGGCTCCATTGAGTTCAACGACGTCCTGCTCGGCAGCGACGGCCAGAACGTCAAGACGGGCATTCCCATGCTCTCGGGCGCCAAGGTCACGGGCGAGATCATCAAGCACGGGCTCAGCGACAAGATCATCGTGTTCAAGATGAAGCGTCGCAAGAACTACGCGAAAAAGCAGGGACATCGGCAGGGCTTCACCGAAGTCCAGATCAACGACATCACTCTCGGCTGACGCGAGGATACAATGGCACATAAGAAAGGCGTCGGCTCGTCGCGCAACGGCCGCGATTCGAATCCGAAATACCGTGGCGTCAAGAAGTTCGGCGGCGAGAACGTCATTGCCGGTAACATCATCATCCGCCAGTGCGGAACGGTGTGGCACCCGGGCAAGAACGTCGGTCTCGGAACCGATTTCACCATCTACTCGCTCATCGACGGCGTCGTGAAGTTCGAGCACAAAAGCAAGCGCCGCCAGAAGGTCAGCGTGTACCCCAAGGCAGTAGCCGAAGAAGTCACCGCGGCGTAACACGCTCGCGCTCGGTTGCATGTCATCTGCGCCTCCCCGATTATGGGGAGGCGTTTTGATTTCCGACAATCGCGTAACCTTTGCGCCAACGTTCCGTAGGGATCGTGTCACCTCTGGAGGAACTGATGGCAATCTGGAACACACTCAAGGGCGAATTCGACCGCGCGGGCCAAGCCGCCAAAGGCGCGCTCGATGAAGGCAAGCTCCGGCTCGAATCGCACCGCGCGAAGCAACGCGCCGAAGCCGCTGCCGCTTCTCTGGGATTTGCCGTATATCGCGCGCGCGTCGACGGCGCAGATCTCGAGCCCGCACGCTATGACGTGCTTGCTGCCAATCTCGCCGCCGCAGAAGCAGACGTCGCCCGGCTGGAAGGCCAGATCGCCGACCACATGAAGAGCCCCGCAGGCCCCGCCGACTGATCAACGTGCGGCGAAGATTCTCACGTCATCGCCGCACAACCCATCCACACCGGTCAACGTAAGCTGCCGTACCTGCGCGGGCTCGTTCACCGTCCAGGGAATGACGCGTCCGCCCGCAGCATGTACCGTGTCCACAAGCCGCTGATCCACGATCGGATAGTGAGGCCAGACGTCGGTCGCCCCGGCCGCCGACATCGCCTCCGCCACCGGAACATCCCGGCGCTCGATCAGGATTCCCAGACGGAACGCGGAGCGCTCGGCAAGTCGCCCAATGAGCCCGTGATCGAAGCTGTGAATGGCCACACGCCCGTCGTAGCCGTGGAGTGCCTTCTCGACTTCGCCGTCGATGTTCGCTCCCTTGATCTCGACAAACAACTCCACGGCGCCGCGCAACCAGGCGCACACCTCACGAAGCGTCGGTACCTGCTCCTGGGTGCCACCCGCTGCCATCAGCTGCGCCAGGGTCAAGGAGGCGATGTCGGCTCCACTCTGGAGCGCAGCATCGTGGTTGACGACCACGACTCCATCCCACGTGGCGTGGACGTCCAGCTCGATCCCATCCGCGCCGGACTCCAGCGCGAGCGCGAAGCTGGCCAGCGTATTTTCCCGCGCGAGCCGCGGCATACCCCTGTGTGCGATTCGAAGTGGCGGGCTCATACGGTAAATTGCGATGGTGTATTTCAGGTAGAAGAATAAACCGCGACAGTTGGGAGCGGATGGTTCGCAGCTCAAAGCTCACCATTAACGTCAGCTCCATACGCACGTCCCACAACATGAAGAATGTCTGACGTCGCCGAGGGTGCCGATGAACAATCCGACCTCGACCTCATCAACCGATGGAAGGGCGGGGACCAGCGCGCCGCAACGCTCCTCGTAGAGCGCCATGCCGGCTCGGTGGCTCGTTTCGCTGCCAGTGTCGGCGCAAAGGGCGACGTGCAGGACATCGTGCAGGACACATTCGTCAGGGCATTTGCGTCAATCGACTCGTTTCGCGGTGACAGCTCGCTTCGCACGTGGCTCTTTACCATTGCCCGGCGGTTGCTGCTCGATCTGCGGCGGTCGGAGCGACGTCGCGGTGCGCAGGTGGAGGTGCAGGACGGTGACGCGGTCACGGAATACGATGCGCTCGACTCAGTTGTTGCCGATGAGACTCGGCAGCGAATGCATCTGGCCATGGCGCGGTTGTCGAAGACGCAACGGGAGGTCTTCACGTTGCGGGTAGGAGAAGGATTATCGTACAAGGAAATTGCCGCCGTAGCCGACACGACTGAAGGCGCCGCACGGGTGCATTATCACAACGCGATGCGCGCCATCAAGGAGTTTCTCGATGAATGATTGTCCGAACGCCGACGTTCGCGACCTGCTTCCGGACCTCGTGCATGCGCGGCTCGACGCGGGAACGCGTGGCATGGTCGACGCACATGTTGCCGGTTGCGCCGACTGCCGGGAAGAGCTGGCGCTCCTGCGTGACATGAGCGCCACCCTCCGGAGCCGCACGCCGCAGGTGGACGTCGCCGGAATTGTCGCGGCCATCCCGGCGCACCGCGCGCCGGTGCGTCGCTCGTGGGTCGGATGGCGAACCGCGGCGGCCATCACTATGATCGCAGCGGGTGGCTCGTCGGTGGTGATGCTGCGGCACGACATTGCGCCGGTAACAGACTCGCTCGCGGTCCTGCCTGCGGTCGCCAGCCCGGAGCCGGTATCGCCATCGCCCATTACGCAGAAACCGCGGGCCTCGCAGCCGGTGCCGTCGGTAAAACCGGTGGCGCCTGCGGTTCAGCGCGCGCCTGCAGTGTCGAACGAACGGGAGCTTGCCATGGCCGGTGGAACGATGCACGATCTCAATGAGAAGGAGCTGGCGTCACTGCTCAGGGACATCGAGAAAATGGACGCGATGCCCTCGGCCGACGTCGAAAGCCCCGCGATTGCTCCGATCTCTCCGCGCGTGAGGACGCCATGATGCACCGCGCGGTCATTCTCCTTACGTTGGCATTCCCATTCTGCATCGGCGCCCAGGACATGCGTCAGGACCTGCGCGCGCAGCGTGCGTTGCGGCAGGAGCAGAGGGTGGCGAAAGCACAGCCGCCGGGTGCGCCGCTCCAGCGGCAGCGACTGGAGCAGCAGGTGCGGCGACAGTTCTGGAATGTGGCGAAAAAGCGCATCGGCTTCACCGACGAGCAGATGACGAAGCTCGAGGCAACGAGCATGCGTTTCGACCAGCGCCGCAAGGGGCTTGCGCAGGAAGAGAGAACGCATCGTCTCGCCATGCGCGCGGAGATTGTGGCCGATTCATCGGCGAACCAGGCCGCCCTCGCGACGGCGCTGGATCAGCTGCAGCAGGTGCAGCGGAAACGCGCGGACATGCTCATCGAGGAGCAGAAGGAGTACGCGTCGTTCATGACGCCGCTCCAGCGTGCCAAGTTGTTCGGGCTGCAGGAGCAGATCCGCAAGCGGATGCAGGAGCTGCTCAGGGCCAGGCCGGATTCTGCGGCAAACAATACGCCTTAACGGGTGAACGCTCAGTTGAGCCGCGACCTGCGTCATACTACATTTGTCCCCGTGAGCGGTTCGCTCGGCTCAGGTAGGTCTGCCCGGGTGGCGGAATCGGTAGACGCAGTGGACTCAAAATCCACCGGCACGCGAGTGCCATACGAGTTCGAGTCTCGTCCCGGGTACTGAAGCCCCGTTCCGCTAACGCGAAACGGGGCTTCTTCGTGCCATACTTTACATGCGAATGAATCTTGCTGGGTACCAGGGGGAGACGTAACTTCCTGTGGCTATACGCCCTGCCTCTCACCTCAGCCGCTCTCATGACCTTTTCGCTCACCGCCGGGCCTGCCGATCTTGGCGCGCTCGCGACTCCGTTGCTGGTTGTCGCGCTCCCGTCCGGCGCGTCCCTGGACGCCGCACTCGCATCCCTCGACGGCACCCTCAACGGCGCAATGAGCCGAAGCCTCGACCGGCGCGACTTTCGCGGTGGCCGCGATGAGACGCTCCATCTGGTGGGTGGAACAGCGGGTCCATCGCGCATTCTCCTCATTGGACTCGGCAAGGCAACTGACAGGAGCGCCGCATTGCGGCGCGCGGGCGCCGTTGCGGCACGGCAGGCGGGGCGCATGGGTACCGGCTCCCTGGCCTTTTACGCCGGCGCGTTGAGCGCGAATGAAACGGAGGCACTTGGCGTCGGCCTTGCCACCGGCGCGTGGGACTACCTCGACACCAAAACGCCGCCACCGGAGGATGAGCGCCGTGCCCCGCTGACCGGCGCGCAGATTCTCGGCGCCGATGCCGATGGCATCGCCTCGGGGAGCGCCATAGCCGAGGGACACGGCCTGGCGCGCACGTTGAGCATGATGCCGGGCAACCTCTGCACCCCCGATTTCCTGGCGGATACGGCGCGCGACATCGCGAAGCGGCACGGCCTCGCGATCACGGTGCTTGGTCGCACGGAAATGGAGGCATTGGGCATGGGGAGCCTGCTGTGCGTCGCACAGGGTACTCCTGAAGATCCCAAGCTCATTGCGCTCGAGTACTGCGGTGGCGTCAAGGATGCCGCACCGGTCGTGCTCGTGGGCAAGGGGCTGTGCTTTGATTCGGGCGGCATCTCCATCAAGCCGGCGCAGGGCATGGAGTGGATGAAGTTCGACATGTGCGGCGCGGCGGGCGTCCTGGGTGCCATGGAAGCCATTGCGCGTCTCGGGCTCGAGGTCAACGTGGTCGGCCTGGTCGGGTCAACCACCAACATGCCGTCCGGCACGGCCTTCAAGCCCGGCGACGTGGTCAAGAGCATGTCCGGCAAGTTCATCGAGATCATCAATACGGATGCCGAAGGCCGCCTGGTGCTCGCCGACGTGCTTTCCTACGCCAACCGGTACAAGCCCGCGGCCGTCGTCGACGCGGCAACGCTCACCGGCGCATGCGTCATTGCCCTGGGTCATACGGCTACTGGCGTGATGGGCAACGACCCCGCGCTCGTGCAGGAATTGCTCGGCGCTGGAACACGGGCGGGGGAACCGGGGTGGGAGTTACCCATGTGGGATGAATACAAGGATCTCATCAAGTCCGACGTCGCTGACATCAAGAACTCGGGCGGACGCCCCGCCGGCACCATCACGGCTGCGCTCTTCCTTGCCGAGTTCGCGGAAGAGTATCCCTGGGTCCATCTCGACGTTGCCGGTACGGCCTATACCGAGTCGGATCTCGGGACTGTTCCGCGCGGGCCAACGGGTGTGCCGGTGGGAACGTTCGTGGAATTCGTGCGAGGGCGCGCCGGGTGAACTTTCGCCGGTTGTTGTTCAAGGTAATCCTCGGCCTCGGCGCAGTTGCCGGGGCCGTTTTGCCTGACGTCGCCGTTGCCCAGGTACCAACGTCCCAGCGCGACACCATTCGTATCCCCATCCCGCCCAAGCCCGATTCGACCGGCAAAGGGGATACGCTCGTAAAGAGCGTCGTTCCGGTTCCTGTCGTCGTGAAACCGGATACCGTAAAGCCGCCGTTGGCACGCGCTGATGCTCCGGTGATCCTGGAGATCGGGGTGCCGCGCATCTACGATCGCAACGCGATGTTTGCCACCGGCGCGATCAACCTGGGTGACTTGCTGAGTCGCGTGCCCGGTCTTACGCAATTCGCCACCGGCGTGACGATCTCCCCCACCGTTTTTGCGTCGCAGGGAGACCTGCGGCGCATTCGCATCTTTCTGGACGGCCTGGAGCTCGATCCCATGGACCGGCGCGCGCGTGGCACGGCGGCCGTCAATGACCTGCCACTCAACTCGCTCGAGGAAGTCCGCATCGAGCGTGGAACCGACGAAGTGCGGGTGTACGCGCGCAGCTTTCGCGTGGACAGGACCATTCCGTTTACACGCGCCGACATTTCCACGGGCGACCAGGCGACGAACTTCTACACCGGCACGTACGGCCGCCGCTATGACAACGGCGCCACACTGCAGGTGTCTGCACAATATCTCTCCACCCAGCCGAACAACGCACTGCCAAGCTCGGACGCGCTGAACGCATTCGCGCGTGTCGGGATGATGCACGGCCCGTGGAATATCGACGCCATCTATCAGCGGTCCCAGAAGAATCGTGCGCCGTGGACGGGAACCGGCGACTTCAATGAAACGCGCGACACCGGTCCCGGCATCGAAACACACCGCTCCACAGCCTACCTGCGTCTCGCCAATGGCGACGTCGATGCCCCCAGGTGGTTCCAGGTCGTTGCGTCGACCATGTCATACCTCGGCCGCGAACGCAGCTCGACGAGCCTGTCGACGGTGGGCACCACCGGCGACGACTCGCTGGCACTCACGGACTCGGCGTCCTACGAGAGCCAGTACCTCATCACCGGCGGCATCAATCGTGGTCCGTTGCGAACGAGCCTCGCCGAGCGAGTGCGTGTTGGTGAGCACCGAACGTCGCATTCGCTCAGCGGTCGGGCGTCAACCTCGCTTGGACGTCTCGAGCTGTCTGCATTCGGCGAAGGCAAGACGTATCTCAACCCGGGTCGGATCGAGGCGACCGCTCGGTACGTGCCATTCGCTCGCGTCGCGCTGTTGGCGGCGCATTCCCAGACCAGTGGCGGTGTGTTCGACCGCCTGTTCACGGAGCCACGGTCCGGCGCGGTATTCGACGCGAGCGGGGTATTTCACCCCGGGGGCGCCTATCCGCTGGGCCGGGTGGATACGAACGAGGTCACGCGCTATGAGCTTGCGGCGAACAAGAGCACTCGCGCCGAGGGCGCGGTGCGCTTCCGGGATCTCTGGATCGGCGGCGGAATCGTTCGCCGCGGTGCGACCACGCTGTTGGCACCCGCCGAACTGAGCCCGGACTACGCCGTTCCCAGCGTGGTTCGGCTCGAGGGCGAAGCAACCGGAAAGACGGCGAGCGTGCGGGGGCGACTCTGGCGCGGCGTCAATATTGACGCCTGGGCCCTGGCTTGGGATGACTCGACTGGACTCTACCGGCCCAGGTACCAGACGCGGACCGAGCTGTTCATCCAGACGAGCCTGCTCGATCGCTTTCCCAAGGGGAACTTCGGGCTGCTGACCTCGCTGGTGCATGAGTACCGGTCGGACAGCAGATTTCCCTTTGGCGCCGATTCCGTGCGCATCGCGCCCGGGTATCGTGAAGTGACCTTCAAGCTCGAGATCCGGATTCAGACGGCGGTCGTGTCGTACCAGTTCCGCAATTCCCTGCAGGAGAAGTTCAGTCAGGTGCCGGGCTTCAACTTCCCTCGGCAGACGCAGTTCTATGGTGTGCGGTGGGAGTTCTGGAATTGACAATGTTGTTGTGGCGCCGTAAGTTAGCCCGCTTGATATGATACGAAGCATGACGGGGTTCGGCGCAGCCGACGGGGAAGTGGGCGGAGGTCGCGTGAGCGTGGAAGTGCGCTCCGTGAACCACCGCTTTTTCAGTCCGTCCATCAAGCTGCCCAACTCGCTGCAGCGTTGGGAAGGCGACGTCCGCGACGCAATGCGGCGAGGCGTCACGCGCGGACACGTTACACTGTCTGCGCGGTTCGAGCGCGACGACGAGGCTGCCTCGGGACTTCTCCCCATCGACGAGGGGCGCTTCGCCGCCTACGTGGAGCAGATGCGTGGCTTGCAGGCCCGCCATGGTTTGGCCGACACGCTGGATGTCGCGGCTATCCTCAGGCTCCCGGATGTGTTTCTCACGGGTACGCGCGAAGAATTGACCAATGATGCTGCGCCGCAGCTGGTGGCTATCGTTGAGCGCGCGGTCTCGGCGCTGCTCGAGATGCGGACGGCGGAAGGCGCGCGGCTCGTGACATACCTGGAGGAGCGGCTGCAGCTCATTGAAGGCGCGCTGGAGCGGGTAGCCGTGCGCGCTCCGGATCGTGTCGTCGAACAGCGGGATCGGCTGCGAAACGCGGTGCGCGAGCTTGCGGATGGCGTGGTTGTGGACGAAACACGATTGGCGCAAGAGATTGCCCTGCTTGCAGATAGACTTGATGTGCAGGAGGAGCTGTCTCGTTTTCGGGCACACATCATTGCCTTTCGGGGTGCGCTTTCTTCCGCCCAACCCGACGGTGT
>JAQBPY010000426.1 GCA_028287285.1 Gemmatimonadota bacterium
CAGCTGGCCAACGTCGACCGCAACGTCTACGAGACCATCTCCTTCCGCGCCGCGCAGCAGCCGTCCGAGACCGACGAATACCTCATCTCGCGCGTCCTCGCCTATTGCCTCGAGTACACCGAAGGGATCGCCTTCTCAAAGGGGCTCGCCGAGCCTGACGTCCCCGCACTGGCGGTGCGGGACCTTACCGGCGACCTGAAAGTCTGGATCGAAGTCGGTGCCCCCGACGCGGCCCGGCTGCACAAGGCGAGCAAGGCCTCGCCACGAGTTGCGGTCTACACACACCGCGACGCAGCGCGGCTCGTGAGCCAGCTCGCGGGCGAGAAAATCCACCGCGCGGCTGACCTCGAGTTCTACGGCATCGGCAAGGAGCTCATCGACGGCCTCGTGGGACATCTCGATCGGCGCAACACGTGGGAGATGTCAGTCACCGATCACCACGTCTACGTCGCCGTCGGCGGTGAAACCATCGAAGGCGACATCGTGCGTCACGTGCTCACGTAGCTGCGCAGCAGGGTGAGCATCCGGGTATCCGTCGCGACGGCGTCGTCCAGCTTCGGTGTCTCGATCACCTTTGGAACGGCCGCAAGCCGTGCGTCGTTCATGATGCTCCGAAACGGCGCTTCGCCGAGCGACCCTTCCGCAATGAGCTC
The DNA here is from genome assembly GCA_028287285.1 of Gemmatimonadota bacterium. GTDB lineage: Bacteria > Gemmatimonadota > Gemmatimonadetes > Gemmatimonadales > Gemmatimonadaceae > AG11. The sequence goes on from JAQBPY010000426.1 coordinate 654, forward strand.
GTGCCGGTCGCGCTTCGACGCAAACGGCGTCTTCGAATCATTGAGGTGCATCACGCGCAGCCGGTCCAGGCCAAGCGCGTCATCGAACCGCTGCATCACGCCCTCGTAGTCGGTCACGATGTCATATCCGGCCGAGTAGACATGACAGGTGTCCACGCAGATGCCCAGACGATCGCGGTAGCGCACATCAACCTGTTCGATGATGCGTGAAAGCTCGTCGAACGTTGCGCCGAGTGACGTTCCCGAGCCGACTGTTGTCTCGAGACAGAGTATGGTAGGACCCGGTGCCGCCGCGAGCGCCTCGCTGATCGCGTCGGCATTTCTCGCGATGCCCGCATCGCGCTCGTCCATGTAATTACCCGGATGCGATACCAGGTAATCGAGGCCAAGTGCGGCGCAGCGCTTGAGCTCCAGCGTGAACGACTCGATCGACCGCGCCCGCAACACAGGGTTCGGACTCGCGAGGTTGATGAGATAGGAGTCATGCGCCATCGTGGCACCCACGTCCGTTGCCGCAAGCGCCTCCCGAAAGTGCGCACACTCCTCATCCGCACATTCACGTTCGGCCCACCGGTTCCCCATCTTCGTGAAGATCTGGAGCGCCGTCGCGGCTATTTCCGCCGCGCGGCCGGGAGCATTCGGCACGCCACCGGCGGCGCTGACGTGCGCCCCGAGCAGGGGTACAAAGCGCCTCATTCGCCAATCACCGGCGTGCCCCGCAGCACTCGGCCACACCGGGGGCAGTGCACGTCACCCACCTCGGCGAGCGCGTACTCGAAATCACGCCCACACGCACAATGCTGCTCGAGCTCGTCATTTCCGCACACGATGCAGAATTCGTCGTCAACGTCATAGCTGCGAAAGCGTCCACACACGGCACAGCGCCTCGTCACCATGATCTTAACGCTTGCCGCGCAGCCACGTTTCCGGATCGATCGCCTTGGACGACGGCGGCGTCCGGATCTCGAAGTGCAGATGCGGCTTGAGATCGGGGTCCGAGATGCCAACCGTTCCCACGACGTCACCCTTGCTGACCGTGGCACCCTTCCTCACGCTCACGGAGTTGAGCGACGCATAGATGGAGTAGTTGCCGCCACCGTGATTGACGATCACCGTGAGTCCGAACGTGCCAAGTTTTTCCGCACTCTCCACCGTGCCCGGCGCAACCGATCGCACCGGAGTCCCGATGGCCGCTTCGATGCCCACGCCATCCCATCGCGTGGTGGCGTTGTTGGGGTGGATCACGCGGCCAAAGCGATAGAGAAACGTTCCATTCACCGGCCAGTCCAGCTTGCCGAGATCCGTTGTCTTGATCGTCGACGCAATGCGCGGCGCGTTCGGACGCGCCGTCTCGCTGCGGCGACGCTCGGCTTCAATATTCGCGAGCACACCACCAAGCCGCTTTTCCGACTCGCGGATGCTTGCGAGCCGATCCACGATCTGCCTGGTAGACCGCTGCGCCTGCTGCAGGCTCGACGAACGCTGCTTCGTAAGACTGGCCAGCCGCTCCTCTTCGCGTTGCTTGTCGCCGCGGTTCTCCTCGACCGCATCACGCAGCTTCATGAGCTCACCGCGCTGGCGCTTGATGTCGTTCCTGAGCACCTCGACGCGCTTTACCAAATTGCGATCGTGCACCGCCAGTTCATGCAGATATTTGTACCGGGCAACGAGCTCGCCGAACGACCGCGCCGTCAACAGCGCCTCGGCCGAATAGAGCGGGCCGCGCTTGTAGATATCGATGAGCCGCTTCTCGAGCGACGACCGCTTGTACTGGAGATCGCCTTCGGCCATGGCGAGCCGGTTGGTCGTCTCGGCGACATCGCCCGTGATGGCCGCGAGCTGGCGGTCGAGCGTCTTGAGCACTTGCTCCGTCGCCGCGCGCTGCCGGTCGAGGTTCGCGACCTCCTCGCGGAGCTCGTGTACATTGCCCTGGAGGTTGGCCATCTTGCGCTCGAGGTCCGCACGCTCGCGGCGAATGCGGTCCAGCTCTTCACGTTGCGCGCGGATGCGTGCGTCGGCGGTCTGGGCCTGCAGCACAAAGGGAAGGCTCAGCGCGAGGACGAGCAGAAACATCGTCCCGAGCAGAGCGAAGGATCTGTTTTTCCGCGCGGCAGCGGTCAGGAGCAGCTCCTTCACGGCGCTGATCCTCCTAGACTCGGCGTAAGTGCCTCCCCACGGAGAACACGCTGCCCATGAATCCGATCACTACGCCAAACAGAATGCCGAGCAGCGCAACACGACGATCAAAGAAGATGGTCTCGATCACATACCGGTTGATGAGCGACCGCGCGAAGTACGTCAGCAGCAACGCCAGCAGCCCGCCCAGCACGCCCTGGAGCAGCCCCTCGATGATGAACGGCCGCCTGATATAGCCGTCCGTCGCGCCCACGAGCCGCATGATCGCGATCTCCTTCGCACGCGACAGCACCGCCATGCGAATCGTCGCCCCAATGATGATACACGACACCGCCGCGAACGTCAGCCCGAGTACCACGCCGGCGATGCCCGCGATGTTCCGCAGGCGATACAGCTTCTCGATCCATTCCTCGCCAAAGCGCACGTCGTCGACGAATGGAAACGCCTTTACGCGCGCCGCCACTCGCTTCACCGTCGCCGGATTCCGCATTCCGGGTTTGAGGCGGACGTCGATGGACGCAGGAAGCACCGCGCCCTCGAACACGTCGCGGAAATCACCCAGCTCCTTCTGCGCGCGCGCAAGCGCCTGTTCCTGCGTCACCATCGTCGCGTTGAGCACTTCCGGATAGTGGGCGATGTCGCCCGCCGCCTGTCCAATTGATTCCGGTGCAGTGCCGTCGGCGACGAACGCACGAATCTCCACCCGGTCTTCGAGACGATCCAGCGCCTCGCGGATATTCAGCGCGACGAGCCCGAAGAGCCCGAACGCAAAGAGCGAAAACGCAATCGTCGTCACGCTGAGTGCGCTCAGCAGCGGCGTCCGCCGGAACGTGATCAGTGCATCCCGAAGCGATCGCATCACAGCGCCGCCGCGTCGGCGGAATCGAAGACCACGGCGCCGCGTGCCATCTCCAGCGTGCGGAATTCCTGCCGGCGAATGAGCTCGAGGTTGTGCGTCGCCATGACGACCGCCGTACCCGCGGCGTTGATGTCGCGAAGCAGCTGAAAGATGCCCCGCGTGGCGCGGTCGTCGAGGTTGCCGGTGGGCTCATCGGCAATGATCACGAATGGATCATTCACCAGGGCGCGCGCGATGGCCACGCGCTGCTGTTCGCCCCCCGACAGCTCGCGCGGATACGCGGTACCCTTGCCGGCCAATCCCACCTGCGTCAGGGCCCGCGCGACCTTTGGATCGATGATCGCGCGCGGAACCCCCGTGACCTCGAGCGCGAACGCCACGTTCTGCTCCGCCGTGCGGTTGTCGAGCAACCGGAAATCCTGGAACACGATGCCGAGCTTCCGTCGCAGCTTCGCAATGTCGCGATCGGTCGCCGTAAGGGAGCTCGTGCCGCTCACGCGCACTTCGCCACTCGTCGGACGCTCGTCGAGATAGACCATCTTCAGCAACGACGTCTTGCCCGCGCCGCTCGGTCCCGTGAGAAATACGAACTCACCCTTTCCAACATGCAGCGTCACGTCGTCCACTGCCGTGCCGGTCCGTGGATATTCCTTCGTGACGTGCGTGAAACGGATCATTCGCCGCCGGCCGACGTCGCGGCTTCGTCATCCAGGTCGATCAGCTTCCACGTCGAGCCCGACGTGACCGTATCGACGATCGCCTTCAACAGGCCGATCAGGATTGGTCCAATGAGAATGCCGGCGAGGCCAAAGGTGTACACGCCCGTGATCAGCGCCACGAGCATCCAGTAGAAATTCAGCACGTGCGACTTCTCGGCGGCAATCTTGGGCCGCAAATACGTGGAGATGAATACCGTATTCACCAGCGTGCCGATGATGACCATCGCCGTCGCGGATCCGACGGCATCGCGGAATACCACGAGCCAGATCGCCACGGGGACATACACACTCCACGACCCGACGATTGGAAAGAAACCCACGATGAATGACACGACGGCCAGCGCGCCGGCGAGCGGAACGTGGAACGCCAGGTTCATCATCAGGATGATGATCGACTTGAGCGTTTGCGTGAGCAATGTCGAATAGATGGCCCCATAGAGCACGCCGCGCACGTTCACCTCGAGCGCCATACGGAGCCGCTCGTACCGAGGCGGAATCTTGCTCGAGAGATACCCGCCAATCTTGTCCGCTTCAATGAGGATGTAGAATGCCGTAAAGAGGAAGATCGTCGCGGAGATCGAGAAATCCTTCAAGGCGGACTTGAGCAGCAGCGGCAGGCGGGTACCGTACGCCGTCATCTCGATGACGAATTTGCCAAGCGCGTCGGCCGATTTCGCATCCTTGAGAAACGGCACGCGCCGCACCGCCGCATCGATCTTCTGCACGATCTCGCCCTGATGCTGGCTCGCATAGCCGAGCACGTCGGCGAGCTCGCTGTAACTGTAGGCGAGCACCACGAGCACGGGCGCGATCACCACGATCAGCGTGAGAATCGCCGAGAGGTTCGCGGCGTGCACCCGGCGAAAGATCCGCAGGTGCATCGGCCGAACATAGAAGCCGATGATCAGGCCCAGGATCGCGGCGATGATGACCGTCTTGACCATCCACAGAAAGAGCGAGAGCACGGCCGCGCCAAGCAGCGTCGTGATCAGGATCCGCCGCGCCTCGGGCAAGGTCAGCTCGCTGATGGCGCCGCTGCCGCGCCGCTCCACCTGGCGACGTTCGCCGTCCGTGTCGGTGCTCGTGGTGACGATGCCACTCATCAGTGCAGTGCCTGGTCCAGGTCAGCGATCAAGTCGTCTCCATCTTCGATGCCGATGCTCAGCCGCAGGAAGCCGTCCGGGATGCCAAGCCTGGTGCGCTCTTCCAGGGTGAGGTGGCTATGCGACGAATGCCGCGGCTCACTCACCAATGAGTCTACACCGCCGAGGCTCGGCGCGTGACGAATGAGCCGAAGCTTCCGGATGAAGCGGTCCGCGGCGCGGCCGCCACCAACGAGCTCGATGCCGAGCATCCCGCCAAAGCCGTCCATCTGCGCGAGTGCGACTTCGTGATCCGGACTATCAGGGAGCCCGGGAAAGTGCACCGCCTTTACTTCCTTCCTGTTGTCGCACCAATGCGCAATGCGCATGGCATTCTCGTTTTGCCGCCGAACGCGCACGTCGAGCGTCTTGAGTCCGCGCTCCAGCATCCAGCAAGCGAACGGATCGGGCGCCTGGCCCCACACGATCATCTTCTGCCGCACTTCTTCGATGTACGGCGCCGTGCCCAGCACCGCGCCGCCAATGACGTCGTGATGTCCATTGAGGAACTTCGTCGTCGAATGAATGACGACGTCGGCCCCATGCTCGAGGGGCCGAAAGTTCACGGGACTCGCGAATGTCGAGTCGACGACGAGCGCCAGACCATGCTCATGCGTCAGGTAACTTACCGGACGCAGGTCGAGCACTCGGCACGTCGGGTTTACGGGCGACTCGAGAAACACCGCGCGCGTTTCCTTGCGCACTCTCTTTCGCCACCCGCGTGGCTCCATGGGGTCCACGAGCGTGACGTCGATGCCAAGCGTCGCAAACTCTTCCATCAACAGCCGCTGCGTACCGCCGTAAATCCATCGGCAGGCCAGCAGATGGTCGCCGGGCCGGAGCAGTGCCAGCAGCGCACACGCGGTGGCGCCCATGCCGCTCGAGGTCACGACGCACGCTTCCGCCTTGTCGAGCGCGGCCAGCCGCTTCTGCACTATTTCCGCATTGGGCGTGTTGCCATAACGCGGATACCGCAGCCCTTCGCCCTGTCCCACTTCCTGCACGAAGTTCACGCTCTGGTACAGCGGCGTGACGACGGGTGAATCCGCATCATGCGCATCCTCACCGGCATGAACGGCCAGCGTGGAGAGTGCGTGAGGGCGCGGACGTCGCGAAGGGGGCACGGGAGCTCCGGAAGGGCGCCGGTTCAGGCGAAGAACCCGCGGCGGGTATGCGAGTCGAGGTCCGGTTTGACCACGCGAACCAGCTCGGACGGCGACGCACCCGCGACGTCGCGGAGGCCAATGTCACCGCGTCGCAACGTGTCATCCAGCACCACGGTCGCGAGCTCCTGCCTCCGGGGACCATAGATCCAGGCCAGCTCGCCCTCGATGAGCAGGCGAGCCTTCGCATCCTCGGGATTCATGCGCACCTGCGGCCCGCGGTCTTCGTCGGAGGCACGCGTGCCCACGAACGACGCAACGCGCAGCACGCGGTTGCGCGCGTCCTCAGGCATGCACGCCGCCCAAGCCGCCCACGGCCACGTAGCCATCGTCGAGACGCATCAGGAGCCGGCGCCGGTGCAGGCCGTCGAGCACACGCGCCGCATCGTCTGGCATGAAGCCCAGTGCGCTCGCGAGTCCTTCGGCGCCCGTACGACCCAGCTCATAGACCATTTCCCAGGCAACCCGCTCGCCGTCGTTCACGATCCCCACGACGCACGCCCCATCGCTCGTCTCGAGCACGAGTGCGAGACCGTGCCGCTCGAGCACCATCTCGATGGCGTCCCAATGGTCGTCCGTGACGCCGCGGAAAATGAAGTACGCCTCGCGGTCGGAGAGGTCCGCCTGGGCGTAGCGCAGCAGCAGTTTCGCGACGATTTCATCCGCGCACGAGAAATCGATCATCCCTACGTGCGAGAAGTCGATGACCGTGAGCGAGCGCTCGCGCGAGTCGGCGAGCAGCGTCTCGATCTGCGTCCGCACGGCGGCGCCTGTGGGACGCGTGACAAGATTGGAGTACAGCTCGCACGACAACGTCTGCCGCAACACAGAGCTCAGATCAATGTGCATCATTCAGCGCGGGCTCCCGGACACCCGCTCTGGTTTGGTGTCTTGGACTTGTGACCCCGGAAACGGGGCTAGCTTCTCCGCGAGCGGAAGGTCGTCATCCCACCCCGGTAATATGGCGATTTTCGCAGTCCCGCTGCGAACACTCAATTTTCCGTCCCAACGGCTCAGGTAGCGTCGAACACCCTTGATGCCCTGTCCGCGGCCCGGATCCCGAAAACGGCTGACGCCGCGCACCACGGTTGCTTCCAGGGCCGCGGCGTCGTCCCAGCGATCCGAGCGGACGAATCCGGGCGCGCTCTCGAGTGATTGCCTGAACCCGCTCCCGGCGTCACATACCGCAATCACCACCACTCGCCGATTGGCCAGGCGCTTTCGCCAGGTATAGGTCTGCACCGCCACCCAGCCGCCGCAGCCGGCGTGCTCGACAATGTTCTGGCAGATTTCGGACAGCGTCATGGCGAAACCCACCGTAGCCTTCGCCTCGAGATTCAACTCCTTCGACAGAATCTGCTGCGACTTCTGTTGAATTCTGCCCACGACGTTGTGTACGTCGTCGCTCCTGGTGATCGGCGTGATTTCCAGCAGGACGCTGGACTCGCCGCCGCGCGCTTTCGGGACGGAGCCGTGCAGGTCGTAGAGCTCGTCGGCGTGCGTAAAGAAGCCCGTGCGTGCCCAGTAGGAGGCCGTGTCTTCGGTGTCGGGAACCGTGAAGCTCGGCCGCTCCTGGCGCGTCTGCCCAAGCGTCAGCAGGGCCGTGAGCCCATAGGGAGACGCCCACCGCGTGTGACGCGCGTCGACGACGAGCTTGGCATCCCGGGGCACCGACGCGAGCTGTTCGAGAACCTGCTCGAACGAATGGTCGTCCAGCGACGGTGGAACAGTGATGACGCTCGTCACGTGAGGCTGAGTTCTCCGCGAAGGTGTGCCGCGAGTCCGGTCGCGCCCCGGTGCCCGACGTTCCGCGCGGCGGCCCGTGCGGCCGCGACCATCGCGTCGCCTAACTTATCACCTGCAACCATCCGGGAGAAATAGGTTGCGCCCCAAACATCCCCGCACCCCGTGGGATCGCCCGCGCCGTCCACAATTTCGGCCGGAACGAGGGCCGTCCGGACCGCGCCAGATTCCCCACGCCCGCCGCGTGGGCTCGTCGCCAACCCTTCGCGCGCGGGAATATCACAAATATGATCGAAACCCGGAGCGGCGACGTATACCGCTCCCTTTTTTCCGAGCGTCACGAGGAGACATGAGACCCCGGCGGCAATGGCCGTCGCCGCCAGGCTCATGGAGTCCGGCGCGATCGTCGCCATCTCCTCTTCATTCATCTGGAGGAAATCAAAGCACTCGCACCACTCGGCCACATTGGGAATCGCGCGCGGCGTGCGCATGCCGTCCGGCTGCACGGCCATCACCTTCATGTGCAGGTCGCAGTGGATCGGGCCGTCGAAGTGGCGCCGCACCATCTGCGCCGTGGGGAGGTCGAGCTCCCATCCGCTCAGGAAGTTGATGAGCAGTGCGTCGAGCTTCGCTTCGTCGAGCAGGGGCTTGAGCCCGATCCAACTCCATGCGGGAATGGATCCGGTCAGGTACTCCGTGCGGCGTTCGTCGTCGATGTAGCGAAGCTCGACGCGGTGCCCCGGGTTGGGCACTTCAATGAGTGCAGCGTCCGGCGCGATGTGCTTGAGGGTGTGAATGAACTCCCGCGCCCGCGTGGCGAGATCGTATCCGACCTTGAGGATGGGCACGATCTCCCAGTCGCCCGGGAGTGCGGCGTCGAGGCCGCTGAGTGTGTAGGTGATGCCGCCCCATTCCTCGACAGGGACGCTCCGCGCGTCGCGCCCGTGGATGACGTCCCACACAAAGGTGCCGATGACGCCCATGCGCTTTTTCATTCGCTGTCATCCCGCACGAGTGAGTGAAGCGACCGAGTGTCGGGAGATGCTCTCCGATACTTTGCGCCAGCATTGCCACACCGGAGGGCTGATATCTCCCGACACTCGCTCCGCTCGTGCGGGATGACAACCCTTGAGCGGATCGACATTCCCGGCAGTATGTCACCCCGCCGACTGTCATCCCGCTGGCTGCCATCCCGCAGACTGTCACCATGCCAGATGTCATCCCGCACGAGTGAGCGAAGCGAACGAGTGTCGGGAAATACTCTCCGATACTTTGCCCCAGCATTGCCACATCGGAGGGCCGGGATAACAGCAGCAACCCAACGCTCCGAGCACAACTCGTTCACACGCCCCCAAGATGCTGCTGCTTGAAGCTCGCGACCGCCCCCACCACACCTGCCGTCCCCGGCAGCTCACCAGCCACGATCTTCACCGCCCGCACCGCCGGACTGAACGCACGCCTACGTACCTCGGCGCGAAGGGGCACAAACAACGCATCCCCTGCCGCCGCCACTCCACCGGCGAGCACCACGATGTCCGGATTGAAGATGTTCAACAGATTCGCAACACCGGCGCCGAGATACTTCGCCGTATCACGTACGATCTCGCTCGCCACCTGATCGCCCTTCTTCGCCGCCGCGTACACGATCTGCGCCGTAATGTCCTCCACCCGCCCATTCACCAGCGACGGAATGAGCGAATCACTCTCCTCGCGCACGAGCACCTCACGCGCCCGCGTCGCAATGGCCGGTGCCGACGCATACGCCTCGAGACACCCATAGTTGCCGCACTTGCAATGCCGCCCATTGAGGTCGATGGTCGTGTGGCCGATCTCACCCGCCATGTCCGACGACCCGTGATATAGCGCACCATCGAGAATCAACCCACCGCCGATGCCGGTGCCAATGGTAAGACCCACCACGTTGCGGCCACCGCGCGCCGAGCCCTGCCACCATTCGCCGAACGTCGCGCAATTCGCATCGTTGTCGAGCGTGGCCGGCAGATTCAAACGCTCCTGGATGCGATCGCGCAGGGGAAAATCCTTCCACCCGAGATTCGGCGCCACGAGCACCACGCCCCGTACACGATCCAGCGGGCCAGGCGCGCCAATCCCCACACCGACAAAGTCGCGCCGTGACGCTCCACTGTGCTCGATCGTATCGAGGATCACGCTCTGCACGAGCCCCACGATGCGCTCCGCCACGCCCTCATCACCTACCGAGGAATTCGTGGGAATGCTCTGCATCGCGAGATGCTTCGTCCCGTCCAGCGACATCGCACCCGCAGCGATGTTCGTGCCGCCCAGGTCCACTCCAACGATGTACTGTTCGCGCGCGGAGGAGGTCATGCGTCGGAGTCCGGAGTTGATGGAAGTGATCGAACCTGCTGCGCGACGCCCTCGGCGTCGAGGTCGAGCATGCACCGAAAATGTCCGAGCGGACACACCTGCGGACCATGCCGGTCGCACGGACGGCACGCGAGCGCCTGATGTCCAATGACCACCGCACTCGGCGCGAGCGGACCAAATCCGAATGCCGGTACCGTCGGCCCAAAAATCGCCGCCGTCGCCGTACCCATGGCCGACGCGAGATGCAGCGGCGCCGAATCGTTCGTCACGATCGCCGCACACCGGCCGATCAGTTCCGCCGACGCAAGCAGCGACAGCTGTCCCGTGGCATCGATCGCCGTGGGCATCGCCTCGGTGATCGCTTTCGCCAATTCAGCGTCCTCCGTGCCCCCCACGATCACGATCCGTGCCGAGCGGCCCAACTCCACCGCCAGCGCCGGGTAGTAGGGCCAGCGCTTCGTCGCCCACACGCTGCCGGGCGCAAACGCAATGAGCGCCTCGCCACGCACAGCGCCACTCGCACCCAGCAGCGCGTCGACGAATGCGCGTTCGCGCTCGCCCGGATGCAGCGAGGGACGCAGCTCCTCGGGAGTGGCCTCACGCCCGTTCGGACGCGCCAGCATCAGCAATCGCGCCGCATGATGCAGGTCGTCGCGATACTGGACACGCCTGTTGTAGAGAAAACGTCCCGCCGACGTGGAGAACCCCACGCGCGAGGGAATGCGCGCGAGCAAGGCAAGCGCCGCACTGCGCCACGAGCCCTGCGCAAGAAAGACGACGTCATACTTTTCGCGCCGCAACCGCTTGGCGAGCGAGAGAAAGCCGTGGATGCCGCGGTCGGCGCCGCGCTTGTCGTACGCAATCACGCGCCGCACCGCCGGATGGTTCGCGAGCAGCCCCGCGGACGCCGGCGTGGTCACAACGTCAACAGGCCCACGATGCGCGAGCTGCGTGAGCAGCGGCGTCGTGAGCACCGTGTCGCCAAGAAACGACGTCTGAATGACGAGTGATGACGTCATGAAATGGAGGAAGCGAGGACTCGCCGACCTGCTTTCTTAGTCGACCTGCAGCACCGCGAGGAACGCCTCCTGCGGAATCTCCACGGAGCCCACCTGCTTCATCCGCTTCTTTCCCTCCTTCTGCTTCTCGAGGAGCTTTCGCTTGCGGCTGATGTCGCCGCCGTAACACTTCGCCAGCACGTCCTTTCGCACCGCCTTCACCGTGGTGCGCGCGATGACCTTCGTGCCGATCGCCGCCTGGATGATCACCTCGAACAACTGCCGCGGAATGAGCTCCTTGAGCTTGTCCGCGATCTTGCGGCCCCAGTCGTACGCCTTGTCCGTATGGCAAATGACGCTGAACGCATCGATCGCCTCGCCGTTGATCAGCATGTCGAGCCGCACCAGGTCGCTCGCGCGATACTCGAGCATCTCGTAGTCGAGCGACGCATAGCCGCGCGAGATCGACTTCAGCCGGTCAAAGAAATCCAGGATGATCTCACCGAGCGGAAACTCCCAGTCGAACTCCACCCGCTGCTGGTCCAGGTACGTCATGTTCCTGTACACGCCGCGCCGCTCGGTGCCCAGCGTCATGATTGGCCCGATGTATTCCGACGGCGCCATGATGCGCGCCTTCACGTACGGCTCCTCGATCCGGTCGATCACCGCCGTATTGGGCATCAGCGCGGGGTTCTCGACCAGCTCCATCGTGTTATCGGTCTTGTAAACCTTGTACTCAACGCTTGGTACCGTCTGCACGAGGTCAAGATTAAACTCGCGCGTTAGACGCTCCTGGACGATCTCCATGTGCAGCAGGCCAAGAAATCCGCAGCGGAATCCGAAGCCCAGGGCCGTGGATGTCTCGGGCTGGTAGTTCAACGAGGCATCATTGAGCTTCAGCTTCTCGAGCGCATCGCGCAGCGTCTCGTACTGCTGCGTGTCCGTGGGGTACATCCCGGCGAACACGAACGACCGCACTTCCTGGTAGCCCGGCAGCGCCTCGGACGCCTTGTTCGCGGCGTCGAAGATCGTGTCGCCGGCGCGCGTTTCGCTCACGGAGCGCACGCTCGCCACCACGTAGCCGACTTCACCCGGTCCCAGCGATTCCGTCTGGACCTGCCGCAGCTGGTTGTAGCCGACTTCATCGACCTCGTACACGGAATCCGACGCGCCGAAGGTGATCTTCGTGCCCTTGCGCAGCGTGCCATCCACGACACGCACGCTTGGAATGGCGCCGCGATACTTGTCGTAATACGAATCGTAGATGAGCGCGCGCAGCGGAGCGTTCGCGTCGCCAACCGGCGCCGGCACCTCGGCCACGACTCGCTCCAGCAGCTCGTGAATGCCGATGCCCGCCTTCGCGCTCACGCGAAGGATTCCGTCTCCGTCGACGCCGAGCAGGTCGGCGACTTCCTTGGCTCGACGCTCGGGCTCTGCCCCGGGCAGGTCGATC
>JAQBPY010000437.1 GCA_028287285.1 Gemmatimonadota bacterium
TCGCCGATGCGCTCGACTTCCATTGCGATGGCATCGATGGCCAGCGTGGAGCCCTGACCCTGATTCGACTGTGCGGCACGCAAGCCTTCAATGAAAGCCTCGGCGCGCGTGGCACGCTCGCGTGCCCTGGCCCAGGCGACCGCCAGCCCGACGCACGTGGCGAGCATCGCCGCCGACGCCAAAAAGAAAATCTCCGCTGCATGGCCGAAATGCATGGCGCCTGTCCTCCGTTCGATGTGGGGTCGAGCGACGAAGGACCTGCATGCTCGCGAGCGAACAGCAGATCCTTCGTCCAAACACTTTGACGTACGGCGCTCAGGATGACAAGTGTCAAGCCCTACGGTAGCGCCTGCGTCGCGAGCTGGTCGCGGCCCTTGTCGCGATAGGGGATGCCATGGACCATCCAGTCAGGTGCCGGTGCGCCCTTCAGCTTATTGTCGAAGAACTGCTGCATCCGCATCGCGATGTCCTTCTGGTTCGCGCGACTTGCCGGATTGTGGACGTCATTGTTGTAGTCGATGAAGTACACCTCCTTCCCAAGCCGGCGCATGCCGACGAACGTCTCGATGCCCTGGTACCAGGGGACCGCGTCGTCCGCATCATTGTTCATGATGAACAGCGGCGTCGTCACCTTGTCGAGCCAGAAGAGCGGCGAGTTCTCGATGTACTTCATGGGGCTCTCCCACAAGCTGCCTCCAATGCGGCTCTGGCCGTGCTCATACTGCCCCGAGCGCGAGATGCCCGTGCCCCAGCGAATGCCGCCGTACGCGCTCGTCATGTTCACCACCGGCGCGCCCGCCATCGCCGCGGCGAACATCTGCGTCTGCGTGATCATGTACAACGTCTGGTAGCCGCCCCACGACTGTCCCTGCAAGCCGAGCTTTTTCGGGTCGACATAGCCGCGCTGCAGGAGCATCTGCACGCCGGGCACAATCGACTTCATGGCACTTGGTCCGGGGTAACCGATCTCGTAGTGGATGTCGGGCTCGAAGACGAGGTAGCCGTTGGAGACGTAGTGCGTGGGGTTGATGACGTTGCGTCCGTTGGGCGGCACGTAGTTGTGCAGGCCGTTGGACAGCTGCTCGTAGAAGTACGAGATCATCGGATACTTCTTTTTTGGATCGAAGTTCTCGGGCTTGTACAGCATGCCCTTCTGCTCGTGGCCGTCCGTGCTGATCCACTTGACCAACTCCACCGTACCCCAGTTGTAATCCTTCTGCTGGGGGTTCACGTCGGAGATTCTGGTCAAGTTGGTCAAGGACGTTCCCGTATACAGATTCGGAAAGTCGACGAACGTGCCCTTCGTCACGAGCAACTGGTCCGCATTCTTTGCTCCGACCGGCGTGCCCCACGCGACGTCCGCCATCACCACCGGCTCCGGAGCCTTGGCGGTTCCAAGCTGGTCGCGGTAGAAGCCTGCCTGTTTGGTCTCCTCGTTCATCGCGTGGAAGAACAATGGAGCATCGGGCTCGTAGGTGGACGACGAATCCGCCGCCGCGCCGCCCCCACGCCCGCCACCGCCGCCGCCACGCCCACCCCGAGCACCGCCGAGGCGAATGAGGCGGAGGGTAAGATGATTCTTGCGGCCCACGGAATCGGTGACCATCACCGCAGGCTTTACTCCGGCCGGATCGATCTGCCAGAGGTCGAACCGGTCGTACACGAGCATCGCATTGTCGCTCTTCGTCCAGCCCGCGATGCCCCAAGAGCCGGGATTCGACGGCGTATCGGTTGTCTCGTTCGCGAAGCTCACACCCTTGATGGGAAAGGTGACGTTCGTCGTCTTGCCGCTGCTCGTGTTGTAGGTGTACCAGTGGCCCTTGTCGAACAGCGCAACGTACTTGCTGTCGGGCGAGAGCTGCGCGTTGCCGGTGATGCGCTCGCGCACGACCTTCGCCACGCCGGTGGTGCCGTCCATGAGGTAGACGTCGGTAGCGCCATCGCCCCACATGCTCTCGATGTTGTACCGCTCACGCGAGGTGCCGAGTACGACCTTGGCGTCGTCGCTGACCGTGACGTTGGGCAGTGAGTCCACCGCAAGCGTCACGAGCTTCTTCGTGGCGGGATACCAGAGGCTCTGATGCGAGCGGTTGCGATCACGAACGGCGTTGATGCGCTGCGTGGGCTGGAGCTGCGGATCCTTGTAGTGCCACAGGTCGAATACGGCCTTGCCGACGAGTGAATCCGATGGCACCGAATCCGCCATGATTGGTGCGATGCCGAACAGCAGGGCGTTCCCCGCGCGCGTGAACGTCACGCCACTCTCCGACACCCGCATGCCGGCCGGCACACTCGCCGCGCTTACGGCAACCGTTGCGGTGGCCGGCGTGTTGATGGGCGCGTAGTAGATGGTCCACGCTGCCTTTGGTTTGCCGAAGTCATCGCGGTTCGTGAGGAACGCCACCTGTGACGCGCTCCTGTCAAAGGACAGTCCGCGATAGTCGCCCGTGCCGGTGAGCAGCGGAGTCGTCGTCGCCGTGCTCATGGTGCGAAGGAACGCGCCGTCCTTGCCGGCCTGCCGCGAGACGACGGTGTAGCCCATGACCTTGGCGCTGTCGTCGAACACATACGCCTGCACGTCCGACAGGCGCTCCTCGGCGCCGGTGCTCATGTTGCGGAGTACGAGTGCGTTGCCGTAGGTGCGGCGCGGCGTATCACCACCTGCGCCGCCACCGCGGCCCGCGCGACCGCCTCGGCCGGCGGCGGTGGAGTCACCTGCGACCGTGGAATCTTCGGGGACGTATGCGAGCCATGCGCCGCTGTTCGTTGGCAGGCGGAACGAGCGTACGCGCGGGATCGTGGTGATCTTGCCGTCCGCGAGGCTCACGATGGCGAGATCGGCGCGGGAGGTGAGCGCCGCGGTCTGGGCACGGTTGCGCGCCGCCTTGTCGAACTCGCTCTGCGCGGGATATGTGAGCACGAGCGCGAATTTTCCGTCGGCGGTAAACTGGCCCGGCGACGTGATGGCGCCGCCCGGCTCGTCTTCAGGATTTCCGCCGCCGCGGCCGGCACGCAGGCCGCCAGGCACATTGTTGGGACGTCCGATGTAGCCACGCGGAACCCGAATCTCCGTGGTGCCCTGCGTGGCGCGCACGACGAGCTCGCCGTCGCCAACCTGCGGAGAGATCGTGTAGAGCGCCCATTTTCCGTCGCTGGAAAGTGCGGGCGATTGGATGGACTTCCATTTGTCCCAGTCGGCCTGGGTGAGGGCCTTTTTCTGGGCATGAGCGGCGAGCGGTGCGAGGAGGAGCACACTCGCGGCGAGTACACGGGAAATGCGCATGGCAGGGATGTTGGGAATCGGGGGGACCTCATTAGAAGTACGCAAATTCGCGCATTTCCGCTGGATCGGTTGCCGGCGAGGCCCGGACTGCATAGGTGTCATCCGCGGGCCGCTGGGCGCCTGTCGGAAAATACCCGTCGATTACGAGCCACAATGGCGGTGGAGCATTTCCCGACCGTCGCTGCGCTCCTGCGGGATGACACACTCACCTTGTCATCCCGCAGGCGCTGTGCGCCTGTCGGGAGATACCAGCCGATTCGTTTTACCGGATGAGCCACAATGACAGTGGAGCATCTCCCGACAGTCGCTGCGCTCCTGCGGGATGACACACTCACCTTGTCATCCCGCAGGCGCTGTGCGCCTGTCGGGAGATACCAGCCGATTCGTTTTGCCGGATGAGCCACAATGACAGTGGAGCATCTCCCGACAGTCGCTGCACTCCTGCGGGATGACAATCGCTGCGCTCCTGCGGGATGACAGTCCGCGCCGTACGCCTTGGCCGCTCGACGACCAACTTTCAGCAACACCGGCTGCCGGGCTTCTCGTACCGCCGCGCCAGCATGTCCTGTCCGAACGCCTCGCGCGACAGCACCGCGCACTCGGGATGATGCCGGCGCTGATGCGAGACATACGCATCGTAGTCCGGCACGCCAATGATGCGCCGGACCACCTTCGCGATGCGATGAAACAACGACACTACCTCTTCACCGGCCCGCCAGGCCGCCCAATCGACGACTCGAACAGCCCGAAGATGCGGGTATACTCGTCAGTCCACGACGCCGGACGCGTGAAACCATGATCCTCCACGGGATAGGAGGCGAGATACCAATCCTTCTTTCCGAGCTCGATGAGCCGTTCCTCGAGGCGCACGATATCCTGGTACATGACATTCGTGTCGATCATGCCATGCGCAAGCAGGAGCGGCGCCCTGAGCCCCTCCGCATAATAAATGGGCGACGAACGGTGATAGGCAAGCGTGTCGTCCTGCGGCCGGTTCAGGATTGCCGCGGTGTACCCTTCGTTGTAGTGCGCCCAGTCCGTCACCGAGCGAAGCCCCGCGCCGGCGCCAAAGTAGTCGGGAGCGGTAAATAGTGCCATTAACGTGATGAAGCCGCCGTAGCTGCCTCCATAAGGCCCGATGCGGTTAGGTGGCACGTTATACGTCTTCGTGAGCCATCGGGACGCGTCGACGTGGTCCTGCAGATCCCGCCCACCCATGAATCGGTAGATGGCGGTGCGCCAGTCGCGGCCATACCCCGCCGACGCGCGATAGTCGATGTCGAGCACCACATACCCATGCTTCGCGAGGAACTGGTTGAACATGTACTCGCGCGCGTACGATTCCTTGAAGAAGTTGCCCACGTTGTGCAGGTAGCCGGCGCCATGGACGAAAATCACCGCCGCGCCATTCGGCTGCGCCCCCATGTCCGCCGGCCGATAGATATGTGCCGGCACGTCGATGCCGTCGGACGCAGGAATCTACACGAGGGCCGGCGCAATCCACGGACCCTTCATCCACTCGGCGCTCGGGCTCGTGGTCATCCGGACCGGCGCGGCGCCGGGGGTGTTTGCCACGAGATACAGCTCCGGCGGCACGTTGGTGAACGACGAGACATCGGCGAGCCACTTGCCGTCCGGCGACGGCGTAACCACATGGTTGCCGATCGCAGTGGTGATGCGCGTTCGTGCACCGCCTGCCACCGGCATCCGGTAGAAGTTCCGGTCGTTCGACGACAGCTCACTTGTCTGCAGGTAGAACTCCTGCCTGTCCGCCGACACGTTCGCGGCGAGGATTTCCCACCTGCCGCTGGTGAGCGATTTAACGTCCCCGCCGGCAGCGTTGGCGGTGTACAACTGCGAATAGCCCGACTCTTCCGACGCGAACCACACCCGCTTCCCGCCCTCGAGGAAGCCGGCGCAGGATGAGCACGGCCCGCCCACCCACGCGGTGTCCTTGAGCGTCTCGATCTCCGTGAGGGCGGCGGTATCCGAGCGAACCGTGTAGAGAACGCGTGACTTGTGATTCGAGGGAAGGGCAAACATCAGGGCGCGTGAGCCGTCGTCGCTCCAAGCACCAAGGATGGTGTTGCCCGACGTGCTATCGGTTCCGAACGGGCGAAGCGGCGTGGCCTTTCCGGAGGGCAGCGAGATCCAGAGCACGCGCGAGTTGTTGAGCGCATCGCCAACCTTGGTGCGACCGCGAATGTTCTCCACGTATCCCGTCGACGTCACGAACTGCGGCACTTCCGCAGCGCGCGGTGTCGTCGCAGGCTGCTGGCCCACGACCACGATCGCCGCACGCCCATTCGGCGACACTTCAATGCTCTGCACGCGCTCGGTCGCCGCGATGTTGATCACGGCGAGCGCGGATGCTTCACGCGCCAGGCGATCCGCGCGGGTCATGCTGTCCGCCTTCGCGCGATCACGGATCACCTCGAAGAGATCCTTCTGCTGCTGTTCGAGCCGGCCCAGCTGCGTCGCCGCCTTGATCGAATCGGCGCGAGCCGTCGCCCCGCCAGCGCCACCTCCACCCGCTGCACCGCCGCCGGCACCGCCGCCGCCCACCGCTCCCGCCGCTCCGGCCGTGCGAATGTCCGTGAGCTGTCGAACGTCGCCGCCGTCGAGCGTCAACGCATAGGCATTTCCATCCCTGAGGAAATACAACGTTTTTCCATCGACGGAAAATGTGGGATGCGTTTCGGCGGCGACGGTCTGCGTCAGCCGGCGGGCAGACCCGTCCCTGAAGGACACCAGATACAGATCGCCCCCCGCATCCACCGCGCGCATTCGGCCGTCCGGCGAGATGGGTCCGTCAGCGATGTAGGGCGCGGCGGAATCCGACTGCGCAAGCGTCAGTCGCTCGGGTCTGGCGCCGGCCGTCGCACGAACGCGAAATGGGCGAAGCGGCTCGCGCCAATCCGTAGCCGGCTCGTTCCACTGGAAGTAGATCCACTTTCCATCGGCGCTCCACCGCGTATTCGCCGGTGTCCGGCCATAGAGCTCCGGCCCGCGCATGATGTTCTTGATGGTGAAGTCGAAGCCGTCACCACTGGATACGCGCGCGACGCTCGACGTCTGCGCGCCAAGTTGCGATGCAACCAGAAGGAAAGCAGCCGTCAGGATGCGCATTTGTTTCTCGACAAGGATCAATCGCCGGTCCTTCGCCGCGGTCAATCGCCGGCCACTGGCGAGAGCCGAGGCGTGAATGGAACTTCGGTGGAGTGCATGGCCCGGCGTCCTTGCAGCACGCCCACCCAGCACCAGATGCTGTCCGCCAGAATGACGATCACGGCAAGCAGGAAAAATCCGGCGACGAAGGCATCCAGATAGTCGTTGCCGATCATCTGTGTGAGTATCGCCTGGCTCTTGACCCCCGGCGGCAGTGTGCCGGCCGCTTCGGCCGCCCGGAGCACCCTCACATGGGCCAGGAAGCCCAGCTTGGGCAGCGGTGAGAACAGCTTGATGAAGCCGGCCGACATGGTGACGATCACCAGCCACGTGAGTGGAAGAATCGTTATCCACGCATACCGCGCCTTGCCCATGCGCATGATGACGGTCGTCGCGACGCAGAGCGCGACAGCCGCGAGCAGCTGATTGGCGATGCCGAACAGCGGCCACAACGAGTTGATGCCGCCAAGTGGATCATTCACGCCCTGCCAGAGGAAGTGGCCCCACATCGCCACGAACATTGCACTCGACATGACGACAGCGGGCGTCCATGTACTGCGCCCGAACGGTGCCCACACATGCTTGCCCACGTCCTGCAGCATGTAGCGGCCCACCCGGGTGCCGGCGTCCAGCGTCGTGAGAATGAACAGCGCCTCGAACATGATGGC
>JAQBPY010000415.1 GCA_028287285.1 Gemmatimonadota bacterium
ACCTGGATGCGCGTGTTCATCTCGAGAAAATAGAACTCGCCATTCGCGTCGAGCAGAAATTCGCAGGTCCCCGCATTGGTGTATCCGGCCGCCTTCGCGGCAGCCACTGCCGCAGCACCCATTCTGGCGCGCAACTCCGGACTTACCGCCACGCTCGGCGCCTCTTCCACCATCTTCTGATGCCTGCGCTGCACCGAGCATTCGCGCTCGCCCAGATGCAGCATCGTGCCGAAGTGGTCGCCGAGTACCTGAATTTCCACGTGTCGCGGCCCCACGATATACTTCTCGACGTACACCGCATCATCGCCGAACGCGCTCTTTGCCTCGCGTTGCGCGGAGGCAAGGGCCGACGCCAGCTCTCCTTTTTCGTGGACGACGCGCATGCCCTTGCCACCACCACCGGCGGCGGCCTTGAGCAGCACCGGATAACCGAATTGCTCCGCGATGACCGCGGCCTCGTCCGCATCCTTGAGCGCGCTGGTCGTGCCTGGAACAACTGGTGTTCCCGCAGCGATGGCGAGCGTACGTGCTGCCGTCTTGCTCCCCATCGCGGCAATGGCCTCGGCGGGCGGCCCGATGAAGGTCAGCCCCGCATCGCGAACAGCGCGCGCAAACCACTCACGCTCGGAGAGAAAGCCATAGCCTGGATGAATTGCCTCGGCACCAACACGCAGGGCGGCAGCGATGATCGCGTCTCCCTTGAGGTACGATTCGCTCGACGGCGATGGGCCGAGCAGGATTGCTTCGTCGGCTTCGCGGACGTGCGGCGCGCGGGCGTCCGCCTCGGAATACACAGCCACGGGAGCGACACCGAGCTCACGACAGGCGCGAATGACACGAAGCGCGATCTCGCCGCGATTGGCAACCAGGACTTTCTTGAACATCAGAGCGGAATGTTTCCGTGCTTCTTGGGCGGATTGCGATCGCGCTTCGTGCGCATCGTCTCCAGTGCGTCGATCAACCGCGGACGCGTGTCGCGCGGATCGATGATGTCGTCCAGATAGCCGCGGCCGGCCGCGATGTACGGATGCGCGAATTTCTCCCGGTATTCCGTGATCTTTGCGTCCGTTGCCGCAACAGGGTCGTCGCTGTCCGCGATGTCCTTACGAAATAGAATCTCGACGGCACCCTTGGGGCCCATTACGGCAATTTCCGCCGTTGGCCATGCGAGATTCAGGTCGCCACGAATGTGCTTGGAGCTCATGACGTCATACGCCCCGCCGTACGCCTTGCGCGTGATCACGGTGAGCTTCGGCACCGTCGCTTCGCAATATGCATAGAGCAGCTTGGCGCCATGGCGAATGATGCCGTTGTGCTCCTGCGAAACGCCCGGCAGGAAACCGGGCACGTCCTCGAGTGTCACGATGGGAATGTTGAACGCATCGCAGAAGCGAATGAAGCGTGCCGCCTTGATGGACGCGTCAATGTCGAGCACCCCGGCGAGCATCGCCGGCTGATTCGCGACGATACCCACGCTGTAGCCGCCGAGGTGCGCGTATCCGCACAGAATGTTGCCGGCGAATTCCTTCTGCACCTCGTAAAACGCGCCATCATCCACGATGCGGCGAATGACCTCGTGCATGTCGTACGGCTTGTTCGGATTATCGGGCACGACGTCGAGCAGCGCTTCGTCCCGGCGGTCGCGTGGATCTGTTCCACGCCCGCGCGGCGGCTCATCGAGATTGTTGGAGGGAAGGAACTGCATGAGATCACGAATGGCTTGGAGGCACGCCGGCTCGGAATCGTGGGCGAAGTGTGCGACGCCGCTCCTGGCGGTATGCGTATCCGCGCCACCCAGTTCCTCCATCGTCACGTCTTCATGCGTGACCGTTTTCACGACGTTCGGGCCTGTGACGAACATGTAGCTCGACTTCCGCACCATGAACGTGAAGTCGGTAATGGCGGGCGAGTATACTGCGCCACCCGCACATGGCCCGAGAATGGCGCTGATCTGCGGCACGACGCCCGATGCCAGCGTGTTCCGCAGGAAAATTTCAGCGTAACCGCCCAGCGACACCACGCCTTCCTGAATGCGCGCGCCGCCCGAGTCATTGAGCCCGATCATGGGCGCGCCGTTTCGCACGGCGAGGTCCATCACCTTGCAGATCTTTTCCGCAAATGATTCGCTGAGCGAGCCGCCAAAGACGGTGAAGTCCTGCGAGAATACATACACCAGACGACCGTCTATTCGGCCATAGCCGGTTACTACGCCATCGCCGTAAATGCGCTGGTCTTCGAGGCCAAAGTCGTGCGACCGGTGAACGACGAAACGGTCCAGCTCCACGAAGCTTCCCTCGTCGAGCAGCAGGTCGAGCCGTTCGCGTGCAGACAGCTTGCCCTTGTCGTGCTGGGCCTTGAGCCGCACAGCGCCGCCCCCAAGCTCCGCCTCGGCGGCCCGACGTTCGAGCAGGCCGAGTTTCTCTCGCATGGTCATAGAGGGGTAAGGTAGCGGGTGGGGGGCGGAGGCTCTAGCGGACAGGCGAGGGACGGGGGACGGATCAGCGAAGCAAAAAGCGCCCGTCACGATGAAATCGTGACGGGCGCCTTTTGCTTCCCAGCCTACTCGTCCATGTCCATCGGCATGTCCATCGGAATCTCCGGCGGAGTCAGCTCGTCTTCGGTGTGAATCTTGGACGGCGTTTCCGGACGCGGCGGTTGCTCCTCGGGGATGTTGACCACGCTGAGCACGATGCGGCGGTGGATCGGATCAACCTCGAGCACACGCGTGTCGAGGAACATGCCCTCGTACACTACGTCTGCCGGGCTGAGAACCGGCTTGCCGTCCAGCGTGAGCTGCGAGATGGGCACGAAGCCTTCGATATCGTTGCCGATGTCGACGACGACGCCCTTGTCCATGAGGCGGACAACCGTCGAGCGCATCTCCGTACCAACCGGATAGTTCTCGCCGATGCGGAGCCACGGATCTTCTTCGGCCTGCTTGAGGCCGAGCGAGATGCGCTTGTTCTCGCTGTCGATGTTGAGGATCACGACATCGACCGCATCGCCCTTCTTCACGACTTCGGACGGATGCTGGACGCGCTTGGTCCAACTCATGTCGGAAATGTGAATGAGGCCATCGATGCCCGGCTCGATCTCGACGAATGCACCGAAGCTCGTGAGGTTGCGAACCTTGCCGTTGATGCGCGTGCCCACGGGGTACTTGAGCGGAAGCACGACCCAGGGGTCCTGCTCCGTCTGCTTCATGCCGAGCGAGATCTTCTCTTCGTTCGGATCGACCTTGAGCACCACCGCCTCGATCGTCTCGCCAATGGAAACGAGCTTTGACGGGTGACGGACGTTGCGTGTCCAGCTCATCTCGGAGATGTGCACCAGGCCTTCGATGCCCGGCTCCAGCTCGATGAACGCGCCGTAGTTCGTGATGCTGACGACCTTGCCCTGCACGCGCGTGCCCACCGGATACTTCTCGGCGACATCCTTCCACGGGTACGACTGGAGCTGCTTGAGGCCGAGGGAGATGCGCTCACGCTGCCAGTCGATGTCGAGAACCTTGACCTCGAGCTCTGCACCAATGGAGACCAGCTCCGACGGGTGCGAGATGCGGCCCCAGCTCATGTCCGTGATGTGCAGCAGGCCGTCGACGCCACCGAGATCGATGAATGCACCGAAGTCCGTGATGTTCTTGACGACGCCCTTCCGGATCTGGTCCTTCTCCAGCTCCTTCATGAGCTTTTCGCGCTTGCCGGCACGCTCGTTCTCGAGGATCACGCGGCGCGAGACGACGATGTTGCGGCGGCGCTTGTTGAGCTTGATGATCTTGAACTCGAACTTCTGGCCGAGCAGCTCGTCGATGTTCGGGACGCGGCGGAGCGCGATCTGCGAACCCGGGAGGAATGCGTCGACGCCCATGAGGTCGACGACCACACCACCCT
>JAQBPY010000037.1 GCA_028287285.1 Gemmatimonadota bacterium
GACCTCGATCGTCGCCATCATGCCTTTGTCTTCGTGCGCGAGAATGTGGCAGTGGTAAACGAATCGGCCCACGATCAGCGGATTCGTGAACGGGATGATGACCTTCACCTCGCCTCTGATTGGCACATCGACGACGTCGCGGTGATCGTCGGGCGGTTGAGGAACTCCGTTGATCTCCGCGAGCTGGAACGGCCCCTGATGGATGTGAAAGCTGTGTAGCTCGTCCGAGTTGTTGCGGACCGTCCACTCTTCGACGGCGCCGAGCTTGACGCGGGTGTCAGTCCGGTTCATGTCGAACTGCTTGCCGTCGACGAACATCGTATCACCGTCGCTCGACTCGGAGAACACGATCGTACGCCGGTTGGTGACTTTCCCGCGAAGATCCTCCACTGGGAGCAGCGCCGAAGGTAGCACGACTGGTGTGGCGGGAGAACCTTCCACGCGAACCGTCGCCATGACCGTCCCCTCGTACTCATTCCCCTCGGCGCCGGTGTTGATTTCGCCGGTCCGCAACAGGTACACTCCGGGCGCGCCGGCAGTCACCAGGACCCCAGCTCGCGCACCCGGCGAGAGCCTGAGCGTATCCAGCGGCGTGAGACGGGAGTGACGGTTTCCGTCGCGACCCACTTCCTGAAAGTGGTGTCCGTCCAGCGTGAGCGTGTAGTAGACATCCGCTCCGATATTGCCGATGCGCCAGAGCTCCGTTTCGCCCGGGCGCAGCACGATCACAGGATTCACGATGCCGTTAACGGTGCGGATAGTGTTCTTGCCGATCTCACGGTGCACAACTCGCCCGTCCTCGACCTGCAGATCCTTCAGCAGGAGTAGGCGTTCGCGCACGTCTCTGAGTGTCGGAAAGGGATCGAGCAGTCCGTCGACGATTATCGCTCCCGACATCCCGTTGCGGACCTGCGTATCTGAGAATCCGTGGAGGTGCGGGTGGTACCAGTAGAGTCCCGGCGGGTGATTAGCCGGTAGACGAATCTCGTATTGCTGTGTCCGTCCGGGCATGACACTCAGGAAAACATTGTCCGAGTTGCCGAGCGGCGAAACGCTCAGGCCGTGCGTGTGCAGATTCGTCGGCTGCGCAATCGCATTCACGAGGCTGATCCGAATCGTATCGCCAGGTTTTACTCTCAGCGTGGGAGGGATGTACTGGCCGTCAAAAGCCATGAGCGTCACTAGTTGTCCGGCCACGCTGACCGTCGACAGCCTTGGCGTGAGCGATGTCTGCAAGACGCCGGCGCGGCTGGCGACGACCGGCGGCTCGCTGAACGTCTCCCCTGGTGCCCGGCGATCGCGATCGCCGGTAGCCGCCGAGCCGCAGCCAGTGGTTCCAGCCGCGACAAGGACGAACGTCGAACGAATGAAAGTTTTCTTGAGGTGCATCGTCATCTTGCGGAACGAGCCGCAATCGTCGTACCCGGGATCGTCCTTCGAGTCCGACGTCGCACTAAGGTGCGATGCACCAAAGTGCGATTGTCGCTCGTTCTAGCCGTCACCACCGTTCCCGTGTCTGGCTGACCAGACTTCGGACGTCGAGGATGAGAATGGAAGGGACCGTCAGGACCGCACGAGAAACACGGACTGCGTCCGGGCCACTGGTAGTAGCGCTGGTGTGCGTCGGGATATTCATGACGACGCTCGACGCTTCAATCGTGAACATCGGGTTACCGTCCATCGCGGCTGCATTCGGTACTGCGCTCACCGGCACGGTAGAATGGATCGTCATCGGTTACCTGGTGGTCATTGCCGCGCTGCTGCTGACGTTCGGCCGCCTGTCCGATATGATCGGTCGCTCGCCGATCTGGATGACCGGACTGATAGTATTCACGGCAGGGTCGACTGTGTGTGGCGCGGCGCCTTCGCTCGGATTGCTCATTGCCGCTCGCGCGCTGCAGGGAGTAGGCGGCGCGCTGATCCTCTCGACGAGCACGGCAATCCTGAGCAATGCGGTGCCCGCAAGCAAGCGCGGCCACGCCCTCGGCTGGGGCGCGACTTCTGTCGCGTTGGGCGCGAGCGCGGGGCCCACTATCGGCGGCTTTCTCACCACGCTCGGAACGTGGCGCTGGATTTTTTACGTCAATGTTCCCATCGGACTCGTCGCCATTCTGGCCACGTTGTGGTTGATCCCACCGCGCGTCGTTCGCAGCGAGCAGAAATTCGACCTGCGGGGTGCGCTGCTCCTCGCGATCGCACTAGGGGCGCTCACCGTGGGATTGTCGTTCGGCCAGGAATGGGGTTGGTCGTCGGCACGCGTGGTCGGCATTCTGGCGATCGGTGTCGCGTCGCTGGCTGTCGGTATGATCGTCGAGGCGCGCGCTACGCATCCGATCATCGATCTGCGACTGTTTCGCAATCGCGTCTTCGCCTCCGCTGTTGGCAGCCTTCTGTGCTCGATGCTGGCGCTGTTCGCGGTCGGCTTTCTGCTCCCCTTTTACTTTGAGGAACTCAGGGGGTTTCAATCCGAGCGAACGGGGTTCCTGCTCACTCCGTTTCCGCTCGCGATGGTGATCGTGTCGCCCGTCGCGGGGGCGCTCTCCGATCGGTTTGGCTCGCGGGTGCTCGCGCCGCTCGCGCTGGCGATCACTACCGTCGCCCTCCTGCTGGTGACGCAGCTCGACGCGACGAGCCCAATGTCGCAAATCTGGTGGCGACTCGCTCTGGCCGGTGCCGGGCTCGGCCTGTTCCAGTCACCGAACGCGCGGTCGCTCATGAGCGCCGCTCCCCAATCGCAGCAAGGGATGGCATCGGGCGTATTCGCGACCGCGCGGGTCACCGGTCAGGCGTTGAGCGTTGCCGTTGCCGGGGCGGTGTTCGCGACCCTGGGCGGAGCCGCCGCCGGAAGTGCGTTAGCGGTCGCGGCGGCAAGCGATGCAGCGCGACCAGCGATGGAGGCTACTTTCCTGCGCGCGTTCCACGCGGCCTTCGCAACCTGCGCGGGATTCGCAGCACTCGGAGCGCTCGCGGCGCTCGTGCGCGGACGCGAAAGCCCGGTGCAAGTCAACGGATCGCCAGCGCCTCTACCTTTGAAGGCAACGCCGGCCTGAAATCAATCAGGGAGCGTGGCGAGCTTCTGTTCCACTGTCCAGACGCCCCACCATTGCCTTCATGAGCTGCAATTGGCTCGGTGTCAGGATTGCGTTGACCCCGTTATGAAAATCCTGGCTGATGGCGTGTACCTGCGTCTGGAAATCCGCGTAGGTGAGAGTCGGAGGCGCAGTGTCGAGGATCTTTTGAATCCTGTCGTTGTGCAGCTTCGACAGCTGTCGGACCTTGTCCTGTTGCACGGACGTAAGGTTCAGATCAGCGGTGAGGCGACGGACCTGTTGTTCGGCCGACGAATCAGCGTTGTGGTTCCTCTGCATCCGTTCCCGCCAATCGGCCGAACCTTGTAGCGGACCAGCCTGCTGCGTTTGGTCGGCCGCGGGCGCTGACTTTTCCTGTCCCTTACCGCAGCTTGCCGCGCCGAGCGCGACCACTCCGCCGAACAAGAGCATCGATATTGATCTCATAAAGCAATTCCTCCGGAAGTGGGAATCGCAATGGCCATACCCCAGTTGGCCCATCCGCACGACGTCCTACTAAGGTGCGACGAACCAAGGTGTGATTGGCGGAGTTTCCTTTCCCGCGCACCATATGGGCGAGATGACAACGCAACGGATTGTAATAGCCGCGCCCAGTATCGCGCTCTTGATGTACGTCGCCTTGGGCGCCGCGCCGGAAGCCGCCGCGCAGAGCGCTGCCATTGCCCAGCCACTCTCGCAAAGCTCGATGTCAAGCGATTCGACGATGCCCTACCCCCAGCTAACGTTGGGCGAGGTCGTCGAGCGCGCGCTCGCCGTCAGTCCCCTCGTTGCGTCCGGTACAGGAGGCGTCCAGATCGCGCGGTCGTACAAGCGGACGACGCTTGGCGCCTACATTCCTGCGATTACTGCCACATCAGCCGCCACGCGCGTCAATGCGGGCCAGACGCAATCAACAACCGGTGT
>JAQBPY010000056.1 GCA_028287285.1 Gemmatimonadota bacterium
GAGCTGCTTCGCTCCGAGACACGTTTCGTGCGTATCACCGCTGCCGGACTTCGCGAATCACATCCGCATGACGTGACGATCACGCGCGAGGCGCCCAACTACAGTTTGTAGCTTCCTGCTGTCGCTGGTTGCTTGCGCGAGGCATCGTTCTGTCGTATTCGTGTGTCTGGGAATTCGGTCGACGAAACGGATTGACATTCATATCGTTTCTGTCGACATTATTGTATGCAAGACGGCCGCACCGGCCGGCCCACCGCTCGTATTCCGTCAACAATCGACAACCACTCAAGGGAGAACAGCGTGGCTGGAACACTATTTCGCACGAAGTCGATTGACGCACTGCTCGCCGACAGCGAGTCCGCGGCCGAAGGCGGCCTGAAGCGAACGCTCGGCTCCTTCGCACTGGTGGCGCTGGGCATCGGCGCAATCATCGGCGCGGGGCTTTTTGTCCGTACCGCCGCTGCCATCGCCGAGCGCGCCGGTCCGTCCGTTGTGTACTCGTTCATCCTTGCCGGCATCGGCTGCGCATTTGCCGGTCTGTGCTATGCCGAGTTTGCGTCCATCATTCCAATTGCCGGCAGCGCGTACACGTACTCGTACGTGACGATGGGCGAATTGATCGCCTGGATCATCGGTTGGGATCTGGTACTCGAATACGCGGTTGGTGCCGCCACAGTCGCCATCGCGTGGAGTGAGTACTTCAACAAGGTGCTGGAGTACGTCGGGCTTCACATACCATACGAATGGTGCCATTCTCCATTCGAGACCATGGTCGGCAGTCCGGGTGTCCATGGCATCGTGAACATTCCGGCCATCGCCATCCTGTTCCTCATGTCGGCGCTGCTCGTGCGCGGCACGCAGGAGTCGGCGTTCGTCAACAACCTCATCGTGATCACGAAGGTTGCCATCGTCGTCATGGTGATCGCGATTGGCTGGGGCTTCATCAACCCCGCGAACCACACGCCGTTCATTCCCGCGGCCACGACGTACACGACGCACGAAGGCATCACGCACGCGTACGGTGGCTTCATGGGAATCGTGGGCGCCGCCGGCGTGGTGTTCTTTGCGTTCATTGGTTTTGACGCCGTGTCTACCGCGGCGCAGGAAGCAAAAAATCCGAGCCGCGACATGCCCATCGGCATCCTTGGCTCGCTTGTCGTCTGCACCATTCTCTACGTGTTGTTCTCCTACGTGCTGAGTGGCGTTGCGACGGTTGAAGACTTCCGCACGTTCGGCAAGGAAGCCTCGGTCACCTTCGCCATCCAGAAGTACATGACGGGCTATGCCTGGCTCGGGAAGTTCGTGACGGTCGCCATCCTCGCGGGCTTCTCGTCGGTCATTCTCGTCATGCTGCTCGGCCAGTCGCGCGTGTTCTATTCCATGAGCCGCGATGGACTCGTGCCCAAGGTGTTCTCGGAGCTGCACCCCAGGTTCAAGACGCCGTGGAAGGCGAACATGCTGTTCTTCGTGTTCACCGCGATCTTCGGCGGATTCATCCCCGGCGACATCGTGGGCGAGATGACGAGCATCGGAACGCTGTTCGCCTTCATGCTGGTGTGCGCCGGCGTGTGGATGCTTCGCGTGAAGCGCCCCGAGCTGCCGCGCGCATTCAGAGTCAAGGCGGTGCCGGTGGTGTGCACGCTTGGCATTCTCACTTGTGGCCTGATGATCTTCGGGCTTGGTCTGCCAAACTGGATCCGGCTCGGTGTGTGGCTGGCCATTGGCCTGGTGTTCTACTTCAGCTACGGGAAGTCGCACTCCAAGCTGGAAAAGTCCGGCTCGCTGCGGTAATTCACGGCGGTCGTCGGCATTATCTTGAAGCGGCGCTCCTCTGGAGCGCCGCTTTTGCATCTTGCCGTCCTGGGCGTAGCAAAGGACCTGCTTTTTCTCCAACCATCTCCACGTGTCTCACGATCTACTGGCAGTACCCCCACAGCGCCGCGCAGCCATCGAATCGTTTGCGGATGAGTTGGTTGCCGGCCGCAAGGTGGCGCTCAGCACGCATCTCAACGCCGACGGCGACGGCTGCGGATCCGAGAGTGCGCTCGCGAGAATGCTGACGGCGCATGGCCTCGTGCCGCACATCGTGAATCCCACGCCGTGGCCGGACATGTTCGACTTTCTCCTGGGCACGGACGTCGTGGATCGCACGGGCAAGGGCTCCAGGGCACTCAAGGGCATCGATCTCCTCATCGTGCTCGACATCAGTGACGTCAAGCGGCTCGGCGTGTTGACCGACTCCGTGCGCGCGCTCGATGTACCCAAGCTCGTGATCGATCATCACGTTGCCTCGGATGATCCTGCCGGCCCGCATGGGGTAAGTGACATTACCGCATGCGCCACCGCCGAGCTGGTGTATGATGTGGCGATGGTAATGGGCTGGGAGATCACGCCTGCCATTGCACGCTCGCTCTACACGGGCATGCTCACGGATACCGGCGGCTTTCGCTTCAGCAATACGTCGCCGCGGTGCCTCGCTGTGGCGGCCGAGCTATTGGCCTACGGCGTGGATCCCGAGGAGATGTACTCGCGCATCTATGCGTCGGCGCCGGCTGGGCGCATTCGACTCATGGCAGACGTCCTCGGTACGCTGCAGGTCGATGATGAGCACGGGCTCACCTGGCTCACCATGCAGGCTGACGCGCTGGAAAAGTACGGCGTGAAATCGGAAGACCTGGACGGCATCGTGGAGCACGCGCGCTCCATTGCCGGTACCCGCATGGCGCTCTTTTTCCGCGATCTTGGTCACGGAAAAGTGAAGGTGTCGTTCCGTAGCATCGGGAGCACCGACGTCAACGCGTTCGCGCGTGAGTTCGGCGGCGGCGGCCACGCGAAAGCGTCGGGCGCCCTGATCGCCGGCGAGCTCGCGGCAATCAGAGATCAGGTTGTGGACCGTGCGCGCGTGTTCCTGTCGCCGGCAACATGAGACCTACTTCTTGCTGGTGACCTTGATCTTCTTGTTCACCCGCAGATCTGCCGACGATGCGCCGACGTCGATCTGTACCGTGTCGTCCTCGACTGTCCATGCGTGCGTATCGGCGTTCCAGTAGGCCACGGCGCTTGCAGGCAGCGCGAATGATACGGTTTTCGTCTCGCCCGGCTTGAGCGACACACGCTTGTAGCCGCGCAGCTCGCGGTTCGAGCGTTCTACCTTCGAGCCGATGTGCTTCACGTACATCTGCACTACTTCGTCGCCGGCGCGCCTGCCCGTGTTCTTTACGTCCACTTTCACGGTCACCGAGCCGTTCGACGTGAGCGTCGGCGCGGACGTCTTGAGGTTCGAGTAGCCAAAGGTCGTGTAGCTGAGGCCGTGGCCGAACGGATACAGCGGCGTGCCCTTGAAGTAACGGTACGTGCGGCCCTTCATGTCGTAGTTCGCAAATGCGGGAAGGTCAGTCGTGTCGCGATAAAACGTCACGGGCAGGCGGCCTGCCGGGTTGTAATCACCGAACAGCACGTCGGCGAGTGCGCTGCCTCCCGCCTGGCCCGGATACCATCCTTCCACGATCGCCGGCACATTGTCCTGCGCCCAGTTCACCGCGAGCGCGCTGCCATTCAACAGCACGAGCACCGTGGGCTTGCCGAGCTTCGCGATGGATTCGAGCAGCTTTTCCTGCGGCGCCGGTAAATCGATCTTCGTGCGATCACCGCCCTTGAAGCCGTCGATCAGCACGGGCATTTCCTCGCCTTCGAGACGCGCGGTGAGTCCGAGCACCATTACCACTACGTCCGCCGACTGCGCCACACGCACCGCTTCGGCTTCGAGCGTCTCGTGCGGCGTGGACATGATCATCTGAAGCTGCGCGTCGCCGTATGTCTCCTGCGACTCGACCCGAATCTTGTAATCCTTGCCCGCCTCGAGCTGCAGCGGCGTGCTCTGCACGAGGCGTGGATCAGGATATTCGCCATCATGTGTCGGGTACCGCGACCGGAAGATGAGACTGTCGTTCAGGTAGAGCTGGAACTTCATCGTGCCGATGAGGCCAAGCCGGTAGGTGCCTGTCTGCGGCGCATGGAACGCTCCGCTCCAGCGGACGCTGAAGTCTTCGGCATTCATGTCCACGCGCGGAGCGGCCTCTTCCCACGCCACGTTCAACGTGGAGTCCACGCGGCTGAACAATGGCGTGCCCGCCGCCGACTGTCCATTGAAGAAGTCCACCCGCAGCCCCGGCGTGCCATCGGGGGTCACGAACACCGACGCAGGGGCAAGATCGAGCACCGGGAAATTTTCGGCGAGGTCGGAGCCGCGCGCGTATACCACCTTGGAGCTCGCGCCCACCGCTTCACGGATCCCGCGCAGTGGCGTGATCGGGTCAGCAGGCTCGCCGTTGTAGTTGCCGAGGAGCATGCGAGCCTGATCCGCATTGGGACCGATGACCGCAATGGTGCCGGCCGACTTCTTCAGCGGCAACGTGTTCTTCGCGTTCTTGAGCAGCACCATCGACTCCCGCGCAACTTGCCGAGCGAGCTCGCGGTGCGACGGCTGGTCGAGGACGGACTTCGGAATCTGCGCCCACTTCACGTGCTCCGACGCGTCGAACATTCCGAGCTTCATGCGCGCGAGAAAAAGGCGCTTCACGGAGACATCGATTTCGCTCTCCGTAATGAGCCCCTGCGCCACGGCGTCCACGAGATTCGGGTAGACACGGCCGCAATCGAGATCGGTGCCGGTCTTTACGGCGAGCGCGGCGGCGGCAGCGGCCGTGGGAGCAACCTTATGTCTCAGGTAGATGTCGTCAATCGCGCCGCAATCCGACACGATGTAGCCCGGAAACTTCCACTCGCCGCGCAGGATGTTCTGCTCCAGCATGTCCTGCGCGCACGCGGCCTTGCCGTCGATGCGGTTGTAGGCGCACATCAATGAGTAGGCACCGCCTTCGCGAATGCCCGTTTCAAATTGCGGCAGGTATGTCTCACGCAGGTCCCTTTCAGAGACAACGGCGTCGAAGCCGTGGCGATCGGGTTCCGGCCCGCTGTGCACGGCGAAGTGTTTCACCGTCGCGATGGTCTTGAAGTATTTGGGATCATCGCCCTGCAACCCCTTGATGAAGGGAACGGCGATGCGTCCCGTCAGGAACGGATCTTCTCCGTACGTCTCCTGCCCGCGTCCCCATCGTGGATCGCGGAAGATGTTGATGTTCGGGGACCAG
This sequence comes from Gemmatimonadota bacterium, assembly GCA_028287285.1. Classification (GTDB taxonomy): domain Bacteria; phylum Gemmatimonadota; class Gemmatimonadetes; order Gemmatimonadales; family Gemmatimonadaceae; genus AG11. The sequence continues at coordinate 5,151 of JAQBPY010000056.1, forward strand.
ATGGTGAGCCCCTGGTACCGCTGGTGCAAACCCTGCTGCAGGTAGTCATGATGCTTCGCGCGGAATTCGTCGGAGATGACGTTTGCCATCCTGAAGACGAGGTTGTCGTCCCACGTTGCCGCGAAGCCGATGGCCTGCGGAAATACGGTCGCGAGTTGTGCGCGCGCAACGCCGTGGAGACCCTCGTTCCACCAGTTGTAAACCGGCACGCCAAGGCGCTCGATTGCCGGCGCCACGTCCTTCATCTGCGAGACTTTTTCTTCCAGCGTCATGCGTGCAACGAGATCCGCGGTGCGCTCCTCGAACGACTTGGTCTCGTCCAGGTATGCGACACGCGGCTGGTCGAAGTGACGCTTGGCAAACTGGAGAAACGTGGGCCAGTCCGGCGCGTCCGTATGGCCGCCTGTGTGATTGCGGAAGGCGTTTTCGCCGTCGATGAGTGCCACATCCAGTGCCGGCATCGTCGTGGTGCCAAGTCCCCTGGCGCCAAGCAGCGTGTAGACGGGATCAGCCCCCACGGAGGCGAGAAATTCGCCATGCGGATCCGACCACTGGTCGTCGGTGCCACCCGTATTGAACACCGGACGCGGTGCCACGAGCGCGATGAGCTCGTGTGCATCCGTGGGCATCGCGTCCCAATGGCCGGCGTACTTCAGAAAGTTGCCGGCCATCCAGTGGTACTCACTCGAGCCGGCCACGTTGTCGATCGTCTCGCCCCATCCGCGCTTTTCGAGCGACGAACCCATCGCCCCCGAGCAACTCGGCCACACGATCGCCCAGCGCTGATCGAGTGCACCGGCAAGAAGCGCTGCCTTGCCGCCGCGGGAGTGGCCGTGAATCGCCGCCTTGGTCCCGTCAATTGCCGGATCGGCGCTGAGGTAGTCGAGGGCGCGGCTGTAGCCCCAACTCCACGCCGCGAGCACCCCCCAGTCGTCCGGCTTGCGGGGCTTGCCATCGCTCATCAGACCGATGATGCTCTCCTTCAGGCCGGCGCCATTGTCTGCCTGCACGTTGTTCGTATTCACGCTCGCGGAGGCCCAGCCCATGTCCAGCACTTGTTGGACAGTGGCCGGAAGTTGTCCCGGCGCCCCAAATCCACCGCCGCCCACGATGACCGGCACTCGCCCCGAGCGCCGCGCGGGCAGGTACAGCGTGATGTCGACACTCGGTTTTGCGGCGGGATAACGGGCGTTGTCCACATGCCCCACGATCTTCTTCACGATCGCCTTGCCGGCAAATGTCGTCGAATCCGTGGAAACGACCTCCCACTTCACGGCCGGGGTGAAGGCGGGCGTCTTGCCGTAGATCTCCGTCAAAAAGTCATTCAGGATTTCCGGCCGGCGCTTGCTCCACCACTGCGCCGCCGACGTCACGCGCGTTCCATTTTTCATCACGAGCGGATCCGGCGTGGCCACCGTCGGGCCGGCGCGGGATTCGTCGTAGTTGTTCCAATTGCCCCACTGCGAGCGGACGTAGGTGTTGCCGGCCGCGTCATACCAGTTGTTGGTGGGGGCGTTGGGCCGCTGGACGAGCTCCGGGCGTCGGTTGGGGTCCTTGTCACCCGTCGTGGCCGGCGGCGGTGGATCCTTGATCCCGAGGAGATCCAGCATCGCCTTGCGATCGGCCTCGGACGCGGCTCGAATCCTGGCCTGCTCCTCGTTTCGTGCGGCGATCTGGGCCGGCGTCTGCTGTGGCGCACCAGGTGTTTGCGCCCTTGCTGGGAGGCTCAGCTGGGATAGGGCGAGCGCTCCGATCAGAATGCGGGTAACCGTCATGACCAACCCCGATTGAACAAGTGAGCAGATGACTCTGTATACAAAACAATAATACCTTGCGCTAACTAATTGCCGATGACAAGTCTGTCGACAACCAGCCGTCGCCGCAATGACAACTACCTGAGCGAGTATCCGCGCCAGAGCCAGCGGAGGGCGCTCGGGAAATCTGCCTGCGCCTGGACAGGCGGAAAATGCGCTCCATCGCCCGGCCGGAAGCGGTACGCGTACCCCTTTTCAGCGAGGGCTGCCGCCATCGCCGTATTCGCATCGAGCCACTTTCCATACTCGTTGTCCAGGTCCGCCGTGCCGCTCAGCAGGTACACCCGCAGCGGCTTGGGCTCGGCATCCCGGATCATGGCGGGGTACGCACCGCCGCCACGAATGTTCACGAAGCTGCCATTGTGGGTGAGGATTTTCCGAAACCGGTCTGGACGCTGCCAGCCCACCGTGAATGCAGCAATGCCGCCCGAGCTCTGGCCGCCAATGGCCCAGCCGTCCGGATCATTGACCAGGTCGTATTTCGGCTTCACGACGTCCGGAATGATCTCGTTGATGAGGAAGTTCGCATACCGATCCGAGAGCGTGTCATACTCGAGGGCGCGTTTGTCACGATCGTTCGCCGTCACGTACGTGCCACTGGGCGTGCCGGGGTCGATGAACAAGCCGATCGTCACCGGCATGTCGCCGGAGTAGATCAGGTTGTCCAGCACGGTCGGTGTATTCATGAGGCCCAGGTAGACGCTGCTGGCGTCCTGGAAGACCATCAGCGCCGCCGGTATGCCGGGCCGGTACTGTGCGGGCACGTAGATGCGGTACTTGAAATTGTATCCCTCAAAGATCTTGCTCTTGTACAAGTCCGCGGGCGACAACCGTCCTTCCGGCGCACCGGGAGCGCGGGCCACCACTTCAGCAGGCGGCGTGTACGGGCCCGGCTGGCGCTCCGTGCCATTGCCGGCGGTACCTGGATCACTCTGGTGACGATTGGCCATGCTCTGGGAACAACCGCTCAGGATCAAAGCCACCATCACGAGGATTGAGTTTCGCATGACGCAAATGATGCTGATTTGACATCGTGGCGCCAGCCGCCACTTTGGGGCCATGATACACACTGGCACCATGGCCGCATTGGTTGGCACACTCATGACCACCGCCCGCCTGCTCGGCGCCCAGTCTTTTCCCGGGGTCGGCGAGGTGGAGCGTCTCGATCCGGCGCTTGCGTCCCTCATCGCGCCTGGCGCGAAGATCGAGAAGCTGGCGGACGGCTTTGATTGGGCTGAGGGGCCGGCATGGCGCAAGCGGGGCGGGTACCTCCTCTTTAGCGACGCTCCAAGAAATACCATTTACAAATGGAAGGAAGGGCAGGGTATCTCTGTTTTTCTTAGACCAGCCGGCTTCACGACTCCCAATCCGCCAGGCCGCGAGCTTGGCAGCAACGGCCTGGCCTTCGATGCCCACGACACTCTCGTAATGGCAGATCATGGCAACCGTCAGATTGCCCGTCTGAACGAAGGCCAGTACACAAAGACGACACTGGCCGCGCGCCATGAGGGCAAACGATTCAATTCCCCCAACGACCTGGCCATCAGGTCGAACGGAGATATCTACTTCACCGATCCGCCCTTTGGACTCGAGGGATTGAACAATGACCCGGCCAAGGAAATTCCCTACAGCGGCGTGTATCGTCTGAAGCCGAGTGGTGAGGTGACACTGCTCACGAGGGAGCTCGCATTTCCGAACGGAATTGCATTTTCACCGGACGAAAAAACACTCTACGTGTCCAACACGGAAGCCAATCGCGCCGTGTGGATGGCATATGATGTCCGGGCCGACGGTACCATTGCCCAGGGTCGGGTTCTGTTCGATGCGTCGGCACTCGCCAGGGCCGGCAGGAAAGGGCTCCCCGATGGATTGCGAGTCGATACAAAGGGGAATCTCTTTGCGGCTGGTCCGGGAGGCATCCTCGTCATCTCGCCTGCCGGAAAGCACCTTGGCACGATCATCACCGGGCAGCCAACGGCGAACTGCGCTTTTGGTGATGACGGATCCACGCTCTACATGGCTGCGAACAATTCGCTGATGCGCATTAAGCTCACCACGAAAGGCGTTGGCTTTTGAATGCTATTTTCATGTGAGATTGAGATATGCGGTTGCATCGCGACGCCCAGGCTCGCGGGCGGCGGCTTGGCGATTGCACCAGGAGCTCAGGGCGTCTTCTGCCCATTCGTCATCGTGGAGACCACGATGGCGCCCGCGGAATGGCCGATGCCAAAACGCGCCTGCGCCTCCGTGCCGTTGTAGCGGCGAATGGAATAGACGTCGGCCGAGCGGATCTTCTTGAGCTCATCGGTTCCGCCAACACGACTGCCGTCGATGTAGACCTGAATTCCGCCCGACGCACCGGGCGCAGAGCGCCCGCTCGGGTTGACGTCGTCATTGTATCCGGCGGTCTTCCCGGTGCTGTCGATCCTGGCGTTCGCGCGATTGGACGGCGCTGGAATGCGGACGTTGTACCAGTTGTTGTGAATCGACTCGATGACCTCGTACACGGACGACGATTTCGTGTCGAGAATCTGTTCGCGGGTGATGAGGTCCGACGATGGCCGCTGAACGGCGGCCGTTTCCTGCGCCGACAGCGAAACGCCAGGAGCGCAGAGAACGACGATTGCGGCGATCGCGACTGTTGCCCGGTTCATGGCTCGCATGGTCAGACCCGTTGAATGTCCCTCGAATACCGCGCCGGCGCGCGCGCTCCATTCAGCATAGGGCGTACGGATTCCGGCAGCAAGAGATAACAAAAGTTGAACACTCTTTCGGCCACATCATCATTATTGTTCCTGAATGCCTCCCACACTCCAGGAGCGCGTCGCGAAGACGCTCTCGAATATCAGAAATCCGCGCACCGGCGCCGACGTCTATTCCACACAGCAAGTGCGTGATATCGCGTCCACCCCCGATGGCAAGGTGCACCTCACCCTGCTCCTCACCAGGGACGACGATCCCACGCTCGCAAAAACCATTCGCCAGGCTGTGGCCGGCGTGGATGGCGTCACCGACGTGCAGCTCGAGGTAAAACCGGTGAAGCTGCCCGATGGTCCGCCTGCACCGGCCAAGAGCCGCATGCTGCCGGTCATGGACCAGGCGCCCGCTGCCCCCGCACGACCCTCGGCGCCCACGCCAAAGCACTACCCGAATCTCGGCAAGATCATCGCCGTGTCGTCGGGCAAGGGCGGCGTGGGCAAGTCCACGGTCGCCGTGAATCTGGCCGTCGCGCTCGCCGCGAGCGGAGCACGCGTCGGACTCATGGATGCCGACATCTACGGGCCGAACATTCCGCGCATGATGGGTGTGTCCGGACAGCCGTCGGTCATCAACGAGAAGATCATTCCGCTCGAGGCATACGGCGTAAAGATCATGTCGCTTGGCACAATGATCGAAGCGGATCAGCCGGCAATCTGGCGCGGGCCCATCGTGATGAAGATCATCACGCAGTTCATCGCCGACGTGGCCTGGGGACAGCTCGACTATTTCTTCGTCGACATGCCGCCAGGCACCGGCGACGCGCAACTCTCGCTCGTGCAGGCAACGCAGGTAGACGGCGCGCTCATCGTGACCACGCCGCAGGACGTGAGCGTCGGTGATGCGCTGCGCGGCGTAAAGATGTTTCAGCGCGTCGGCGTCCCTGTGCTGGGTATCGTCGAGAACATGAGCTGGTTCGAATGTCCGCATTGCGGCAAGCCCTCGGCGCTGTTCGGCTCGGGCGGTGGCGAGCGATTGGCAAAGTCTGTGGACCTTCCGCTCCTTGGGCAGGTGCCGCTCTATCCTCGCGTAATGGAGGGTGGCGACAGCGGCTTGCCCATCGTGAATGCCGATCCCAATTCGTCGGCAGCAAAGGCGCTGTCCAGGATTGCCGCCGCCGTGGCGGCGGCAGCGAGCGCACTCAAGCCGGCCTGAACCAGTTCAGCCGCCCGCCGGCTATTGCGCCGAGTGCTGGACGTCGATCTTGCCGAAGAACGTTTCGGCGCGCACACGAAGCTTGAAGGGCGCGGCATCGAAGTTGGTGGAGTACCATGCGCCGTCGTCGCGTTTCACGAGTCCCGCGTGCTCGAATCCGGTGGCCACACGCTGCACCTCGATCCGGACGCCGACGTCATCGGGAATGCGCAACGTCAGCTTGCCAACAGTGAGCCGAGTGGTGACCGCAAGGTCATGCGTCCACTTGCCGCTGAAATCGAGATCCAGGCTGCCCACGCCTGCGCTCACGCGCATGCGCTCCGCATTGGCGTTGGCGAGGCGGCTGGCGGTGAAATCCGCTGCGCCGACGTTCACATCCAGGTCGCGCATGGCCACGCGATTGGGACGCGAGAACAGCAGCGATGCATCCGTCGCACCGCAGTCGAGGCGTAGCGAATGCAGCGACATCTCGCCCAGGTCCAGCGATGATTGCGTTCCTCCAAAATCCAGCTCGAGATCGAGCGGCACCGCGCGCGTGAGCATGAGTCTGAGCTCACCGTCTTCGCTCTGCCCCGATGCGCGCGATGCGCCGCCGCGGGCCTCGAGGCCAAGCGACGTGCTGTGCTGGTCAGGATCATGGAGATGCACGGGGACGGTGCGACGTTCGTCGTACCGAAGGTGCATGGAGTACAACATCGGGTCGCTGGTTCCGCGCACATCCACCTTGCCGGCGGTGTACTGCACGCGCACGCGTTGCGGCAGCGTGTCCCGCAGCTGGCGGGCAATGTCCACGCTGCGCCAGAGAGGCGCACTCTGCGCGCGCATGCTGCCTGGCAGGAGCGCGACGAGCGCCGCCATCACGCGAGCGAGCTTCATGTCAGCGCCTCTCGCGCGCGGCGCCGACGGTGCGACGTGCCGCGGGAATACCGGCAATGGGCGTTGGCGTTTGCCAGGCCGCGAGCTCCGGCGGGCGCCCGGCCACTGCGCCGGCCACCCGCCGATGCGTGCCGGCCCGCGAGAGAATTGCCGCACCCAGACCGAGCGTGACGGCGGCCCATGTCGCGGCCAGCGCCGCCGCGCGGACGACGGTGGCGGCCATTGGCGCCCAGGCCACCAGTGCCGCGACCATCCACAGCACAAAAAACAGCGCGATGCCCATAGCGAGCGCACCGAGCGCGCGCATCCTGTCCTGACCGTCGCCGCGCTGCCAGAGCGCACCGCCCACGAGGCGTGCGACGGCGAGAAAGCCCAGGGTGATGAGCCCGGCCGCCGCAATGGCATAGGCCACGATGGCGAACGGAATGAGCAGGATGCCGATCAGGCTCAGCACGCAGGCCACAATGAGCACGAGCAGCGCGGGCAGAACCGCCAGCTGTCCCAGAATGCCGAACCAGAAGGTTCGGACGAACTGACTCTCGATGGTGGCCACGACTTCGTCGAGATTGCGGCCTGCGAACAACAGCACACCAGCCGCAACAAAGAGCAGCACCCCGAACGTGCACGCAACGAGCTTCGTGGCGTAGAGGGTGCGTTGCGCGGGGGTGCGGACGTCCAAAACCGCTGGCGACGTGCCCAGGAGCGCAGGCAGCGCGGACATGGCCCGAATCTCACCGAGTACCTGGCCACTGTCTGCGTTGACGTGACCGCCTACCGCGACGGCATCCTTTCCAACAACGCCGCCACGATGCACGGTGACATCACCGGCGAGACTGACGACGGAGCCCTCCACACGGCCGAGGACCTCAATGGGACCCTGGGCGACCACCGTGCCGCGCACAGTCGTGCCCGCCGGGATGGTGCGTGGGCCAGGCGACACGCTGTCTGCCGGTGGGAGACCGCTGATGAGCTCGCCCTTGGACAGGCGTTCAAGATCTCGAGAAAGATTTGCGCGGCTCGCTCCCTGCGCGATCACCAGGCCAGGGAGAAAACAGACGAGCGCGGCTCCGATGCTGCGAGCGCCGGCGCCCATGCTAATGACGGCCGGCGGTAGCCAGACGCCGTATGCCGGCGACTGTTCCGAAAGCGGTAATGGCAAACCCGGCCAGCAGGAGCGAGACGCCAATGGCGCCGGTGGCCTGCAGCGCGGCCAGTGCCGGCTCGCCCAGCACCGACACGACCACGTCGCGGCCGGCGCCCACCACGAGGAACCGCAGACGGTCGCTCAGCAGCCCCGTCATGAACACCGCGGCGTCGCCCTGTGCCGCGAGCCAGACGAGGCCAAGGGTGAGCAGCCCTGTGGCCGACGCGAACACCGCGGCCGCCGCAATGCGGGCCGGACCGGCCTGGGGCAGCCACCGGACCACCGAGTCGCGCGCCGCCACGTGAGCCGGAACAAAGACCGGCACCCGGGCCATGACCCGATCGGCAAGCCGCGAATCGGGCGCAAAATGCGGAATGGACTCCAGCGCATCCACCACGACGCGCGCATCCTCGAACCGCTCGAGGCACTCGGCGCATTCGTCGAGGTGTGCGCGAAGCGGGGCGACGCCGAAGCCGGCTTCGCCGTCGACCAGAAGGTCGATCTCGTTGGGGAGTAGGTGTCGATGATTCATCGTGGCTCTGTACCTGTGTACGGACGCTGGACGGAATGAGTTTCAACCGGAAGAAAATGGCCAGTCTGTGTGCGGTACGTCACTCTCTGGTATGCTCCAGCGCCCGCCGGAGCTCGTGGCGGGCGCGATGGATGTAGGTCTTGACGGTCCCGAGCGGAAGGTCGAGGGTACTGGCGATCTCCTCATAGGACCTCCCTTCCACGTGCCGCAGCAGGATGCAGGAACGATACTCGGGCCGGAGACTGGCAATGGCCTGCTCGATGGCAGACCCCAGCTCCTTGGCTTCCATCTCGTCGTGCGCATTCTCGGACTCGTCGCCGATGTCGAACCGGGAGCTTTCGACCGCCTCGATCGTTCCCGCATGCTCGGAGCCGTGGATGCTGATTGTATCCAGCTGTCGCCTTCGCAGATGATCGATGGCTACATTGTTGGCGATCTTGAACAGCCACGACGAGAACTTGAAGTCGGTGCGGTAGCGGTCGAGGTGCGAGAGCACCTTGACGAAGGTGTCCTGCGTGAGGTCTTCGGCAAGCTCACGGTTGCGTACCATGCGGAACACGAGCGAAAAGACCGGCCGCTCGTAGCGCTTGATCAGCTCGCGATGTGCGGCGTCACGCCCTTCCATTGCAAGGGCGACGACGTCGGCATCGGGCAGGTTGCTGAGATCGAGGGCGCGGAGCATCGGGGTTTGCGGGGCCGCGCCGCCCGGAGTGCCGAGCGTCGTGAAGCAGACGGAAAAGTATTCGCCGCTGCACGCGCAATCCAGCCACGCGCTTGCCCTGCCTCTGGCGCTCCGCGACTTTACCATGATGCTCGATGCAGATGTGGAACTGACTCGCGCCGGCTTGGCAGCGGAGGGCGGCTCCGAAAAACGTGCGTACGTGCGCACGGTGTTCGAGGAAATCGCGCCGCGCTACGACCTGCTCAACCACCTGCTCAGCCTGAACATCGACGTCATCTGGCGCCGGCGGGCACTTCGGGCGTTGGCGTGGTCGCGCACGCCAACGGGCACTTTTCTGGACCTGTGTGCCGGCACGCTCGACGTGGGCGCCGAGTTGAACCGGCAGCCTGGTTTTGCGGGCTTCATTATCGGGGCGGATTTCGCCGTGCCCATGCTGCGCGCCGGCGCGGGAAAGGCCCCGCCCGAACGGCTCGGGCCCGTGGGTGCGGACGCACAGCTGCTGCCCCTGCGTGACAGCTCGGTGGACGGTGCGACGGTGGCATTCGGCATCCGCAACGTGGCGTCGCTGGACATTGCGCTCCGGGAAGTGTTTCGCGTGCTCAAGCCCGGTGCGCGCTTCGTGATCCTCGAGTTCACGACGCCCAGGTCAGCCGTCGTGCGTACGTTCTATCACGCGTACTTTCATCATGTGCTGCCGTTCATTGGCGGCGTGATCAGCGGACACAGGTCCGCGTACAAGTATCTGCCAAAGTCCGTCGCACATTTCCCGGCGGAGCCGGAGCTCGCGCGGCGGATGACGGCAGCGGGCTTCCTGGCGGTGAAATGGGAATCGCTCAGCTTCGGCATCGCCGCGATTCATGCAGGCACGAAACCGTAGGTTCCTGCGCTTCGCTCGGGACGACATATCCTTTCGCGTACACACGTGGCCCTCGATACTCTCAGCCAGTTCGTTGAAGCAATAGAAGCCGCCGGCGAGCTCGTTCGCATCAAGCAGCCGGTGCGCGCACATCTCGAGTTGTGCGAGATCAGCGACCGCGTCATGAAGATGCCGGGCGGTGGTCCGGCGTTGCTGTTCGAGCATGTCCTTCTCAAGGACGGCACCCGGTCAGCCTATCCGGTGGGCATCAATCTCTTTGGTTCGATGACGCGGATGGCCATGTCGCTGGGGGTCGAGACGCTCGACGACCACGGCGACCGCATTACCCGGCTTCTCGACCTCAAGGTGCCCGAGGGCATCATGGGCAAGCTGTCAATGCTGCCCAGGCTCATGGAAGTTGCAAAGTTTCCGCCGCGCATGACGTCGGCCAGGCCGGCGTGCCAGGACGTGGTGTGGCGCGGTGACGAGGTGGACCTCGACAAGCTGCCCATCATGCAGTGCTGGCCCGAGGACGGTGGTCCGTACATCACCCTGCCCATGGTGATCACGCGCGATCCCAAGCGCGGCATCCGCAATGTGGGCATGTATCGCATCCAGCAGCTGGGCAGGAATACCCTGGCCATGCATTGGCAGCGCCACAAGGTCGGTGCGGCCCACTGGCGCGAGATGGCAGAGCGTGGCGAAAAGATGCCGGTGGTCATCGCGATCGGTGCGGATCCGGCGTCCATGTATTCCGCGTCGGCTCCGCTTCCGCCAACGGTCGACGAATTCATCTTCGCCGGCTTTCTGCGCAGCAAGCCGGTCACGCTGGCAAAGGCCATCACATGTGACCTCGAGGTACCTGCCGATGCCGACTTCGTGCTCGAGGGCTACATCGATCCGGCGGAGTCGCTCGTGACCGAAGGTCCCTTTGGCGATCATACGGGTTTCTATTCGCTTGCCGACCTGTATCCGCTGGTGCATGTCACGGCGATCACCATGCGGCACGATCCCATTTTTCCGGCGACGATTGTCGGGCGTCCGCCCATGGAGGATTTCTATCTCGGTCATGCCACCGAGCGGATCTTCCTGCCGCTGCTGAAGCTGACGATTCCCGAGATCGTGGACTATCACATGCCCGCCGAGGGGATCTTTCACAACCTCGTGTTCGTGAGCATCAAGAAGGAATATCCGGGGCAGGCTTACAAGGTGATGAATGCGCTCTGGGGGCAGGGGCTGATGTCGCTGGCCAAGGTGCTCGTCGTGGTCGATGACTGGGTCGACGTACGCAATGCGCAGGAGGCATGGTGGGTGGCGCTCAATAACATCGACCCCGAGCGCGACACACGGTTCACCATGGGGCCCATGGATGTGCTCGACCATTCGTCGCGCGCCTTTACCTATGGATCCAAGATGGGAATGGACGCCACGAAGAAGCTGCCCGAAGAGGGATTCACACGCGATTGGCCGCCGGTGATCGTGATGGACGATGTGACGAAGGCGTCGGTGGATGCCATGTGGCCGTCGCTGGGCATCGTGCCAGGGTGAGCGCGCCAACGCAGCATCCGGCGCGCGAAGGCCAGACATTCCAGGGAACGTCGAGGTTGTCGCTGTATGCGAGCTTCGTGAAGTTGCCGCATACCGTGTTCGCCTTGCCCTTTGCGCTCGTGGGGGTCACGCTGGCGTCGTATCGCTATCCGGTGACGTGGCGTAGCGTGGCGTGGACGGTGCTGGCCTTTACGGCCGCACGCTTTGCCGCGATGGGCTTCAACCGGATTGTCGATCGCGAGTACGATGCACGAAATCCCCGCACAAAGATGCGGGAGATTCCGCGTGGGGTGCTGGGTGTGCGCGAGGCGTGGGTATCAGTGGCCGTTGCGTCCATGGTATTCGTTTTGGCAGCCCGGGCACTGAACCCGCTGTGCTTCGCGCTGGCGCCAATCGCGCTCGCGTGGGTGTTCTTCTACAGCTACACAAAACGCTTTACGCGCTTTGCGCATCTCGTGCTCGGACTCGGGCTGTCCATTGCGCCGGTGGGTGGGTACCTGGCGGTCGCGGGGCGTTGGAGCCCGGTGTGGTGGATGCTGTGTGCACTCGCACTGGCGGTCGCCACATGGGTGGGCGGCTTCGACATTCTTTACGCGCTGCCCGATGTCGATTTCGACAGGAGCAACGCGCTGCACTCCATTCCTGCCGCCATTGGTGTTCAGCGCGCCATCGTGTTTGCGCGGGCCATGCACGTGACGACAATCCTCATGCTGATTGCAACGGGCATTGGTGCGGGCAGCATGGTGATCTATTTCATTGGCGTGGCGATTGCGGCCGCCGTTCTGATTTATGAGCACACTCTCGTGAAGGCGGACGACCTGTCAAAGCTGGGCGCTGCGTTCTTTACGGTCAACGGCGTGTTGAGCATCACCTTCCTCCTCTTCGTCGTTGCGGAGCGGCTGTACGCAGCCGCGTGGATGCGGGCCGCAATGGAACGAGGTCTGTGACCTTGCTGCCCGTGGTCGTCGCGATTACCGGTGCATCTGGAGCCCCCTACGCCGTTCGCTTGCTGGAACAGCTGCTCGTGGCTGCACAGCCCGTCCAGCTCATTCTCTCAGCGCACGGCCTGCGCCTGCTGCAGACTGAAACGAATATCACCTCGGTAAACTCGCTTCGGGACGCGGTTGGAGCGAGCCGGTGGGACGCACTCGTCACCGCGTTCGACGACAACGATCGGGGTGCCGCGCCAGCCTCGGGTTCGGCACGCAATCGCGGCATGGTCATCTGCCCGTGCTCCATGGGCACGCTGAGCGCCATCAGCCAGGGCACGTCGCGCTCCCTCGTGGAACGGGCGGCAGACGTCGCGCTCAAGGAGCGGCGCAAGCTCATCCTGGTGCCGAGGGAGACGCCGTACAGTGCCGTGCATCTGGAGAACATGCTCCGCGTCACGCGTGCGGGCGCGATCGTCATGCCGGCCAGCCCAGGCTTCTATCACAGGCCAACCACCATCGCGGAGATGGTGGACTTCGTGGTCGCACGCGTCCTCGACCATCTGAACATCGAGCACATGCTGGGCAGGCGCTGGGGTACCGACGAGGAATGACGACCATTGGTCTCATCTCGGATACGCATGGAATGTTGCGCGCATCCGTCCATGACGCGCTGGCAGGGGTAGAGCTCATCCTCCATGCCGGGGACGTGGGCGGCGATGAAGTTCTGGACGAGCTCGCGCTCATTGCACCGGTGCTGGCGGTATACGGCAACACCGACTCACCTGGTGATCCACGGCTGTCCGAGGCAATTGACCGGAACATTGGCGGACTATCGTTTCACGTCTCGCATGGTCACGAAGTGGGAAGCCCGACTCCTGCCAGGCTCGTGATGAAGTACACGGCAGACGTGATCGTGTACGGACACACGCACCGCGAGCTGGTGACGCGCGTTGGGCATCAGCTGGTGGTAAATCCGGGAGCGGCCGGGGCGCGGCGATTCAATCTCCTACCGAGCGTAGCGCGATTGACAATCGTGGATGGGCAGGCGCAGGTGGAGGTCATTCCACTGGATGTGGGGTGACCGGCGTCCCCATTCAAAGGCCATTGCACTATGCAGGTCCGAGTGGCGCGCGGACCTCACGCCGCCGACGCAGACGCCACGATAGGCGGGTTGGACAGAAACACCTCCGCATCCTTCGACCGTCCCAGCTCATCCGGAAATCTCCGGAACCATGACGACAGCAACAACAGTTCGTCGATTTCATGAGACGGGATCTGTGACCCGGACCGCTCAACCGGCTGGTATACGTCGGCCACCATCTCGAGAAGCCGGATGCGATCTGCCTCGCTTCGCGGCATCGCGTACTCCGCGCGCACTCGGCCACGGCGTATCAGGTACACGCGGTCATCGCCGTCGTATCCGGGCACCGTGTACACGAACGAGAGTGTCTCCACGGCAAACCGAAACTTGATGAACTGGTGCCGCAGCTCTTCGAGCCGTCGCAGCTTGTCGCGGTACGAAGCCGCACGCTCGAACTCAAGCCGCTCGCTTGCTGCTTCCATGTCTGCGCGCAGGTTGTTCATCGGCCCGTCGTCGGCACCATCGAGAAAACTGCGCACCAGCTGCACACGCTGCTCGTACTCTGCCTCCGTGCAGCCACCCACGCACGGGCCAAGGCATTTCCTGATCTCGTGGCGGATGCACCCCGGTGTGCGTGGAAAGATCTGAAAGAGCTCGGGTTGATCCGCGAAGTGCATGGGCTGGTCGAGCCTGCAGTCGCGCAGTCCAAGTGCGTCGTTGAGCTCGCGCACTGCTTCGCTCACACGTTGTGCGCCATGGAATGGACCATAGTAGATCTGCGCGTCATCGCCGCTCGCACCGCGCACCACGAGCAGCTTTGCGGCCGCGCCGCGCGTGAGCTTGATGAACGCAAAGTGCCGCGCATCATTTTTCATGGCGACGTTCAGGCGGGGACGAAACCGCTTGATCAACCGCAGCTCCTCGAGCAGCGCCGCAAACTCGCTCGGGTGGTAGTCCCACTCGATGGTCGCGGCTTCGCGGACGATCCGCGCGCCCTTGTCCGCCGGGTATTCGCAGCGGAAATAGCTCAGTAGGCGTGTGCGGATCTTCTTGGACTTTCCCACGTACACGATCTCGCCGTCGGCGGCGAGCATGCGATACACCCCGGGCCTGTCCCTGGCGTTGGCGCGCACGTGGGCACGCATCGTCTCGACGATAGGCTCCGGGGTTGGCTGCCGCTTGAGGCTTACTCTTGGCATCGTGCGCACAACACCGTGGAGCGTCCATCAACCGCATGCGTCTCCACGAGCCGCGCCCCGCAACGCAGGCATGGCTTGCCGCCGCGGCCGTACACCGCGAGCGACCGCTCAAAGTCGCCCTTTCCCCCGGATGCGTCACGATAGTCGCGGAACGACGTACCGCGCGCCGCGAGTGAATCAGTCAGCACGCTCACGATGCCCGCATGGAGCCGCGACGTTTCGTCATCGCTCACCGAGCTCGCCACGCGCGACGGGTCGACGCCGGCCCGCCAGCACGCCTCATTTGCGTAGATATTGCCGATCCCTGCCACCAACCGCTGGTCCATGAGCACCTTCTTCACCACCTGTCGCGACGCGCCGAGAATGCCCAATAAATGCTCTTCGGTGAACGTTCGGTCAAGGGGCTCGATGCCAAGGGCGCTCACGTATTCATCAAATCGCGCCGCCGACATGAGCGCCACGGTGCCAAGGCGGCGAATGTCCCGGTAGTGAAGATCGCGCCCGTCGTCGAGCACGCAATGAAGGGTGGAGTACAGCGCTTCACGCTCCGGCAGCGGCCCGCGCGAGAGCAGCATGGCGCCGGTAAAGCGCGGCTGCACCACGAGGTGATCACCCGAGCTCAGATCGAGCACGACATTCTTGGCGCGCCGCCAGCAACGGCCGATCGTCGTACCCACGATCCGTTTCGGCAGCAGGCTGGCGGTCACTTCCCGCAGGACGTCGGGCTTTCGGACCACCACCCCGATGATGCGTCGCCCGCGGATCTCCCGATCGAGATCGCGGGCGATCGTCTCAGTTTCCGGAAGCTCTGGCACTGGGCGAGTGGTGCTGGCGGTTGACCTCGCGCATGCCGATGTCGCTGCGCATCTGCTTTCCCGCAAAATCGATCTGCCCGGCAAATGCGCGGCTGCGCTGCTGTGCTATCTCCACGGTTGGTCCAACGGCGCTCGCTGCCAGTACGCGTCCTCCCGCCGTGACGAGTCGTCCGTCGCCGTCGCGTGCGGTGCCGGCGTGGAATACGAGCACACCCTCTTCGGGCGGCGGGAGAGTGATCACATCGCCCGTGCGCGGTGTATCCGGATAATTCGCGGCGGCGAGCACGGTGGCCACACACGCGCCGTCGAGCGTCACCTCGGCCGGCGGCAGCGCTCCGCGCGCGCTTGCGAGCAGCAGGTCGAGTAAGCCCGGATTGGTGTGGACCAACGGCATCAGGGCCTGGGTTTCAGGATCTCCGAAGCGGCAATTGAACTCCACCACGCGTGGGCCAGTGCTGGTGATCATGAACCCGGCGTACAGCAGGCCGGTAAACGGCCGGCCCTGCTCGGCCAATGCACGCAGTGTGGCGTCGATGATGCCGGCCAAAGGCGCGGGCGAATCAACGAGCGACACCGGAGCATACGCGCCCATGCCGCCGGTATTTGGACCTGCGTCATTGTCCAGCAGACGTTTATGGTCCTGCAACCCCGGGAGCAGCACGAAGCGAACGCCGTCGGTGATGGCGAAGACGGACAGCTCCTCGCCCTCCATGAATTCCTCGACGAGCACCTCGGCGCCCGCTGCGCCAAAGCGATTTCCCTGGAGAATATCGTCGACGGCCGCTTCCGCCTCGGCCAGGGTCCGGCAGACGATGACGCCCTTGCCGCTCGCCAACCCCGATGCCTTGATCACCACTGGTGCACCAAAGCGGTGTACCGCCTCGTGCGCCGCCGTTACGGTCGTATGCATCTCGGCGCGGCCGGTGGGGATACCGGCGTCGAGCATGAGGCGCTTCGCGAACGCCTTTGACGTCTCGATTTCCGCAGCGGCTTTCGTGGGTCCGAAAATCGCGAGTCCCGCCGCACGAAACCGGTCCACGATACCCGCCTCGAGCGGCCCCTCCGGGCCTACAACGACCAGGTCAACATTGCGGTCGATGGCGGCGTGCTCGAGGCCGGCGAGATCCGAAACCGCGATGGGAAGACACTCCGCCAGTTCCGCGATGCCCGGGTTGCCGGGTGCGGCAAACAGCTCGAGAGTGGGATCTTCCTGCTTGAGCTTCCAGGCGAGGGCGTGTTCTCGTCCGCCCCCGCCCACGATGAGGACTCGCATGCGGAGAATATACCAGCCTGCACAATTCCGCCGTCCGTGCGCAGGTAATGCTACACGGCCGGTGGCTCAGCGGGCGGCGGCGGCGGGGCGGAAGGCTCGGCGGTGCGGAAGGCATCGTTGAAGGCATTGCGCGCGCGGTCGAAGGCGTCGCCCACGCTGGAGAAGCCCGCGTTGGCCTTGCCCGAGTAGTAGCTCGCCGCGTCGGAGAAATCGTCGCGCAGCCCCTGCCGCTTTTCACCGCGACGCGT
Source organism: Gemmatimonadota bacterium (assembly GCA_028287285.1). Lineage (GTDB taxonomy): Bacteria > Gemmatimonadota > Gemmatimonadetes > Gemmatimonadales > Gemmatimonadaceae > AG11. Next base: position 22,063 of record JAQBPY010000056.1, read on the forward strand.
GTAGCCGCCTGCCACGATGGAGTCGTACTCGCCACTCGTGCGCCAGCGTTCCAGCTCACCGGCGCGAACCGTGTTGAAGGGATGCTCACGGAATGCGGTGTTGAACACCTTGAGGATCTTGTCCCAGGTATCGCCACCGCTCTCGTACGCGGCGGCCTGCGTCATGAAGGCGTCCACACTCGTGGCATCGCCGAAATCACGCCCACCAGCGAGACGCATGAAGGTGCTCTGCGCCGCAGTCTTGTTCTGGATGGCGAGCAGGCCGGCGCGGTCGCTCGAGAATTCGCTCTTGCGGTGCCACTCGAGCAGCGCGAGCTGAAACGGGAGCAGCGCCAGGCCAACGGGAAATACTGCCAGCGACCCCACCGTGAGAATGACCAGCGCAATGGTGCGATAGGTCATGTGGTCACTCATGATGTGGCCAAGCTCGTGTGCCAGGAGGAAGCGCCGTTCGTCGTCGCTTTCGAGCAGTTCCAGGGCTCCCGAGGTAATGACGATGAACGGATTCTCGAAGCCGATGGCGTATGCGTTCACCCTGGGCGACTGCGTGACGTACAGCTCGGGGCGCTTTGGCCAGTCCATCGTGGTGCAGATGTCCGTGAGGAGCGCGTCGAGCTTGGGGCGCTGGACCGGGTTCACCTGCACCGCATTGGCAAGGAACAACTGCCTCACACGACGCTCAGTGAGGAAGGTCGCCACCTGGCGTACCACTTCATTGAAACCAGGAATCGCGCGCAGCGTGTTCAGTGCGGCGCGATCGGCAGGATGCTCCCACGACGTGCTGGAGATTTGCGGTAGCGGCGTAGTCGGCATAGCGCTGTTGCTCCTGGACGGGTTGTCTCAGCCCTACGGGATGGACGGCAGGAAAGTGTCACACCACGTGAAATGCGTGCTCCAGGTCGGCAAGGAGGTCGCCCACGTCTTCTACCCCGCAGCTGAGACGGATCATTCCCTCCGTGATCCCCAATTGTGTGCGCCGAGCGATGTCGACGCTCGCATGGGTCATGGAGGCGGGGTGGCTGATGAGGCTCTCCACGCCCCCCAGCGACTCGGCCAGCGAGAACAGGCGGCAGCGGCTCAGCACTTCGTTGGCCTTTTCCTTGGTTCCGAGCTCTACGGAGATCATGCCCCCAAAGCCGGACATCTGGGTCTTGGCGAGTGCGTGCTGTGGGTGCGATTCGAGTCCCGGATAGATGACCTTGTCTTCACCCAGACGCTCGGCGAGCCATCCCGCGATCTGCCGGCCATTGGCGTCATGGCGCGGCATGCGGAGGTGCAGCGTCTTGGTGCCGCGCAGCGCGAGCCAGCTGTCGAACGGGCCTGGCACGGCGCCCGCCGCGTTCAGGATGAACTGGAGGCGGACGGCGAGGTCGTCGTCATTCAGGATGGCGATGCCGCCGATCATGTCGGAATGGCCGTTCAGGTACTTGGTCGTGGAGTGGTACACCATATCGGCACCAAACTCGAGCGGCCGCTGGAAGTACGGCGACGAGAAGGTGTTGTCGACGAGGAGCAGCGCATTGCCACGGTGCGCGACGTCCGCCGCGGCGCGCAGGTCGCAGATGCGCATGAGCGGGTTGGTGGGGGTCTCCACGAACACCAGTTTCGTTTTCGCCGTCATGGCGTCGGCAATGCGCTGGGGATCGCGCGTGTCGACCCAGGAGAAGGTGAGGCCGTAATTGCCCAGCAGCTTGTCGAACAGCCGGAAGATGCCACCGTACATGTTCTCGCCGCAGACGATGTGATCGCCGGATGAGAACAGTTTCATGATGGAATCGACGCAGCCCATGCCGGAGCTGAAGGCGAACCCGTGGCGACCGCCTTCGAGGGCGGCTACGTTCCGTTCCAGCGCTTCGCGCGTGGGGTTCTTGCCACGGGCGTATTCGTATCCCTTATTCTGCCCAAGTCCTTCCTGCACGTACGTCGAGGTCAGGTACACCGGCGTCATGATCGCGCCCGCCAGGGGTTCCGGGCGTTGGCCAGCGTGAATGGCTCGTGTTGCAAAGCCGGTTTCAAGATCTTCATCGAATACGCGCGTCATGCCGATACTACTCCTTGGTCGAGTCGTAGCGTCAACATAACGGGAGGGGCGAGGAGGAAGCGAGGCAGCTTCTGATCGGCCCCGCCCACGCGCATGGTGACAGTCGAGTTCATGCCTCAAGAATCCATGTCCAAGCCGTTCTGCCTCATCGTGGACGACGAGCCCCGTCTCCGCCAGGTGCTCGTTCACCTGATGCGGAACGACGGCTTCAGCTGCCTCGAAGCGGGGAACGGCGAGGAAGCCCTGGCTCAACTCGAGAAGCAGACGGTGATGCTCGTCATGAGCGACCTCCGGATGCCGAAGATGGACGGCCTCGAGCTGCTGCGGCGCATTCGTGCGCAGTGGCCTGACACGGCCGTGGTGATGATCACCGCGGTGGCAGACGTCGAAGTGGCGGTGAGCTGTCTCGCAATTGGCGCCATGGACTACCTCACCAAGCCCTTCCATCTCGAGGAAGTGCGCGCGCGCGTCGCGCAGGCGCTCGAGAAGCGGCGGTTGGTCGTGGAAAACCGTGGCTATCAGGAAAGTCTCCAGGAGAAGGTCGCGGTGCAGGCGCGCCGCCTCGAGGAGTTGTTCCTCGCGAGCGTACAGTCACTCGCGGAAGCGCTCGAGGTAAAAGACCCATACACGCGCGGCCATTCCATTCGTGTCAGCCACTACTCGGTCGCCATCGCAAAGGAAGTCGGACTCGACGGCGAGGATCTCCGCCAGATCGAGCTTGGCGGACACGTGCACGACATCGGGAAAATCGGCGTGCGTGAAGATGTATTGAACAAGCCGGGCAAGCTCACGGACGCCGAGTATGAGCACATCATGACGCATCCGGTGGTGGGGTGGCGCATTCTTGCCCCGCTGCTGGGCGAAACGCCGCTCGCGCTCAACATCGTCCGCTCGCATCATGAGCGGTACGACGGGCGAGGTGTGCCGGATCGCCTTGTGGGCGAGAACATCCCATTCGAGGCACGCATTGCCGCCGTGGCGGACTCATTCGACGCCATGACGAGTGATCGTCCCTATCGTCCCGATGGTATGAGCCTGGATGCGGCGCTCGCGGAGCTCGTGCGATGCAGCGGTGCGCAATTCGATCCAAAGATCGTGACGGCGATGGTGAATGCCGTGGAGTCGAGTCGGATCGTGCTCGTGCCGCGCGTGCCGTCGTACTTTGGCGCGGCCGTGCATTGATTTCTTCTAGGCCGGAATGATCTCGATGACGCTGGGCTGCTTGTAGGCGCTCAGGCGTGATTCGCACCAGGCCCTGACGTCCCCTTCGGTCACCGATCCGGTCACGCGCATGCGGATGTCGTTCTCCTTGGCCGGCTCGGGAATGGGTGTCACTTCAACGCCCAGTACGCCGTGCAGCTCACCCACGGCACGCTCCAGCTCGCGCGGATAGATGTTGAATCCATTCCTCGTGAACATGGGCTTGAGCAGGCCGAGAAACCGGACGGTGCCGCCGGCATTGCGCACACCTGAATCACCAGTGCAGAGCCATTCGCCGCGCTTCGGCAAGCCCGGGCCGCCGCTCACGTAGCCGCGGAAGACATTCGTTCCCCGGACGCAGATCTCGCCAGCGGTGCCATCGGGGAGCGCGTCCGGCAGCACGGCAGAATCTCCTTCGCGCCCCGAGTAATCGCTGGGCGGAAAGATGCCGACGTCGACGTTCGGGAATGCCGTGCCCATCGTGCCGCGCACATTGGGCGCATCTGCGCGATTCACGAGACAGACGGGCGCCGCTTCGGTGAGTCCGTATCCTTGCCGCAGCTCGTGACCGGTCACATCGGCCCACCTGTCCTGCAGATCGATGGGTAGCGCTGCACCTCCACAAATACACAGGCGGACGGCGGTGTCGCGAAGGTCGATTTCCTTTCGCACGATTGCCGCGAGCATGGCGGCGTACACGGCCGGAACGCCAACGACTTCGGTGATTCCGGCAAGAAGCAGCTCGGCCGTCCTGGCCGGATGAAACCGCTCCATCGTCGTGATACGTGCGCCCACCATGAGTGGAGCACTTGCCGTAACGGTGAGCCCGAACAAGTGCGAGTACGGAAGGATGGCGAGCACATGATCATCGGCAGTGTTGCCGAGTGCGTCGATGCTCGACCGGGCATTGGCGAGCAGGTTTGCGTGCGTCAGCACTGCACCAAGCGGCGTGCCGCGCATGGCCGAGGTGTACACGATGACGGCTTCTTCATCGCGTCCATCGACGTCGGCCTCTCCTTCCAGGCTCAGCCCGTGATGGGTACCGAGATCGATGGCGGCGGTTCGGTCAGGCGTGACAACCTGCGCCGCGCCGGGCGCATCGTCGAGCAGCACATATGGGAAACCCATAGGGAGCCGGGCTACGAAGGCAGCGGTCGTGAACACCGCCCCGACATTCGCGTTGGCACACTGGAATGAAATCTCCGCGGGCGACGCGAGCGGGTTGATCAGCACTGCGCCGCGTCCGTCGCTTGCCGCCAGTGCGACGATGAATGCGGGGGACGTTGGGAGGAGAATGGCGGATCGTTTTCCCGAGAGGGCGCGCACGAGGGGCGCGCTGCGCTGCAACAGCGTCAGCCCTGCCGCAACGAGCTGCTGGCCTTCGTACACCTCCCGCGCGCCGTACGCTCCGATGCGGCCGCCGCCGGCGGCCATGGCCATCGGAAGCAGCGCGAGTGGATTGCTCAAATGTCGAAGTGGCGCAGTGAGGTCTTGAGCCGTTCGGCAAGACGGGCGAGCTGCTGGCTCGAGGAGGCGACACTCGACATGGCGGCGTTCTGTTCCTGCACCACGGCGCTCACCTGTTGTGCCGTGGCCGCGTTCATTTCAGAGGTGGCTGCCAGTGCCTCGATTTCGTGGGCGAGTGATTCCGCTTCGCCGCGCTGCGCATCGGCCACTTCGACGATGCGGTCAACGGCATCGCGCGCGCTCGCGATCTCCCGGTCGATCTGCGTGAGGGCCTCTGCCGATGCGCGAATCACGGACTCGCCGCTCGTCACACGATCGCTGGCCTGAAGAATCTGCTCCTCGGTGCGAACGGCACTGGTGCGAATTTCGGCGGCCAGCTTCCGGATCTGATCGAGTGCCCGTGCACTTTCGGCGGCAAGCTTGCGGACTTCGTCGGCGACCACGGCAAATCCCTTTCCATGCTCGCCCGCGCGCGATGCTTCGATGGCCGCATTGAGCGCGAGCAGGTTGGTCTGCCGCGCAATGGCGCCAATGACCTCCGTGATCTTGCCGATCCGCTGGGACTTTTCGCCAAGCTCCACGACGGACGGCACGGCGGCGCTGGTGACGGCGCTGATCTCCGACATTGCCTGCAAGGCCTGGTCGGCGGCAACGGTGCCGCGGCGCGTGGTTCGCTGTGCGACGTCCGCGGCGGCCCGTGCCTGCTCGGCATGGCTGGCAACCGCCACGGCGCGGCCCGCCACGCGAGACGAGGCATCGGACGCATTGTTGACCCCCCGCGTTTGCGAGGCTGCGGCGTGGGCGATGGCACCGGCTGCCGTGGAGACTTCACGCGTGGACGACGTCATTTCCGCGGCGTTCAGCGCCAGCCGGTCAGCGGTTGCGGCAACACCCGCTGCACTCGCATCCAGCTCTCCCACGAGGGAGCGCAGCCCCGCTGTCATCCGGCGGAACGAATCGGCCAACTGCCCCACTTCGTCGTCCGATTCGAAGGTCAGGTGCTGCTTCAACTGGCCGAGTGCGATGTGGTCGGCCTGTTCGGCGATCGACTCCATGCCTTTGGTGAAGTGCGCGGCGCCCCAGTACGCAAATGCGATGGACACCACCAACGCGGCCGCCGCGTACGCGATGAGCTCCCAGAGCAGCTGGCTGCCGGCTGCGCGCGACGTGGACTCCCGCACGGGGCCGAACAGCGGCACCGCGAGCAGGATGATCGTGAAGAGGACGGCTGCGCCCGCGAGCGTTGCCATCTTGAGCCGCACGGGAAAGCGAAGGGCGGCGCGCGGAGTGGGGCGGGGCAATGGCACGCGTCGAAGTTACCGAGCGTGCGTGGTCCTGTACAACCGGTCCTGGCGCTTGCTCGGCTAGTGGAGCGGAATACCTTTCGGATTCCCTGTGACGGAGGCGGCATGGCGGAGGGCGGCGGCGGTTTGATGGTGAGCGTATCCGGGATTCGCGGACGCGTCGGCGAGGCGTTGACCCCGGAAGTCGTGGCCCGGTATGCGGCAGCGTTTGGCGCGTGGTCCATTGCGAAAGGTACATCCCGCCGAATTGTGGTAGGGCGCGACAGCCGGGTGTCCGGTGCGATGTTTCACCGCATCGTGGTCGGCACCCTCCAGCTCGTGGGCGCCGATGTCATCGACATTGGCCTCACCACCACACCCGGCTGCCAGCTGGCCGTGGAGCACCACCATGCCGCGGGCGGATTGATGCTCTCCGCCAGCCACAACCCCATCGAGTGGAATGCGCTCAAGTGCATCGGCTCGAGCGGCCTTTTTCTCGAGGCGCGCGAAGGGCTCGCCATGCGGGCGCTCGTCGACACGGGCATTCCGTATGCCAGGTGGCAGGACATCGGTACGGTCATCATCGATGACGCTGTCGCGGCGCGGCACATCGAGTCGGTGCTCGCCATACCATACGTCGACGTCGAGGCAATTCGTGCCCGGAAGTTCAAGGTCGCGCTCGATTGTGTCCGCGGCGCCGGCGCGTCCATCATGCCGGCGCTGCTCGAGCGCCTCGGATGCACCGTGGTCGGCATCAACATGGAGCCCGACGGACGCTTCCCCCGCGAGCCCGAGCCGCTGGCCGAAAACCTCGGGGAGCTCGAGACGCTCGTGAAGGCATCGGGCGCGGACATCGGCTTCGCCGTGGATCCCGACGTGGACCGGCTTGCCCTCGTGAGCGACGCCGGCCAGGCGATTGGTGAGGAGTACACCATGCCGCTCGCCGCGAAGCTCGTGCTGCGGCACCGGACGGGGCCCGTGGTGACGAACCTTTCGTCGAGCCTGCTGATAGATGACGTGGCGCGTGACGCCGGTGTGACCGCCGTTCGCTCGCCCGTGGGTGAGGTAAACGTGGCCGTTCGCATGCGGGAGTTGGGCGCGCCCATTGGCGGCGAGGGCAACGGCGGCGTGATCCTGCCCGAAGTCCACCTGGGCCGAGATGCGCCAATTGGTGCGGCCCTGGTCCTGCAATTATTGGTGGAGGAGGGCAAACCGCTCTCTGCCATCGTGGATGTCCTGCCACGGTACGTGATCGTGAAAGACAAGCTCCCACGCCCGAACACCGGTCTCGATGCGGTGTATGGGGCGCTCAGGAGTGCATTTGGCGACGCCACCGTCGATACTCAGGATGGCTTGCGGCTCTCGTGGCCGGACCGGTGGGTGCACATCCGCCCATCCGGGACGGAACCGATTGTGCGTGTGATTGCAGAAGGACCGAGTGAAGCAGCGGCGCGGGACCTGGTTCGGCGGTCACGCGAGCCGCTCGACGCCCTGGGCGTTTGAGCGGGCGCGGGACGGAATCTCTCTCAAAGGAATGCTCCTATGTGCGGAATTGTGGGATATGTCGGGTCCAGGAATGGCACGAGCCTGCTCGTTGACGGCCTCAAACGGCTCGAATACCGCGGCTACGACTCGGCAGGTGTGTCGCTCATGGACGGCGGCGGCATCGAGACGCGCAAGGCCAAGGGCAAGATCGCGATGCTCGAAGCCGCCATCGGATCCATGCCCATTCAGGGCAACGTGGGCATCGCCCACACCCGCTGGGCCACGCATGGCCCGCCCAACGAGTGCAACGCGCACCCGCATCACGACTGCAGCGGTACGGTGTCGGTCGTCCACAACGGCATCATCGAGAACTACGGACCGCTGCGCGCAATGCTCAAGAAGACCGGGCACACATTCGTCTCCGACACCGACACGGAAGTGCTCGCGCACCTCATCGAGGCCGCCTTCGACGACAACCTCGAGGAGGCAGTGGTCGATGCCCTGGCGCTCGTGGAAGGCACGTACGGCATCGCGGTCATCTGCTCCAGGGATCCGGACAAGATCGTCGCGGCGCGCAAAGGCAGTCCCCTGCTCATCGGGCTGGGCGAGGGCGAGAACTACATTGCCAGCGATGTGGCGGCCATTCTCCAGCACACTCGGCACGTGGTGTACCTGGACGACGGCGAGATGGCGGTGGTGACCAGAACGGGATACCGCGTCATGGACCTCAACGCGCAGACCATCAAGAAGCGCGTGAACCGTATTGACTGGGACCTCGACAAGATCGAGAAGGGCGGATACGAGCACTTCATGCTCAAGGAGATCTTCGAGCAGCCGCAGACCATCCAGAACACCATGCGCGGCCGCTCCGTGGACGAAGATGGCTTTTCCAAGCTGGGCGGACTCAATCTCTCGCGTGAAGAACTCCAGCATTTCGACCACATCATCATCACGGCGTGCGGCACGAGCTGGCACAGTGCGCTCATCGGCAAGATGATGATCGAGGAGCATGCGCGCATTCGCTGCGAGGTGGAGTATGCATCCGAGTTCCGCTATCGCAATCCGATCGTGTCGGAAAAAACGCTGTGCATCGTCATCTCGCAGTCCGGGGAAACGGCCGATACACTCGCCGCCATGCGTGAAGCAAAACGCCGTGGCGCCAAGACGCTGGGTCTGGTGAACCAGGTAGGATCCACCATCGCCCGTGAAGACGACGGTGGCATCTACCTGCATGCCGGTCCGGAAATCGGCGTGGCGTCCACCAAGGCCTTTACGAGCCAGGTCGTCGCGCTGGCGCTGCTCACCCTCAAGCTTGGCCGCCTGCGGACGATGTCCGTGGTGCAGGGGCGCGTGGTAACGCAGGCGCTCGAGAAGCTGCCGGAACAGATCCAGAACATCCTCGATCGTGCCGGAGAAATTGAAAAGATTGCCGCCGCATTCACCGATGCGACCAATTTCCTCTACCTTGGCCGCGGCTTCAACTTCCCGGTGGCGCTCGAGGGCGCGCTCAAGCTCAAGGAAATCAGCTACATCCACGCCGAAGGGTATCCGGCGGCCGAGATGAAGCATGGCCCCATTGCCCTCATCGATGCGGACATGCCCGTGGTATTCATTGCACCGCACGATTCGGTGTTCGACAAGGTCGTCTCCAACGTGCAGGAGGTAAAGGCACGTGGCGGGCGGGTCATCGCCATTACCAGCCGCGACGAGCCTTCGCTGGACGGCAAGATCGACTACGAATTTCGCATCCCCGAAACGATCGACATGCTCAACCCGGTGTTGTCGGCCATCCCGCTGCAGCTCCTGGCGTACTACATCGCGGCGAAGCGTGGCCTGAACGTGGACCAGCCTCGCAACCTCGCCAAATCTGTAACCGTGGAATAGACCGGGAAGCGGAATTCCTGTTCACTCTTGCGGTGGCCGCGGCATCAACCGATGCTACTGGTCCACCCCTGTCGCAAGACGCATGAATTCCTTCCATCCACGCCTGGCCGCCCTCGCCGCAGCGCTCGCCCTGAGCGCCTGCGGCCGCCACGACGACAAAACCGGCGTTCCGGTTCGCATGAGCCGTAATCCGGAGCCCGGCACGCCGCAAGCCGCCATCCAGTCCGGCGACATCCGCATCACGAATACCGACAACAGCGTCGACCTGGCATTGCTGGGCGATACGATCAGCTCCGGACTCTCCGAGCAAACGCTTCGGAAAGTTCGTTCGGAAACGGACACGTCTGCCGTTCAGGGTTCGGGCCTTGGCGCTTCCATCGAGAAGATGGTGAAAGGTTCCGTGCAGTCGGCCATTGGGACGCGCGTGGCATTTCCGCTCTCGGCTGTCCGCGGCGCGAGATACGAGAACGGCAGGATCGTGTTCGAGGGCGACGGCCAGCCCGAAAATCTCTTCAAGAACTCCAACGGAAAGGGCAAGAATCTTCTCGAGTCGTTCAGCCCCGGCGACGCGCAGAAATTCGTTGATGCCGTCAATGCGCGGAAACGCGCGAACGGACGGACGTAGCTCATGGCCTTTGCCGCGCTGCGCCCGCGCTCTGTCACGGAAATTGTCGACGCCGCCTTCCAGGTGCTTCGGGCGCACTACGGGCAGTTCGTCATGTGCTCCGCGCTGGCCTATCTGCCCTGGCTGATCATCGAGCTGCTGTTCCTCAATGATCCCGAGCGCATTGCCAATACCGAGTGGTGGGTTGGCATCGCCGTCGCGTTCGGCGTGTGGCTCAGCTTCGCGCTCATGAGTGCAGTCATCATGACGTGTGCGTCACAGGCGTACCTCGGTGATCCTGTCGACGTCGGCGAAGCGGTGCGCCGCGCGCTCCCACGGCTGCCGCGTGTGATGATCGCGGCGGTGTTGCGGTACATCCTCATGTTCGTGGGGCTGTTCGGGCTTCTGGTTGGCGCGCTGTACGTGGTCGCACGACTCTTTGCGCTGACGCCGGCCATCATCCTCGAGGATGCATCGCTGGTGCAGGCGTTCGACCGCACGAGCTTCCTGTCGAAGGATCGCAAATGGCACATCCTCAACACGCTCGGGCTGGTGGGGCTCATCTACTGGGTCATCGGACTTGGCGTCACGGTGCTCGCGGTGGCGTCGGGTAATGCGGTCGTCTCCACACTGTGTACCGCGTTCTACACCATTCTCGCCTATCCCGTGATCGCGATTACAGAGTGCCTGCTGTACTACGACGCGCGCATCCAGACCGAGGGGCTCGACCTGGAGCTCATGGCCGGTGAGTTGGGGCTCCCTTCTCCCTCGGAGCCTGTCGGACCCTGACGCTCGCCGTCATCCAGGCATCGGTTGAACGACAGTGGCCGCCCGCCGCGGTGCACGACACCGTGCAGGCCGTGCTGCGCGACCCTGCATTTCACCGGTCCGTACGCAACTCCATCGCTGACCGCCTGCTGATCTGGCTGCTCGACTGGCTCGATCGCCTGGGCAAGGCCGTAGAACATTTGCCGTCGGGGCGCGACATTGGCCTTGGCATCGTCGCGCTGCTGGTCCTCTTCCTCGTTGCGCGCCTCCTGATGGTGCGCGGCGCGGAACGTGAGTCGAGGCAAGCCACCGGCACCCGCCGCCGCTCGGCATCACAGGAGGACCCATGGCAGGCCGCCGAGCTGCTCGCAGGCGCCGGCCGGTATGAGGAGGCGGCGCATGCACTGTATCGCGGCGTTATTCTCTCCCTGGGACGCGTCGATCGAATCCACCTCGATCCGTCGCGAACGAGCGGCGACTATGCGCGCGAGCTTCGACGTCGAGGCTCATCGTCGGTTGCTCCATTCCGCGCATTCACTCGGCGCTTCGACGTGGCGGTGTATGGCCACGGCGGTGCCACGGCAGAAGCAATTGAAGACCTGCGGCAGTTGAGCGTGCCGTTTCGCACGCGGGCGCAGGCGGCATGACCGAAACGCATCCGAAAGAATGGTGGACCAGGCCGTCGGTCATGCTGCCCATTGTTGCGACCGTGGCGCTCGCGGTGGCGCTGTTAAGCCCGCAGGCCGTTGCCGGACGCTTCGGTGATTCGCGCCTTTCGTCTCATCTTGCCGGGTCGAACGGTGCGCGCGTGCTCTTCGATATGGCACGCAGACTCGGCTGGCAGGTGGTGCGGCGCGACAGCCAGCCAACACCGGTCACCGTCACGGGGCGTACGATCCACGCGCTGCTGGCGCCGGCCATTCCACCCACTCGCGCCGAAGCGCACGAGTATCTCGAAGCCGTGCGACGTGGTGATGCGCTGCTGTTCGCTCTCGGTACCCGCAATCCGCTTTCCGACTCGCTCGGGGTCACGCACTTTGCGCGCGGCGATATGCTTTACGAGAACACGGCGCTCTCTGCGGGCTGCGGCAGGCACATCGATCTTGCGCCGCCCTTCTGGCCGGATGGGCGGGTACACCTGCAGGCCGTGCGATGGCTGCGGGAACCTCCGGCAGCACTCAAGACCTTTGCACCACTCGTGCGCGATGATGCCAAATCCCTGGTGCGTGGCAACGGCGACGGCGCCGTTGGATTCGCGCTCGGCCAGGGGCGCGTGGTCGTCGTGGGCGACCCCGATCTCCTGCGCAATGATGTGGTTCGTCACTGCGCATGGGGTACCGACCTCATCGCCGTGGACATGCTCGAGTGGCTGCGCGCCGGAGGTGCTGCACCGCGCACCACGCTCGCCTTTGACGAGTACCATCAGGGCTACGCTGCTCAGCCAACCGTCGTTGGCATCACCGCATCATTTCTTGTGCAGCATCCCGTGGGCCGCACCATCCTGCAGCTCGCGTTCGCCGCTCTCGTACTGTTGTTCGCCGTATCTCCGCGTGCCATCAAGCCGCAGGACGTGGAGCGCATCGAGCGGCGCGACCCGCTGGAGCAGGTTGACGCACTTGCGCAAGCGTACGAGCAGGTCCAGGCCACGCGTACGATCACGTCTCGACTCCTGCATGGCCTGCGCTGGCGGGTGGAGCGTGGGGCAACTGCTCGAGCCATGCCCGACGATGCCTTTCTGGCCGCAGCGGCTGCACGAGCGCCGGAACTGAACGACGACGTCCGCATCATTCGACGCGCGCTGAACGATCCGGTCAAAGGCGCCGATCTCCCGGCTGTCGGTGCCGCGCTCCGGCATATTGAACACACCCTCACGACATCACCGAAATGAGTGCACCACTCTCCAATGCACAGGGCGCCGAATTGCTGGATCGCGTCCGATCGGCCGTGGCCACCCGGGTGGTGGGCCAGGACGCCACCATCTCCGACACGCTCGTTGCATTTCTTGCACGCGGGCACGTACTCGTGGAAGGTGTTCCAGGAACGGCAAAGACGCTGCTCGTCCGCTCACTTTCGGCCGCACTTGGGCTGCGGTTCGCACGCATCCAATTCACCCCTGATCTCATGCCGTCGGACGTGACCGGCGTGAACGTGTTGCGCGATCCGGCAAAAGGCTTCGAGTTCCAGGCCGGGCCGGTATTTACCGACCTCCTGCTCGGCGACGAAATCAACCGTGCACCGGCCAAGACCCAGGCGGCGCTGCTCGAGGCCATGGCCGAGCGCCAGGTCACCGTTGATGGCGTCTCTCGCCCGCTGGGCGACATGTTCACGGTGTTCGCCACGCAAAACCCGGTGGAGCACGAAGGCACCTATCCGCTGCCCGAAGCGCAGCTCGACCGGTTCCTGATCAAGGCCGTGATGCCGTATCCGTCGCGCGACGCGGAGCTGGAGCTGCTTGCCCGCTATGAAAACGGTTTCGACGCCGAGCGTCTCGATGACGCAAAGCTTGCAGGCTCGTTGTCGGAAGAGGAGACACGGGCTTTGCGCGGCCTGGTGGACGGGGTCCGTGTTGCCGAGGACGTTCGTGCGTACATCACCGACATCACGCGGAGCACGAGAGAGGAGCGCATGCTTTCGTTGGGCGCCTCGCCGCGGGCAACCGTATCGCTCTTTCGTGCGTCGCGTGCGGCCGCCGTGCTCGAGGGCCGTGATTTCGTGACACCGGACGACGTGAAGGGTATCGCGCCGGCCGTGCTTCGCCATCGCATCACACTGTCGCCCGAGCTCGAGGTGGAAGGACGGAGCGCCGATGACATTCTCGTTGCCCTGCTCGACCGGGTTCGCGTGCCGGAGTAGGACAATGGATGTGTGGCAGCCGTTGCGGCGGCGTGTGAAGATAGTGCGCGAGACCGTGGGCTTTGTGCCGACGCGGCGTCTGGCGCTCGCCGTTGCACTCATCGCGCCCGCTTGGCTCTTAGGTGATATGCCTCAACTGGCAGGTGCGCTCGTGTTAGCACTGCTTGCCGCCCTCGTTCTCGACGTGGCGGCGTTACCTCGCATGCAGGACATCGAGGTGCGGCGAGTGTTCGATCCAACCATAGGAGTGGGGGATCATTCCACCGGCAAGTACGTGCTGGCGTCGCGTTGGACCAGGATGCTTCATGCAACACTATTTGATGCGTTGCCAATTCGCTATCTCTCTGGTGCGCAATCGTTTAGCGAGCACCAACTTCCTGCGAGCGGCGTGTGGGAGGAGACATTTCAGGTGGTGGGCGAAGCGCGCGGAGACGCCGCACTGGGCGATATCGCAGTGCGGGTCCGGACGTCGCTCGGTCTCGCGGCGCGCACCTTCCGGTATTCCCAGGACGATCGCGTTCTGGTGGCGCCGTCATTGGCCGGCGTTAAGCGCTTTCGGTGGCTCGCCGTCCATCACCGCTTAGCGACCGTTGGCGTGCGTGACGCACGCCGTCGTGGCGAAGGAAGGAGCTTTGCCCGCCTCAGGGACTACGTGGCCGGCGATGATCCACGCCACATAGACTGGAAGGCAACAGGACGTCGGGGACACCTGATCAGCCGCGAGTTCACCGTTGAACAATCCCAGACGGTGTTCGTGCTCGTGGACGCGGGCCGGTCGATGACACAGTTCTCGGGGCGCTATCCCAGATTCGAGTATGCGCTGTCGGCGGCTCTGCTGCTGGCCGATGTGGCGACGTCCGCGGGTGACCGCGTTGGTGCGCTGGTATTCGATGACCAGCTTCGTGCCCTCGTTCCCGCCCGACGTGGCATTGCGGCGCTACATGCGCTCCGGACGGCGCTGGTGCCCCTGCAGCCGACCATGGTGGAGCCGGACTACGCCACTGCGTTTCGCACGCTCGCGCAGCGCCAGCGCAAGCGGGCACTCATCGTCCTGATTACGGATGTGATCGACGCGCGTTCGGCACGTACCCTGCTGGCCCATCTCACGCGAGGATCGTCACGGCATCTGGCACTCGTCGTCGCGCTGCGAAATGATGCCCTGCTGCAAGCCGCCGTGACAACTGGAACGCGCGCGACCGACCTTTACGCGAGCGCCGCTGCGGAAGAGTTGGTGACCGAGCGGCGCACGGCGTTGCAGCGGATGCGCGATGCAGGTGTCGTCGTTGTCGATGTCGCGCCCGATGCGATGGCGGCGGCCGTAGTGAACCAGTACCTGGAGCTCAAGTCGCGCGGGGCGTTGTAACGGCGCCGAGGGCAAGCGTGCCGGTGTGGCCGCTGCCGTGTGACGACGCGGCGGTGCGACCTCCACGCAGATAGAAAACCAAGAATACGAGCGTCACTCCGCTCACCGCCAACTTTCCCTCGAATGGCCACCACTCAATGGGCGAGAGAAACCCTTCGAGCGTGCCGGCGATGATGAGCAGGAACGTCGATGCGGCGATCAGGCGTACCGCACGCCGCGCATTTTCCACCAGTGCGCGTCCGCGTGTTCGTGAGCCCGGCAGCAGCAACCCGCCGGCAAGGAGGAATCCGCCGCCCCCTGCCACGCAGATGGCGAACAGCTCGAGCACACCGTGCGGCGCGACGAATGCGATGAGCAGCCGCGCAATGCCTTTGCTCGCGTACAATCCCATCACGCTGCCAATGGAGACGCCGTTCAGCACGAGCATCAATACCGACAGCACACCTGCCGTTATCCCGCCCGCAAAGACGGCGAACGTGACCTGTACATTGTTCGTCACGATGGTGCTGGCCATCACCGGCCGGAGTAGCTGCGGATCGTCGATGTAGCCTTCGCCCGACTTGGCTCGCCGCACACCATCCTCCGCGCGTTGCAGCATGCCTTGTGGCAGCATGCGCTCCGCGAGTCCCGGTGTGCGAGCCACGGCGATGCCTGCAACGACCGCTGGTCCGAACAGCAGGAGGGCCGCCAGCGCGATCGGCGCTGCGCTTCCACGAACCTCGCGCGGCACGTCCGTAAAGAGAAAGCGGAGTGCTCCGTGAAATCCCAAGCCGCGCTCACGATAGAGAAGATTGTGCGCTCCGGCGACGAGCCTGCCAAGGAAGAACATCTCGTCGAGCTGTCGCCCCGCAGACGCCGTCCGCAGCCGAGCGAGGTCGGATGACAGCTGGCGATACTCGGCAACGAAATCGCGCACGCCGTTTTCCCCGAGCGATTTCAATCCGTTCTTCTGCGCCGCGGCAAGAGTTGTGGCAAAGGCGTTCCAGCGGGACGTGCCGGCGAGGATGAGTGCCTGCCGCTCGCGGCCGGCACCGGTATCGCCACGTGACGCGACACCGCGCGTACGAGCTCGGTGCTCACGGTCATGGAGCTCCAACAACTGTTGGCTTGCTGGTCTGCCATCATCGGGCAGGGCCGTGGCGAAGCGCTTCACCAGCTGGGCCGTCAGGGCAGCGCGACGCAGCGGGTCCAGTGCATTCCAGCGCTCCACGAACCTGGCGAGCAGGGTGTATTCGTCTTCCGTCAGTGCGGTCTGGAGTGGTGCACTCGTGCCGGCGTCGTCCTTGCGCTGGCGGGCCGCGGCCGCCACGGGCCGTGCCTCTTCGCGCACGACGATCGTGCCTGCCACGAGATCGCCAAGCCGGCGTCCACGCTTGGTGAAGAGCAGACTGCCCAACCCAACGAGGTAGAGGAATCCGGGTTGCATGTCGAGCATGCGCACGAGGTTGCGTGCGGCGGAAACGCCAAATGTGACCGAGTAGCCGCCCTCGCGCACGACGCGCAGCCGGTGCAGCCGCTTTCCCGGTGTCTGCCCGTCCATCAGCCCCTCGAAGAGCACGTAGTAGCCCCAGAAGATCGTGAACTGCGCGAGGACCAACACCGCCATGCCCCAGCTTGCGCTCCCGTCAAACGACAAGGCCACGCCGCCGGAGGTCACGAGCATGACGACGATGGCCAGGAGCACGAGAATGCCGGCGCAGATCGCGAGGTCGGTCAGGCCGGCGAGCACTCTCGCGCCCACGCCGGCAAGCGAGTAGGTCAGCACGACCAGCTCGGGAGTCTCGACGTCGACGGTCTGCTCGAACGGGCGTGCGGTCATTGAATGGCTGCGGAGAGAGCAGATCCTTCGCGTTGGTCAGGGCTTTCGGTGAACGATAGCCTGCCGTGATGAACGATAGCCTGTGGTCCTGGGCAACGCGAAGGACCTGCGCTTGCTGCACCCGCGGAAGTACCTTCCCGCATGCGCATTTTATTGCAACGCGTCTCACGCGCCGAGGTACGCGTCGGTGCTCGTGTTACCGGAGCCATCGGGCGCGGCTATGTGCTGCTCGTTGGATTCAAGTCCACGGACGACGACGCAATTTTGGCGTGGATGGCCGAGAAGGTGCTCGGACTCAGGCTCTTTCCGGATGCCGACGACAAGATGAATCTCGCCCTGGCCGATGTGAACGGCTCCCTGCTCGTCGTCTCGCAATTCACGCTCTATGGTGATGCCTCCAGAGGCCGCCGTCCCAGCTTCATCGACGCGGCCCGTCCCGAGCTTGCCATTCCCCTCTACGAACGGTTCCTGTCCATGCTGCGCGAGAAAACGCCCGATGTCCGGACAGGTGAGTTTGGCGCCATGATGGATGTCGAGCTCGTGAACGACGGGCCCGTGACACTGTGGCTCGAGAAATGATCGTGCCGCGCATCATCCTCGCATCGCAGTCTCCGCGCCGGCGCGAGCTGCTCACGCTCGTGGGCATCGCGCACGACGTTCGGCCCGCAGATATCGATGAAGCGTACTTCGCTGGAGAGGAGCCTGCCGCGCATGCAGAGCGCCTTGCCCGGGAGAAGGCCGCCGTAGTCGCGCGCGAGGCGCCCGATGCCCTGGTGATCGGCAGCGATACCATTGTTGTGGTGGACGGCGACGTGCTCGGAAAGCCGCGCGACGAAGCCCACGCGGCGGAGATGCTCGCTCGGCTGGCCGGACGCTCGCACACGGTGATGACGGCGGTGGCGGTGCAGTGGAAGGGGCGGGCGCTTTCTGCGGTGGAGCAGGTCGACGTTACCTTTCATCCGCTGTCGTCGCAGGAAATTGTCGCGTACATCGCAACGCGCGAGCCAATGGACAAGGCGGGCGCATACGGCATCCAGGGCTATGGCGCGACCATCGTCGCACGCGTGGACGGCGACTATTTCGCCGTCATGGGTTTGCCGCTCCAGCGCCTGGTTCGGATGATGGCATCGCTTGGCGTGAGCTACACCTTTGGATACGTCGCGTCCCAGTAGGCAACCTTCGTGAGCACGTCATCAACGGAAATGCGGGACATGCGGCCCGGGCGGTTCTCCATCGACAACGGATAGTTCTCGCCCGGATCGCCGTACGCGTCGATGAGCAGATCATGAAAGCGCCGGTACGGCCCCACGCGCCTGGGGTTCGTGTAGCCCATGAGCGAGATGACAGGCTTGTCGAGCGCCACGGTCATGTGCAGCGGACCTGTATCCGGAGACAACACGAGCGCCGCGCCATCCAGGATGCCCACGAGATTGCGAAGTCCGCTGTCGAGCGCCGATACCACGGGCACGTTTGATTCGTTTAGGATGATACGCTCCGCCGCTACTTCGCGTGCGCTCTTGCCGCCAACCAGAACCGGCTGAAGCCCGAAGTCATTCCAGAGCGCATCGCACACCTTCGCCCAGCGCTCGGGGAACCAGTCCTTTTCCGGCTTGCTCGTTCCCACCACGATCGGCGCGATGGGACGATCGAACTTCGCGAGAAACGCACGTTGCCACGGGCGCTCCGAATCCCATGGGCCAAGGTCCCACGTGACAGGCTCGTACGGAATGCCCAGCGCCTCGAGAAACTCGAAGTACTGGTCCTGCACGTGCTGGCCCTCGCGCGCCGCCAGGCGGTGCGTGGTGAACAGCCAGTTGAGATCGCGTGCGCGTGCCCGGTCGAATCCCAGCTTGATGGGCGATTGCGTAAACGACGTGACGATGCCGGCCTTGAAGTAGACTTGCAGCGCAAGGACGACGTCGAAGGAATGATGCGCGAGTGCGGCCCGGACGGCGGGATACGCTTTCCACCCGCGCGACCTGTCGAACTCGATGATTTCGTCCACCGCCCAGTGCCCGCGCACGAGCGAGGCGGCACCGGGCTGCAGCACCCACGTGACCTTCACGCCAGGCGAGTGCCGCTTGAGCGCGGTCAGGACTGGCAGCACATGTACCGCGTCGCCGACCGCCGACATCATCACGATGCCGACGTGGCGGAGTGAAGTGGAAATCATTCCTGAAATGTAAGGACGTCAGGCAGGGCGACGATATGCCACAATCGTCGTTCCCCTGATGCGAACCAGCGCGAGGCGGTGCGAGAGCTCATTCAGCGCGCGAAACACATCGGGGCAATGGCGCGGGCCCGCGTAGTCATGCCACAACACGAGTCCGCCGGGCCGGACGAGGTCCATGGCTTTCGCCGTGTCGCTCACCACATACGAATACGCGTGTGATCCGTCCACGAACACGAGGTCGCATTTCTCCGCCCAGGGCGACACGTCGAACGTCTTGCTGTCGCCGAAGCACTGCGAGACCTTGTGCGCCACATCGGTGCCCGAGTACAGGAATGCCGAGAAGCTCGATTCCGCCAGCGCAAACGTCGACGAACGCCTGTCGTCGTCCATGCCGGGGCGATACTCGCTCCGATGCTCCGGTGCAAGTGTCAGCGTGATGATGCTCGCGTCATGGGCCGTATTTCTGGCCCAGAGGTACGCGGTCTTTCCGGTGCACGTTCCGAACTCGAACAGGCACGTGGCCTCCTTGGCCAGCACGGCGAGAATCCACGCCTCGCCGTCGCTTGTACCACCCGGTACGCCGTATGGACCGCGACCAACATATCCGACTTCCGTGCGGAGGCCGGGGCCGTACGGACCCTCGGCGAATACCGGATCGATCTCGTGCGGCCACACGGCGACAATTGGCCACGGGCCCTTGAGACTGTACGCCTTCAGACGCCCCCGCTCGCGCATCAGGAGCATCGCGAGGACTGCGATGACGATGAGCCACAGCAGATCGGTCAACTCCAGGAGGAGGGTCATTTCAACTCGCCCACGGGAATGCCGAGTGCCGCGACGTCGCCCTCATCGAACAATGCCGAGTGTTCGTCCCGCCACTTACGCGCCGATCGCAGCAGGCGTCGTGCGTTGCCGAGCGCAACGAACGGAGACCCTCGTTCCTCGAATACGACACGGTCAACGTCCAGAACATAGGCGACCAGCGCTCCTTGTTCGCGTGCAAGCAATACGTTCTTGACGTTGAGATCGTGGTGCCTGGCCCCAACCGCGTTAAGCGACATCACGAGCACCCGCGCCGCCTGCCACGCCTCGGCCCTTAATGCGGCGGAGCACGATGACATCATGTAGCTGCCAAGGTCCGCACTGTCCGGAATTTCATGCGTGATCACATCGGCACGCGCAAACCCCAGGGGCGCGGGAGTCACGCCAATCATGGCGACGAATGGCGTCCGCACGTCCTCACCGCGTAAGCGAAGCGACATACGCAGCTCATACGGCGCGCGCGTGGGACGCAGAAACAGGTCGCCGGTGAGGCCGGCGAGAAGTCCGCCGTGCCGGTTATGCCTGACCACCGCGCGCGTTCCGGAAACGGGAAGAGCAATGGCGTAGGCAATGCCACGTCCCTGTAGTGGCCTGGGGTCGGGGGAGGCTGCCGCTCCTGCGTACAGCGTGCCTTTCTCCGCAAGCGCACGCGCGTCGCCGGCGTGCGACGCAAGCGTGACGATGGCACACCGGCCGACCTCGATACTCACGTATCCGGCGGGCGGCGCACCGCCGGTCATTCGTTGCGCACGCGGTAGACCTTCACCGGCTGACTCTTGTTCTTGAGCTCCATCGGGGGGCACTCGTCGAGCGGGGGCGGTGACGTCAGGATCGCACGCATCTCCTCGGAGATGAGGATCTCCCCACCGCCGGCTTTTCCGCACAACCGGCTTGCCGTGTTGACGGTGTCACCGATGACGGTGAACTCGAGACGGCGCTCCGAGCCGATGTTGCCGGCGAACGCTTCCCCGAAGTTGAGGCCAATGCCGATTTGCAGCTCGGGCCGGCCCTTGGCCTTCCACCCCTCGTTGAGCTTCCGGAGTTCCACCATCATCTCGAGGGCGGCGGCCATGGCCTGATCCGCATCGTCCGGACTGCCGATAGGCGCCCCCCACTGCGCCATCACAGCGTCGCCGATGAACTTGTCGAGCGTGCCGCCGTGGCGGAACACGCACTCCACCATCTCTGTAAAATATTCCGTTAGCAATGTCGCCATCGCGTCCGGGTTCAGCTTTTCGGAGAGCGCGGTAAAGCCTCGGATGTCGCTGAAGAGCACGCACACGGGTCGTTTGTCGCCACCCAGCTTCAATGCCTCGGGCGAACCGGCAATGCGTGCCGCCAGCTGCGGGGCAAAGTAGCGCTCGAAGTTGCTGCGAACGATTCCCTCACGCCTGATGCGCTCCGCAAACTGCGAGTTCTCGATGGCGACGGCGGCAATGCCGGCAAAGGCCACGAGAAACTCCAGATCCTCTTCGCTAAAGCGGTGTGTTAGGCTCGGGTTATCGACATAGAGCACGCCGAGGGGGCGGTCCTCGCTGCCGATGAGCGGCGCGCAGATCGCCGACCGTACCTGCTGCATCAGGATGGACTGCCCGCCAAAGCGCTGGTCCTCGCCGGCGTTGTCCGAGAGCAGCGCGACCTTTTCGGCCACCGCCTTCTTCGCGATGGACTGCGGCACGGCGCGCGACGAATCACCACCGCGCTTGTCGCGCGAGATCTTGGGCGAAAGCTCGCCGTGTGCGTCGCAAAGCAGGATGGCCACACGGTCGGCCTCGAGCGTCTGGAACGTGTAGCCAGCGATCTTTTCCAGGATTGTGTCCACGTCCACCGCCCGCGTGAGCCCCTTGGACACCTCGAGGAGCGTCGCGAGCTTCTGCTGGTTCTTGTCGGCAATGGGCGTGTTCACCGGCATGGCGCCGATGCGCGTCATCCCCGACGGCGACGCCGGACCCAGCGAGCCGAATCCACCGTCGGAATTCCGGATGGGAATCTGCCGGACGATGGTGGCACCGGCCGGCGCATCCGTCGGCGCAGGGCGCTGCGCACCAGCCGGGGTGTACGACGCCACCTTGAAGGCCACTTTGCCAAAGGTGAGCGTATCGTCCACCGCGACCGTCGCATCCTCGATCTTCGTTCCATTCTGGAACGTGCCGTTGCTGGATCCGAGATCGCGCACGCGAATTTTCGTCCCGTCCGATACGAGCTCCGCGTGCCGGCGCGAAATCGTGGGGTCGAAGACGGGAATGTCGGACGTTGGCGCGCGGCCCACCACGAGAGGGGCACTCTCGCGCAGGTCGTGGTTCTGGGAGCCGTCGGAGCTGATGAGGCGTAGGGCCATCGGTGACGAATATGTGTGGTGAAGAGCGCCGTGCCTAGATGTCGGCCCTCGCCGCCCGCTCCATCGCGTCGCGCACCCGGCCAATGGCCGTGAGCATCGCGCGCGCCTTGTTTTCGGACTCTTCCCATTCACTCGTGGCAACAGAGTCCAGCACGATACCGCCGCCGGCCTGCACATTGGCCACTCCATCGGCAATGACGCAGGTGCGAATGGTGATGGCCATGTCCATGCGAGCACCCCCCGCTGAGATGTAGCCGACGGCGCCCGAGTAGGGACCACGGCGTTCCGGCTCGAGCTCGTCGATGATCTCCATTGCACGAACTTTCGGTGCACCGGTCATGGTACCGGCGGGGAAGGTGGCACGGAACGCATCGAGCGCGTCGAGACCAGGACGCAACATGCCTTCGACATGGCTCACCAGGTGCAGCACGTGCGAAAAGCGCTCCACGTGCATGAACTCCGACACCTGCACGCTGCCGTATTCGGCAATGCGGCCCACGTCGTTCCGTCCGAGATCCACGAGCATCACATGCTCCGCGCGCTCCTTCTCGTCCGTACTGAGCTCCTCGGCCATGGCGGCATCGGCTTCGGGCGTTGCACCCCGGGGCCGCGTTCCAGCGATGGGACGTACGGTGACACGACCTGCGTCCACACGCACGAGCAGCTCGGGCGAGCTGCCCACGAGCTCGATGCCGTCGAGCACCAGGTGGTACATGTACGGCGACGGATTGAGCGCGCGCAGGGCGCGATACAGCGCCTCGGAGGGGAAGTCGAAGGGCACACGAATGCGCCGCGCGAGCAGTACCTGGAAGGCGTCGCCCGCCGCGATATATTCCTTGATGCGGTCCACGCTGGCCACGAAATCATCGTGCCTGAAGTTCGAGACGCCCGTGGCCGGGGCTGCGTCGGCGCGGAAGTCGAGGGCAGGGAGCGTGATTGGCGCACGCAGCCGAGCGATGGTGCGCTCAACGGTCGCGAGCGCCTCGTCGTACTTCGCGCGGAGTATCGCGTCGCCGACATCACTGCCCACCGGCACACCGACCACGACGCGCGCCTGCGCACGAAGGTTGTCGATGATGACCAGCGCATCCGTGAACACGAATACGGCATCCGGTGTGGCGTCCGCGCGAGGTGGCGGCGACGGCAGATGCTCGATCAGGCGCACGATGTCGTAGCTGAAGAAGCCCACGGCGCCGCTCCAGAAGCCGGCGAGCTCCGGCACTTCCACCGGCGGACACGCGCGGATCAATCCATCAAGATCCTCGAGTGGATTCGCGGGCATGCGCGCGCCGTGCCATCCGGCAGAAGGCGACCAGTCCTCGACGACCCCTTCGCGCAAGCGCCAGGCCGTGCGTGGAGCGCTGCCGAGGAACGTGTAACGGGCCCATGTCTCCCCGCCCGCCGGTGCGCTCTCGAGCAGGAATGCGAACGGGCCCTCGCGCAGCTTGGCGAAGGCCGTTACGGGCGTGTCGGTATCGAGGAGACAGTCGCGCCACACGGGAACCAGATGGTTCGCGCGGGTGCGCTGCCTGAATTTATCGAAGCTCATTGGGGATCATTCGTGCTTGTCCGGCCTGCACACGCTGGCGAACTTTCGGTGATGCATCGTTGGCTCGCCGCGGCACGCGCCGCTCGCGGTTTGTTGGTCCTGTCATTGCTTCCATGCCTGGTACATGCCCAGGCATGGAATGACGAGCGGTCGCTCGCCCTTGTCGGGCGCGCCACCGCGCGGCGCGTCCAGCAGCTGTCCGACACAGGCCTCAAGGACTTCAAGGCGCTTGCGCACGGGTATGTGACGTTCCTGGCCCAGGTGGGCGAGGGGCTCGCCGAGCCTCCAAAGGTCGTGAAGGCCGACGAGCTGATGAACGAAGTCTATTGGCTCGCGCCCAACCTGAGCAAGCAGCGCATCCTGGGCCGGCGCGACACGCTCCTGCTTCCCACGGACATCGCGTATCATCGCGACCATCTGGGCATCGTCCAGAACAACTTTCCGGCCATCATCCGCCTCGGTGACGGTGACGAGGTGGTGGATGTTCCGCACCCCTTGTCGTCGGCCGGCCTGGCGGCGTACGACTTCGCCATCACGGATTCCACGAGCCTCAAGTATCCAGGGCGGACGATCAACGTCTACGAGGTAAAAGTCCGGCCCAAAAATGACCGTCAGGCGCGGATCATCGGCGCGCTGTACATCGATCGCGACGATGCACAGGTGGTTCGCATGGCGTTCAACTTCACGCGTGCGGCGTTCCGCGACGACGCGCTCGAGGATTTGTTCGTCGTCATCGAGAACAGCCTCGTGAACGGCCGGTTCTGGCTTCCGCACAGGCAGGAAATAGAGATTCAGCGCGGCGGAACGTGGCTGGACTATCCCATTCGCGGCGTCATTCGCGGTCGTTGGGAAATCGGGGATTACGCCGTGAATACCGGGTTGACTCCGGGGTTTTTTGCCGGGCCGGAAATCGTGGTTGCCCCCAGGGCGGCATCCGACACGTTCCATTTTGGCGGCCGCATTCTCGATTCGCTGCCGCCGGATGTCCGGGCGGTGACGGATGCAGACATTCAGCACGTTCGCGAGGAGGCGCGGTCGCTCGTGCGCGCGCAGGCGTTGCGCCGCCCGCAACGGCTCATGTTGTCGGCGGGCGGTGTCTCCGATTTCGTCGTGTTCGACCGCGCCGAAGGGTTTGCCGTGGGTGCCGGTGCCGCGTCGCGTTTTGGTGGTGGACTCGGGGCACTGGGACGTGCGCGGTACGGCTTTGATGATGCGCAGCTCAAGGGAACCGGAGAGCTGAGCTGGCAGTCGCCGCTATGGGGGGTGCGCGTGTTTGGAATGCGCGATTTTCGCGAGGCGGGCGACATCCCGGAGCGCTCTCGGCTCATGAATTCGCTTGCGGCGCAGGAATTCGGGGCGGACGCGTCCGATCCGTTCGGTGTGCAAGGTGGTGGCCTGGGGGTCGACGTGCGTGATCTCCTGGGCATGCGAGTGCGCCTGGACCTGTCGGTCGAGCGCCAGCGGCCGCTGTCCGTCCGCGCCACGCCGGCGCAGGGCACATTCGAGCCACTCATTGCTGCCGAGCGCGGTCGCGCACAAAGGGCGTCGCTTTCTTTTAACCGGCCGACGTCGCTCTCCGTGTTCGGCACCGAGATGCGCACCACCGGTGAGCTCCGGCTGACGCACTTCCGGCCGGATGCGCCGGCGACGTCGAGCACGGTCGCGCGGGCGTTTGCCACGGTGACATTCGAGCGGCCGTTCGAGTCAGGGCGACTGGTGGTCCATGGTGCGGGCGGTGCCGCTGGCGGCACGGCAGGGGTTCCCGTGCAGGAGCGTGTGTATTTTGGCGGTCCCGTGAGTGCGCCGGGTTATGCCATGCGCGAGTTGAGCGCGGCCCTTGCCACGACGACACGCATCGAATGGCGCACCAAAATCCCGGCGCCCTCGGTGTCACTCGGCCGCTTTGGTCGTATTCCCGGTGAAGCAACACTCGCTCCCTTCGTGCAGGGGACGTTTGCGCGACGCGCCATGGCGAGCGACGCGGCGCATCCCACCGGTGTTTACCCAAGCGTGGGGGTGGCGCTGCAGCCGCTGTTCGATCTCATGCGCATCCAGCTCGCGCGAGGACTCCGCAACGGCGGGTGGTCGTTCAATGTCGATGTCTCGCGGGAGTATTGGGGAATTCTTTAGACGGTCAAAATCGCAGGCGAACGATTTTGCACCGATGCATGCTCGAATGGTGATGGCGCAGTTCCGGAACGCGCTATCATCACGTCGTGACTGCCTCTCCATTTCCCGCACACGCGGACTTTACACACATCGACCCGCGCGCCGTCGCGCTGCTCGCGGAGCGCTGGGCGCGGCGCTATCAGGTCGTCCCCATCGGCATCGATCGTGGAACGATCATCCTGGCCACGGCCAACCCCCTCGACCTCGATGCCGAGCGTGCCGTGGCGTTCGCGACCGGGCAGAAGGTGCGCTGGGAGCTCGCCATTCCGGAGGACATCGTCGTCCATCTCGATCGTGTGTACAATGACACGCCATCTCGCCCCGATCCTGTTTCGCCCCCGGTAGAAGTACAGCACCTCGCGTTCAACACGGAAGGCAGCGCTGAGCCCACCGCCGACAGTGGCGCATCTGTCGTCCGGCTCGTCGACCAACTGCTCGCCGAAGCAATTCACGCCGGCGCGAGTGACCTTCACCTCGAGCCGGAAGAGCAGGGCATTGCCGTTCGGCATCGCGTGGACGGCGTTTTACGCCACGTGCGGGTGCTGCCACGCTCCGTCGCGCCGTCGCTCGTTTCGCGGGTGAAGATTCTCTCCGCGCTCGACATTGCCGACCGCATGCGCCCGCAGGATGGCCGAGCCCGGGTTGCCGTGTTTGGCACCGTAGTGGATCTGCGTGTGTCTACCCTGCCTGTGTCGCACGGCGAGAAAGTCGTCATTCGCGTGCTCGACGGGAGCGCCGGTCTCCGCACACTCGAGTCCATCGGTTTCGCCGCAGAGGATCTTGTGCGGATTCGCACTCTGCTCGAGCAGCGCGAAGGGCTGGTGCTCGTCACGGGGCCTACCGGCTCCGGCAAGACGACCACGCTCTATGCCGCGCTCCGCGAAATCCAGGCGCGTGGCGTCAACGTCGTCACGGTCGAAGACCCCATCGAGTACCGGCTCGCCGGCATCGTCCAGGTGCAGGTGCACGAGCGTGCCGGGCTCACCTTCAGCGCAGCGCTGCGTTCCATCATGCGCCAGGATCCTGACGTCATCCTTGTCGGAGAAATTCGCGACAGGGAAACCGCGGAGATCGCCATTCAGGCGTCGCTGACGGGACATCTCGTATTGTCCACGCTGCACACGAACGACGCGGCCAGCGCCGTCACCCGATTGATCGACATCGGTATTGCGAGCTACCAGATCGCGACGGCGATAAAAGGCGTGGTCGCGCAACGCCTGGTGCGGCGCATGTGCACCCATTGCAACGCCGTCGGTTGCGAGACCTGTGAGGGCGCCGGCTATCGCGGGCGGAGGGCCATCGCGGAAATACTCACCACATCGCCCGAGTTTGAGCGCAGGGTCGCGGCAGGTGCGCCCACCGAATCACTTGTCGAAACGGCCAAGTCGAACGGTTTCAAGACGCTGTGGGAATCCGGACTGGCGCTCGTGCAGCGCGGCGAAACAACGATTGAAGAGCTGCGTCGTGTCGCAGCCGCTCCCACACGCTTTGTCTCGGAACCGGCTCGGCCGATCATGTCCGAGCCGTCGCCGTTCCGGATCTACTGGATTGCCACCCCGGAGTTCGACCGGACCAATCCTGGATGGGATCAGTTTCGCGACGCACAGGCCGCCGCGGCGCGTCTGCACGGGCAGGTCCTGATCGAGCCGCTCATGTGGCCCGAGCCCAACGGTGACGTCATCCTGCCGGCGTGCAACGCCATCGTCGCGTCCACGGATTGGGCGGCGGTGCTGCGTGCCAAGGTCGATGCGCGCAAGGACCGGCCGTCGCTCGTGGTCGCACTGGCGGCGAATCGTCTCCTCCATGAGGATGTTGCAACGCTTGCGAACCACGCAGATTTACTGCTCCCCTTCGCGACTCCCGGTGCGCTCGTCCTGGCAACGATTCTCGCACTCCTGCGCTGGAGGGGGCCGTGACTACCCAATGGAGCAATGGCCACTGTCAACGTCGGAACCATCGAAGTGCACCTGCTCTCGCTCGACGCGAGCGGCTGGCACGTGCTCGCGCTGCAGCGTTCGCTCACCACGCGCTGCCCAGGCGCCTGGGAGACCGTGCATGGCGGCATCGAGCCGGGCGAAGAGCCGGAGGACGCCGCTGTTCGCGAAGTCCACGAGGAAACGGGGCTCGTCGTGCAGCGCCTTTACAACGTGACGGTGCAGCCGTTCTATCTGCACAAGACGCACATCGTCGAGCTGTCGGTGGTGTTCGCCGCATTTGTCGATCACGGGGCACCAATTACACTCGGTGGCGAACACGCGCGGTATGAATGGCTCACCCCGGACGCGGCGGCTGAGCGCTTTTTCTGGCCGGCCGAACGCTCGGCCTCTCGCCAGGCGCTGCACCTCCTCCGCGCGGGCCATGGCGGTGAGGCGGAGGATGTGCTGCGGGTGTTCTAAAAAGGCACGATGGGAGAGGACCGCACTATCGTCGCGCGCCTACTTGTTCGGCCAGATCACACCCTGGTTGCGCGCCACCGCCCCAATCCCCTTGTACACGAACTTCTGGATCCGCTTGCCCTCGTACGTCTCCGTCGTGTAGATGTTGCCCTTGGAGTCCGTCGCAATGCTGTGCACCGCGAAGAACTGCCCCGGCTGCCGCCCGCCGTCGCCAAAGCTCGTGATGATGTCGAGCGACTGGCGGTCCATCACATACACGCGCTCGTTCTTCCCATCCGCCAGGTAGATGAACTTCTGTGCAGGATCCTTCGAGAACGCGATGTCCCACACCGAGCCGTCGCCCCGCGTCATCGGGTAAATGATCTTCTCCTTCACGAACGTCCCGTTCTTCCTGAATACCTGGATGCGGTCGTTTGGCCGGTCGCACACGTACACCAGCCCATCAGTTGTGGGTTCGGCGCAGTGCACCGGCGTGCGGAACTGCTTGATCGGCGCTGAATCGGGACTGTACCGGCCATAGTTGCTGTCGGACGGCGTGTTGCCATACGCGCCCCAGATGCGCTTGATCTTGCCGCTCACCATGTCGATCACCGCCACGCGATGATTGCCATAGCCGTCAGCGATGAACGCCTCACTGGCAGGGACGTCGAAGGAAATTTTCGCGACCTGCCCAAAATGCTCGAGGTTCGTGCTCGCCACCGGCTGGTGCGCCGTACCGATCTGCATCAGGAACTTGCCGTCGTGCGTGAACTTGAGCATGTGCGAATCGCCGCGGCCATTGCCGCCAATCCACACGTTGTCCTTGTTGTCGATGGCGATGCCATGATTCGAGATCGGCCACTCGTACCCTTCGGCCGGCCCACCCCACGCCTTCACGAGATTGCCCTGCGAATCGAACTCGAGGATGGGCGGAGCGGAGCGGCAGCACTCGCCGGATGGCGGCGTGGCATCCGCCCCCACCTCCGTGCGCTGGTTCAGCGTGGAGTCGCCGCGGTGAATGATGAAGACGTGGTCCTTCGAGTCCACCCCCACACCGATGACGGAGCCCAGCACGTAGTGTTTCGGCAGCGGCTTCGGCCAGAAGGGGTCGACCTCGAACTTCGGTGCCTGCACCGTCTGCGCCTCTGTGGCTGCCTGAAGCGCCGCCTGCCCCGCCACGAGCGCCGCCAGCAGGGCCATCCCGAGTCCACCAACCACCACTGTGCGGCGCTTCATGAAGCGTCTCCGGAGTTTGAGTCGTGCATGTCGTCTGGACGGTGCTGCGCCGCGATGCCGCAGATTGTATGTTCGCGATGCAAATTCGCCACGTGATTCTACGACCTGACACGCAACTCCGTCCAGTGCGCCGTTTTCTTTCCCGGTTGGTCCTCGGAATTCCGCTGGCAATCGTGCTGCCCAGTGTGCTGCCGCGCGCACTCGACGCGCACGAGATCCCGGCAGCGGTCACCGTGCTTGCATTCGTCAAGCCGGATGGACATATGCTTCGCGTGGTGCTTCGGGTTCCCCTCGAAGCAATGCGCGATACCGACTTTCCACTCCGCCAATTCGGCTACCTCGACGTGGCGAAAACGCAGCCCATGCTGCACAACGCGGCAGCGACGTGGCTCGGCGACTACATCACCGTGTTCGAGAACGGTTCGGCGCTCACGCAGGTTCGGGTCGCCGTCACCCGCATCTCGGTTCCTGCAGATCGTTCGTTCACCGACTACGACAAGGCCGTCGCGAACCTGTCGGCGCCGGCGCTCGACAGTACCGTCGACCTCCCCTGGCGACAGGCGATGCTCGACGTGGAACTCGAATATCCCATCGCCTCCGCACAGTCGCGCTTCTCCATCCACTCCGCGCTCGCGCATCTCGGTGTGCGAACGAGCACGGTGCTCCGCTTCCTTCCACCCGACGGCTCCGAGCGCGCGTACCAGTTTACCGGCGATCCGGGCACCGTCGCCCTCGACCCACGCTGGCACCAGGCCGCGCTCCGCTTCGTGCGACTTGGCTTCGAGCACATCCTCGGCGGCATCGATCACCTGCTGTTCGTGCTGTGTCTCGTCATTCCGTTTCGGCGCATCCGTTCGCTCGTCGCGATCATCACCTCGTTCACCCTCGCGCATTCGATCACGCTCGTATCATCTGCCATGGGGCTCGCGCCGGATGCGCTCTGGTTTCCGCCGCTCATCGAAGCGCTCGTCGCACTCTCCATCGTATACATGGCGCTCGAGAACATCGTGGGCGCGAAGCTCGACCGCCGCTGGATCATCGCGTTTGGATTCGGGCTCGTGCATGGCTTTGCGTTTTCATTCGCGCTCCGCGAAACGATGCAGTTCGCAGGGTCACACCTCGCTGTGTCGCTCCTGTCATTCAACGTCGGCGTGGAGCTCGGTCAGTTGTTCGTGCTCGCCGTCACGGTGCCGGCGCTCGCATTCCTCTTCAGGCACATGGTCGCCGAGCGAATGGGGACGATCATGTTGTCCGTGCTCGTCGCGCATACCGCGTGGCACTGGATGCTCGATCGCGGCGCGGCGCTCTCGGAATATCAGTTCCACTGGCCGGCGCTCGACGTGGCATTTGCGCTGAGTGCGGTGCGTGGCTCCATCGTCGTCGTCATTGCGGCATTTGCGTGGTGGCTGATGTCGACGCTGGGTGCACGGCTGGCGCGCATGGACACGCACGGCGAGGTTCAGGCTCCATGAAGCGGACACTCCTTCTTTTCATCATCTGCAGTGCGCCGCGTGCCACCGCACAGACACCCGCGCGCGCGACAACGGGCGGTGTCTATTCCGCACCGCAGGCGGAGCGGGGACGTGTGGCCTACGCCGGCTTTTGCCGGTCGTGTCACTCGCCGGCTTCACACTCCGGCACTACCTTCGAGAAAATCTGGAAAGGCAAGACCCTGGGTGACCTGTTCGGCTACCTGACCGCGCAGATGCCCAAGAATGATCCCGGGAGCCTCAACCCGGATCAGTACGCCGACGTCATGGCGTATCTGCTCAAGATGAATGCGTTGCCCGCGGGCAAGATCGAGCTGCCCGCGGACTCCGCGCAACTCGCGTCCATTCGAATCGAACTGCCTGCGAAGAAGAACACTGCGCCCAGGGCGCATCCCACCACGCGAAAGAAAGGTGCCTGACATGGCCGGACGCAAAGCGACCCTCCGCACACTAGCCGCCGTCGCCGTAGGAGTGACGATCGCGGCGCTGCTCGTTGCACGCACCACGGAGTCCCGCACGATGCAGGCGCCTGCACTCGTGCGCGGCAATGCGCCCGGCGAGTGGCGCTACTGGGGCGCCGATGCATGGAGCACACGGTACTCACCGCTGGACCAGATCAACGGAACGAATTTCGATTCGCTGAAGGTGGCGTGGTCGTGGAACGCGGGCGAGTACGGCGACGACGAGTATTTCCGCTCCACGCCGCTGTACGCGAAGGGGCGCCTCTTTACCGTGGCGACGAACAAGCGCATGGCATTCGCGCTGGACCCCGCGAATGGAAAGCCGCTCTGGAAATGGGGGCTCGAAGAAGGCATTCGCTGGCAGAAGGCGCCGAGGCGTTATGCGGGCCGCGGCCTGGCCTATTGGACGAGTGGCAGCGAGGAGCGTGTGATCGTGGTGACGCCAGGCTATCACCTCGCGTCCATCGATGCTAAGACCGGCAATCCCGATCCGAAGTTTGGCAAGGCCGGCGTGGTGGACCTGATGACGGGGCTGGGTTATCCACTCGTGCCGCTCGCCGTGGACGACACCGGCGAGTTGATCATCAGTGAAGGCGCACCGGCGAGAAAGGCGCGTGCGGGAGAGAAGTGGAACGCGAAGACAAGAACGGGCGCCGACGGCACCATGGGAATCGACCCCGCCGAGGGCGAGATTGCGGCCAGTTCGCCGCCGATACTCGTGGGCGACGTGATCGTCGTGGGCAATTCATCCATTCACGGTTATTACCCGCTGCGCCTGCACAATATTCCCGGCTTCATTCGAGGCTTCGACGTGCACACGGGCAGGCAGCTCTGGAAGTTCAACCTCATTCCGCAGCCGGGTGAGTTCGGTGCGGACACGTGGAAGAACGGCTCGAAAATCGGCACGGAAGGAACGGGCAAGGTGGACGCGTGGGCAGGCTATTCCGCAGATCCGGATCTCGGACTCGTGTACATCCCGGTCGGTATGCCGCTCGTGGACGAGTACGGCGGGCATCGTCCCGGCGACAATCTCTTTGGTACGAGCCTCGTGGCGCTCGATGCGAAAACCGGCGTGCGCAAATGGCACTTCCAGTTCGTGCACCACGACATCTGGGATTACGACTCGCCCATGTTCCCGAACCTGCTCGACGTGACCGTCAACGGCACCCGCCGCAAGGTCGTCGCGCAAACCACCAAGCAGGGGTGGGTATACGTTCTCGATCGTGCGACCGGCGCGCCGATCTGGCCAATTCCGGAAACGCCGGTGCTGCAGAGTGACGTGCCAGGCGAGCAGACGTCCGCCACGCAGCCCATCCCGTCGCGGCCCGCGCCCTACTCGCAGCAGGGCCTCGTTGAATCGGACCTCATCGATTATACGCCCGCCATCAGGGACTCGGCGCTCAAGCTCGCGAAGCGCTGCCGCATGGGCCCGTATTTCATTCCTGCGGCACTTTCCGATGGCTCGGGTCCGTTGGGCTTCAAGTGCGCGTGGTATGCGCCAGGCGCCAGCGGCGGCGTGAACATCGATGGAGGCGCCGCAGTTGACCCGGAAACGGGCATGCTGTACGTGGCGTCGCAGAGCGGACTGAGCACGATGACGCTCCAGCACGATCCGTGTTCGGAGCTCAAGTTCACGTCGCCGCATGACGCGTGCGGACAGCCTGGCGTTCCCGCACCACCAGCCGGTTACAAGCCACCCGCGCCAGGCGCGTCGGTTGGCGGATTTGCGGGACGCTCCAACGGAACGACCATTGGCGGCGTCTCCATCCTCAAGCCCAGGGAGCTGGGTGGCGTCATTGGCTACGACCTCAATACCGGCGACAAGAAGTGGTGGATTCCAAACGGCGGCAAGCTCACGCCGGTGGCGTCCACCGATCCGCTCTTCACCGGCGTCCAGCTGCCGCCGTCCACCGGCGGACGCGGCCAGCCCCAGGTAATCACGACGAAGTCACTGCTGGTGTACGGCACGGGCCGCGGCGGTGGCCCACCGGGCCAGGCGCAGCTGTACGCGGTGGACAAGGCCACCGGCAAGCAGGTCGGCGCGGTGAACATTCCGTCAAAGACGTCAGCCGTTCCCATGACGTTCATGCATCAAGGCAAGCAATACATCGTGTTTGCAACCGGCGCATCGAACGCGTCCAATCTGGTGGCGCTCACGTTGCCAAAATAATGGCCGCGTCCTCAACGGAGCACGTATTTCTTGAGCGCCTTCTGCCCAACCTCGGCGCCATAGACATTGCCTGCCGCATCCACCGCAACGCCTTCAGCGGAGCTGGTGGATGGCGGCGCAACGGCCGGATCCGGAATGAACGCGGATACGGATCCATCTTTCGCACTGCCTACGCGAATGCCACGCTTCCAGTCGGTACGGGCCTTGTCCACGGATCCCGACTCGGAATCAGCCACATAGATGCGGTCCTTCGCATCGATCGCAATGCCGCTCGGCCGGCTGAACTGGTACCACGTATCGAGCTTCGTGCCCATCTGGTCGAAGATCACGATGCGGTTGTTGCCGCGGTCTCCCACGTAGAGACGGCCCTGCGAATCCATCGCGAGCGCATGCGGCTGGTCGAACTCGTCCGGCCCCTTTCCGACCACGGTGCCCCACGTCTTGGCGAGCGTGCCGTCCGGACCAAATTTATAGACGCGGGCGGTTGCACCGGCCGCGGAGGAATGTCCTTCACTGACGAAGATGGCGCCGCTGGGCGCCACCAGCACCGCATTCGGCTGCCAGAAGAAATCGGTGCCGCGCCCGCCGCCCGCCTTTCCGAGTGTTAACAGCAGCTTGCCCGTCGGGCTGAACTTGAAGACCTGGTGCCCTTTACCGGCAGTATCCGCGGGGTTGCTCACCGGGCCGCGCGTGCATGCACAATCAACGACCCACACATTGCCGGCGCGGTCGATGTGGATGCCGTGCGGCGACAGGATCATCCCCGCGCCGAACGAGCGCACGAGCGTTCCGGACTGGTCGAACAACAGCACGGGGTCCAGCGTGGAGCCTGCACAGCTGTTGGTGCCACAGCGCTCCGCTACCCAGATGCTCTTGCCGTCGTTGTCCACCGCCACGGCACTCGTGGAGCCCCACGTGCGGCCGTCGGGGAGCTTGGCCCATCCTTCAACGGTCGCGTACGGATTTGGAGCGCTGTTGCCCGGCGTCGCTTGTCCCGCCGCGGTCTGCGCGAGCAGCGCGACGGCGACGCCCAGGGTCATTCCGATATTTCTGCGCACGCGATTCTGGTGGACTGTGGGTTACTTGGGAATGCGATGCTCGGACGTCCGCAGGATCATGCCCGGCTGCGGCGCGTTTGGCTTGACGCGAACACTCTTGGCCGGAATACCGACGTACACGTGATACGGGCGAACGTCCTTGGTGGCAAGGGCGCTCGCGCCCACCATGCCCTGTTCGGCCACGTGCACCCCTGCGAGCACCGTCGCGTGGTACGTCACGCGGACGCCATCGTCCAATACCGTTTGCACGTTGGTCACGTCGCGCTGATCCACGATGCTGTGCGTGTGACTGTAGATGTTCGCATAGTCGCTGATGGACACGCTGTTCCCGAGCTTGATGCCACCGCGGTCGTCCAGCAGCACGTGCCGGTGGATCACGCAGTTGTCACCCACCTCCATGTTGTAGCCGAACGAGAACTCCACGTGCTGGAACGCCTTGAAGTTCTCGCCGCAGGAGCGGAAAATCTGCCTGGCCAGCAGCCGTCGCAGGCTTACGCCAAGTTCCACGTTCTGCCCGCCCAGCGGTGTGCGGTCAAAGGAATACCAGAGCCAGAGCAGCGGCTTTACCGGCTGGAACAGCGCGTCGTCGCAATCGCTGTAGTATTCCGGCTCGAGCGTGACGTTGCGCGGGTCGAGCGCCGCGAGCGCCAGGCGTGTACCAGGCGGCAGCGCTTCATCGGCGACCGCGGTTTCCCAGTTCGCCGCGTACTGCGGAAAGGTGAGGTCGGCGAGGGTCTCGCGGCAGAGCACGGCGCGGTCCGCGGCAGGATCGCCCGAAGGATGCGCAAGGCGGTCGGCGATGCGCTCGAGCCAGGCGTCGGCGACGGTGGCGTTCCCGCGCTCGGGGAGTGCTCGAAGAGGTAGAAATGGCATGCTGAAATGTGGCGGAACGTGGGATCGCCGCGCCAGCCGCCACCCGAACGGCCTTTACGGCGCCGGAGGCGTCCCCGCCGCCGCGGCACGAGAGCGAATCAGCGCGCGCTCCTGTTCCACGGCCCGCAAAATCTTGTCGCCCCATGCGGTACTGCGCTGGCTGCCGAGCGAGACCGTCAGGTCCTGGTTCACCGCGAGCTCGTCTTCGAACAGGTAGATCGCCGATTGCCGGCCCCGCAACGTCAAGCGCTGCTCGCCAAAGCCCGGCGTCATGGGAATCACCTCAACCGCCCGGTAGTCGCGCCCCGCCGATGAGATTGTCAGCTCCAGCGGCGAGAACCGCGCATCGGGCGCCAGGCCATAGAACTCCCCATACCAGAGACTCGGCTTGCGGAGACCATGCTGCGCTGCCAAACGCACGATATCGGCACGCTTGCTGTCCACCAGGTCCTTGAGCGAGTGATAGGAATCCCGCGACAGGGTCCGGATCACGCTCTCGTCCAGCGGCGTGAAGCGCGCCGTCACGTCGGGAAACTGAAGCTGGATGGCGATGTCGGTAAGCTTGAGATTGCCGAACCCCCCGGGCACGAGGTTCTGGCCGCTCGTGTCGGCGATGGCGCTCCTCACCTGTGCGCCGGCAGGGGTTGCACACAAAAGCCCGAGCGCGAACGCCGTGAGTGTGCGTCCCTGTTTCATGCAGGCTCTTCCGGCGGCGCTTCTTCGGCGGCGGCCACCGCGCGCCACGACGGCTGTCCCACCAGCGCCACGACCGCCTCGGCGAGATCATCGCGGCCCTGGTTGGTCTCCGCACTGAAGGGAATCATCTGGTCGTCCTCGAGCCGAAGCGCGACGGCGATTTCGTGGACACGCTTCTTCACCTGGCCTGGCTTCAGCTTGTCCACCTTCGTGAGGCATACGATGGTGGGCGCTTCGATCTCCGCGAGGAAGTCGAGCATCTGCATGTCTTCTTCGGACGGATGATGCCGCACGTCG
>JAQBPY010000125.1 GCA_028287285.1 Gemmatimonadota bacterium
CTCGCGGTCCCGTCAGCGCCCGGCAACTGATGCTGGCCCGCGGGTGAGGCGGGCGACGTCCCTCGCGCCGAGCCGCCCACCACGCTCGCCACCAGGCGCGCGGCGACGCATCTTTTCACGCGTGCGCGCGACGCACTGCAGGGGAAAAAGTGCACCTCAAGGCCACAACTACGAAAGTATGACGGAAAACCGGGAGGCGTGAGCAGCTAAGAGAAGAAGCGTCAGCGACTTGACTCATCGCCGATCGTAGACGCACCGCTCAACCGGTCACTTCACGCAGGAAGACCCGATCGGTCTCGCCGGCGGGATGAACCTGTATGGCTTCGCGGGTGGGGATCCCGTCACGTATTCCGATCCTTTTGGATTGTGGCCCATATTAACAGGGTATAACGCTCTTTCAACTCTTATCGCCACCAGAGTCGCGCAGAAGGCTGAGGAGTTCCAGCGGCGTACCATCGAAATGGCGATGGGGGTGTCTGCAGGCTTGGAGGAGGTGGGCGAAAGCGCAATCGAAGGTATTGCTCGTACGCTCACGGAACGATTCGGTGAACCTACGGCTGTCCGCCTACGGACCAGTGGTGCGCTCCAACGAGAGTGGACGAATGTCAAAACAGGAGTGAAGCACATCCTCGCGGGGCCCGAGGTCCATGAGATCAAGCCCGGTGGTGGGCCGGTGGAGCACTATAACTACGAGCAGCAAGTACCCAGCGGTAAGCCCGGCAAGTTCAACCAGGTTAACGATGTCCACCTTGATGCAAACGGTTACCCGATCAATGGCCAGCCATGAGGATGTTCCAATCGGCGACGTCGTGGATGCCAAACACGCAACGCGGAGCATCGATGAAACGCTCGAACAACTCCGCATTCACTCAAGCAATGTCCGCTTCAAGGTTTCGGGAAGCGAAAACGAAATCGGCAGAGTAGAGGCCGAGGAGTGGATAAGGGAATCTGACGCCGATGGTTTTTCCAGAATTCGGTTCATTGTGCATCGGCTGGAGTCGTCAGCTCTGGTGGAACTCGCCGCCTCCACTCGGGGCGGCCCAGAAACGAAATTTCAACCTTCGAACTGAGGTTGCGATGCTCCGCCCGGCGAGACACTTAGCCTGTAGTGGGTTCGCCTTGGGAGTTGTTGCTGCCGCGGGCTGAGTCTTATACGAGCGCTCGGGCGCGCATACGTGCGTTCGAGCCTCTCGGCAGCAACATCCAGCAACGACGGGGTATGCGACCGCGGGGCGGGCTGAGAAAGGTCGGTGCTCGTAGCACGCAATGGTCTCGCGGAGCCCAACCCCAACGATCGCAGCACTACCTGAACAGCTCCTGCCCGCTGACCGACGCCGACCTGCTTGCTGATGGCACACCGTGTCTTAACTCGAACGTCGGTCGTGTTCCACCGCGTTGCCGGGGTCCCCGAGCCTCACCCACCAGCGGTCGTGCGCCAGCGCCCAGCGTCAAGCGAGATCCTCTACGCTGTGGAATTCAAGCAAGAAAGTCAATTGTCAAACAGCGCCGAGACAACAGCGGACGTGCGGGACGGTCGGGCAACACTCACAGATCGTCGGCGCTCGATGGCGCATCACATCTTCATGGGCACTTCCCGTCCGGAGGCACGCTAGACGAAACTGAAGCCGGAGATCTGGTCTCGATGCTCAGTGGCGGTCAAAGCCGCACCCCCTCCGCTCGGCACTACCGGCATGAGGAAAGAGGTCAGACGGGGATGTCACTAGCAGCGCCGCTGTCTCGGTGCCGCTGATCGAGCCAGCGGGCACGATCGAAGGGCTCCTGCGTCTGCGCCACGTGGAGAATGAGGGGCACCAGCTTCCGCGCGACGGCACAGAGCGCCTTTGTCTTGCAGCCGCCGTTTCGGCTGAGCAGGGCCTCGTAATACGGACGGTACAGGCCACGCCCCTTGTGGACCCAACGTCCGGCGAGGAGAAAGAGCTGGCGCCGCAGCTCCGGGCGCCCACGCTTGCTC
The DNA here is from genome assembly GCA_028287285.1 of Gemmatimonadota bacterium. Lineage (GTDB taxonomy): Bacteria > Gemmatimonadota > Gemmatimonadetes > Gemmatimonadales > Gemmatimonadaceae > AG11. Next base: position 1,973 of record JAQBPY010000125.1, read on the forward strand.
TGGCGAGCGCGCCCGCGATGCATGCCGCTCGACTTCTCGATCAGATTCATCCCGGCGAGCTTCAGCACCTGGCGCGGCGATTCGAAATCGTCGGGCGTCCCAAGCTCCGCGATGATCGTCGCCGCACAGACGGCGCCGATCTCCGGGATGCTCAGCAGTGCCTGGGCCGGCGGACAGCGCTCCACGCGTGCCGTGAGCGCGATCTCGACCTCGTCGATCTGTTGCCGTACCAATGCCCACCGCTTGAGGAGATTCTGGATCTCCTTCCGCCGGACATCCGTGCCCTGCCGCAGGGCGACGCTCTGGTGCGCGCTGGCGAGTAGCCCGTCCACTTTCTCCGCCCCGTAGTGATTGCGGCTCGCCACCTTGGCCACGCGACGTACCAGCAGCGGGAACGCCTCGCGAAGATCCTGCGCGAGCGGCCAACGCTCCAAGAGCGCGATGGGCGTCGGATGAGTGAGGTCGGCGAAATGCTCCAGATACTCCGGCCACGCGAGATCCAGGATGCCCTGGAGCCGATTCTTGAATCGCGTGGCCTCACACCCCAACCGCTGCCGCTCCGTGGCGAGCAGGCGGAGCTCGAGATAGATGTCGTCGAGGAACGGGAAGCGCACGAACGAGCCGTCGCCGACCAGCTTGGCGATCAACGCCGCGTCCTTCGCGTCGGTCTTGAGCGGGCTATTGTCCTCGATCTCCTTGGTCTTCTTCGTCACCGAGGGCAATACATTCACGATCGGGTATCCCCGTCGCGCGAGGTCATGCGCGAACGTGAAGCCGTGGTGCCCCGCGAACTCGAGCCCAACCAGCATCCGCTCGCGGGGCACGTCGGGGAAGAGCGCCGTGAGGTGCCCGTCCGCGGCATCAAATCCAGCGCGACAGACCGGCACCTTATGCGCCTTGGTCCGTCGGCCATCGGGGCCGCGTGCGACCAGCACATGGGTCTTCTTCGCGGTATCTACGCCGACGTGCACCGGGAAGCTGCGGGCGTAAATCAATTTGTCATCGGGCGTCATCGTGCGCCTCCGCTGAGGGAGGGGCCAGCATAGCACGACGGTGCATTCCGGGGCGACCCGCCGGCTCCTACTATTAAGGAGCTCGGGTCATCGAGATATAGATGTCTGAACTTCGCTGACCCGTTTGGGCTGTGGCCAGAACATGCGTTAGTGCTGGCGACTCATGCGGTCTCGCACGTCGCAGTCGCTGGAGCTACCGCCGTGTCTGCAGCGACGGTTGCTGGTGCACTTGCAGTTGCAGAGGTGAGTGTCGCTGCAGCGGATGCCATCACTATGGGCCTAATCGGCGCGATGGAAGC
>JAQBPY010000176.1 GCA_028287285.1 Gemmatimonadota bacterium
GGATGTAGTAGTCAGGCTCCTGGAAGAAGAGCTTGACCAGTTTCATGGGATTCTTGTCCGCGCCTGGTGGCTGTGGCGTCTTGCCCCTGGCCCACGGCTCGTCGGGGGGCACCCAGCGCGGGTTCCATACGATCTTCCGGATGAAGAATTGTCCGGAAGGGGTGGGCTTGGAACCCTTGCCGACCGCCACGGCATACGTCGCCGTGATCGAATCGCCGTCATGGATCTCGATCTTTCGACTCGACAGGTTGGCGACGAGCTTCACGGAGCGCTCGGCGTGCACTGCTGGCACGCTGGGCCGCACGGCGGCGGACGAGGCCAGCGCCGCAGCGAGTACGACAGCGCCTGCGGCCGCAAATGTCTTTCGTCGGACAGGCGAGATCCGCCGCGTGCTGGAAAGAGACATGATACGGATGTTGGCAAATGCCAAGCCAGTCAGCCATCTCCTCCCAGGCACGGAGAGAGAGGCGCCGCCCTTCTGGTGATCAGCAATTCCTGCTCACGACCACCCACGCTCGCTACGCCGACACCAGGTCGAATGCCATGCGCAGGCCATGCAGCGTGAGGTAGGGATCCACGGCATCGAAGCACTTGCAGATGGGCGAGAACAGCTCCGCAAGTCCGCCGGTGCCAATGACCATGGGCCGCTCCGCCCGCGGCCACTCCGTCATGATGCGGCGCACCAGCCCATCGATCGATTCGGCCTGGCCGAACATCACGCCCGCACGGATGCAGTCCTCCGTGCGCTTGCCGATGGTGTGCTGGGGAGCAATCAGCTCCGTCGCCGGGAGCTTCGACGTCCGCCTGAACAACGTCTCCGCCGAGGTCCGCACACCGGGCGCGATCACTCCGCCCAGGAACACGCCGTCCCGGGTAATGCAGTCGAACGTGGTGGCGGTGCCGAGGTCGACCACGATGCAGTCGCGCTGGTACCGGCGGCTGGCCACGAGCGTATTGATGATGCGATCGGCGCCAACGGTGAGCGGCTCGTCCACATCGAGGGTGATGGGGAGCGGCGAGGTGGCGTCAAAGACCTCCAGGCGCGTGACAGGAAGCCAGCGCTTGCTCGCCTCGACCAGGTGATTGCCCATGCCGCGTACCACCGACGCGATCGCGACGGACGTAACCTCCTCGAGGGCGACGTCGGCGCCGGCAATGAGACTACGCAGCAGCACGCCGACTTCATCCGACGTGCGCGGCACGTCGGTCATCACGCGCCAGTGGGCACGCAGCTCCACCCCGTCAAAGAGGCCAAGCGTTGTTTCGGAGTTGCCGACGTCGAAGGTCAGGAGCATGGGCTATTCAGCGAAGGTGAGGGAGCCGGAGCGGTGCGCCGTGGTGAGTCCGCCGGACTCGATGAGCAGCTCGCCCGTGGCGGCGATGCCCTGCACCGTTCCAGGCGCCGGTGCCGTCGCCACACGTCCTGCCGCCATGTCGCGCGCGGCCCAGCGCGAGAGCTCCGCGGCGGAGAGATGATGTGTGGCCGCGGCGGCTCGGCGCAGTGCGGGAATGAGTACGTCGAGCGCGGCGAGACGCGAGACGCCGGCGGCAAGACCGGTGGCGGCAGGCACATCGGGCTGCGTGACGTTGAGGCCGAAGCCGATGGCCACCCACTCGGGCGACGTGCCGCGCCATCGTGTTTCGATGAGGATGCCCGCAAGCTTCCGATCACGGACGTAGAGATCGTTTGGCCATTTGACGCTGATGGGGCCTGGCGCCAGGGTATCGAGCGCCTCCGCCGCGTGGAGTCCGCAGCGGAGTGCCATCACGTCGAGGGAGCGGACGTCGACGGGACGCTCGATGAGCGTGAGCCACACACCGGCGCCCGGTGCAGAGCTCCAGCGATGGCCGTGACGGCCGCGGCCGGCGGTCTGTTCGTGGGCAAGGACCAGTGTTCCCGACGCGGCTCCCGGAGCAAGACGGTGCGCCACGTCGAGCGTTGATCCAACAGCGTCGTACGCGTGCACCGCAGCCAAGCCCCAGCGTTCGGCGAGCGTGCCTGCGAGCTCGCCGTCATACTGCGAAGCGGTGTACGGCTCAGCGGCCGAAGACAAGGAAATACACGGCGGCGAGCACGATGCGATACCAGCCGAACGCCGCGAAGTCATGCTTCTTGATGTAGCCGAGGAAGGACTTGATGGCGATGATCGCGGTGATGAAGCTGACGACGAAGCCCACTGCCAGCACGCTGTAGTTTCCCGCCAGCGCTGACCGCCCCTTCACCAGTTCCAGGCCACTGGCTGCGATCATCGTGGGCACGGCGAGCATGAACGAGAAGTCGACAATGGTGCGACGCGACACGCCAATGAGCGAGCCGCCAACAATTGTGGCCGCGGAGCGTGAGACGCCGGGAATGATCGCGATGGCCTGGAAGAGGCCGATGAGAAACGCACGGCCGTAGGTGATCTCGGAGAAGTCCGCCTCGGCGTCGGTACGAGTCTGGTAGCGCTCGAAGACGATGAGGGCGATACCACCGATCACCAGCGTGCACAGCACGACCGTCACGTTGCCCAGCAGGTAACCCTTGATGGCCTTGTAGACCGTGAGGCCGATGATGCCGGTGGGAATCACGGCGACCACGAGCTTTGCCAGGACGTCGATGCGCCAGAACTTTTTCCAATACAGCACCACGACCGAGAGAATGGCGCCGAGCTGGATGATGATCTCGAAGCTCTTCACGAACTCGGAGTCCGCGAGCTGCAGCGCGCGGCCGGCGAGAATCAGGTGCGCCGTGGACGAGATCGGGAGGAATTCGGTGATGCCCTCGACGATGCCGAGGATGATGGCGTGGAGGATGGACATGCGGGAAAGATAGTGCGCGCTAGCCGTTGAGCGAGCGCGTGTAGAAAGTCTCGTAGCGGGCGACTACTTCATTGAGGCTGAAGCGCTCACGGGCATCGGCGCGAGCGAGCTCGCTCGCGGCGCACCACTTGTCGTCGTCACGCAGAAAGCTGATGGCGGCGCGGGCCATTCCCTCCACGTCGCCAGGCTCGCAGAGCGCGCCGGTCTCGCCGTTTCGCACCACTTCAGGCAGGCCGCCGGCACGTGCGCCAATGACCGGCACGCCGGTCGCGAGCGCTTCCAGTGCACTCAGGCCGAAGGATTCCTTGTTCGTGGGCAGGAGAAAGAGATCCGCGCTCGCAAGGAGGGGCGCCACCGCATCGAGCTTGCCCAGGAAGAAAACGCTGTCCGTAAGGCCGAGATCACGCACCTCCTGTTCCGCCACCACGCGGTCAGGGCCGTCGCCGACCATCACGAGCACACTGGGAATCTCACTGGCCACGCGCGCATAGATGCCGACCACGTCCTTGATGCGCTTTACGGGACGGAAGTTGGAGATGTGCATGAGCACCTTCCGCCCGCCCGCGGACTGCGTGCGAAAGTCCGGTGCATAGCGCGTGCGATCGTAGACGGCGGGATCGATGAAGTTCGGGATCACGTCGATGCGACATCCCGCACAGCCGAACGCCGAGATGGTTTCGTCCTTGAGGTAGGCAGAGACCGCGGACAATCCGTTGGACTTCTCGATGGAGAACTTGGTGATGGCGTGGAACGACGGATCCTGCCCCACGATGGTGATGTCGGTGCCGTGCAGCGTGGTCAGGACCTTGATGTCGGGGCGCGTCTTCTCGAGCATCTCGCGCGCGATCCATGCGCTGGTCGCATGCGGGATCGCGTAGTGCACGTGGAGGATGTCGAGCTTGTGCGTGAGCACTACCTCGTGCATGCGAACGGCGAGCGCGAGATCATAGGGCGGATACTCGAACAACGGATACCGGCCCACGTCGACTTCGTGAAAGAAGATCCGCGGCAGGAAGGACGGCAGCCGAAACGGCTGCTGGTAGGTAATGAAGTGGATCTCGTGGCCGCGGTGTGCGAGCGCGATGCCCAACTCGGTCGCAACGGCGCCGGATCCGCCGTACGTGGGATAGCAGGTGATGCCGATTTTCACGTGTCTGCTCCTCTCCACCAGGCCGTTGCCTGCTCGGCCCAATCGGGTTGATGCGGGTTCAGGCGCGTCACGTCTTCGCCGCCGAGTTGATGGCGAAACCAGGTTCGCTGGCGCTTTGCATACTGCCGGGTCTCGATGAGAATCGCCTGCTCTGCCTCGTGGTAGCCGAGCTCACCGCGCACCAGTGCACGTATCGTCCGGTAACCGCTTGCGTTCCATGCGGGCGCCTCCTCGGGCACCGTTGCCATCAGCCGCCTCACTTCTTCAACCCAGCCGCTCCCCATCATCATGCGAGTCCGCTCCTCGATGAAGAGGGCGAGCGAGGGCCCGGGGTCAATGACAAGGTACCGGGCCGTCCGGCGCGGTGGGCGTTTGCCGGATGAGTGCAGCTCGCTCACGCGCCGGCCGGTGAGCAGGGCGATCTCTATGGCGCGCAGCAGTTGGGTGCGGCCAAGGTGAGCGCGGGCCGGATCGAGTGCTTCCACCCAGCGTCGGAGCGCAGGCGTCGTCATTCCCCCCAGATGGGCCTGCAGGGCGTGCCGCCGTTGCGCGTCCAGCGGGGGCTCCTCGAAGAACGACCCGAACAGGGCGCGGACGTACAACCCCGTTCCGCCCACGACGACGGGCGTGCGACCGGCGGCGGCGATGTCGTCAATCCATGCGTCCGCGCGATCCGCCCACCATGTGGCCGACGCCCGCTCAGTCGGCTCCAGGACATCGATGCCCACGTGCGGCGCGGTCAACAATTCCCGAACGGTGGGCTTCGAGGTGCCGATGTCGAAACCAATGTAGAGCTGGCGCGAATCGGCACTGACGACGGTGAGATCGGCGAGCCGCGCGAACCAGGTAGCCGCGTATGTTTTTCCGCCGGCCGTTGGGCCACAGATCACACGGACGGGGCGCGAACGCTTACTGTCGTCCAAACCGCCGCTCGAGCTCCGTCCAGGAGAGCTGCACGATCGTGGACCGGCCATGCACATCGTGCGCGGGGAGGACCGTGTCGCCAAGTGCGATGAAGAGCGCGCGCATTTCACCCTGCGACAGCTCATCGCCCGCTTTTACGGCGGCCTTGCACGCAACGGTTGCGGCAAGTCGTTCGTGCCGCGCATGCGCTGCCGACTCGCGGTCGCCGGTAAGCGTGGCAAGAGTTTCCCTCAGGCAGCGTTCCGCATCGAAGCGGGGATGCGGCATGGGCACGCTGTTCACGAGCAGCGTGTGTCCGCCAAACCCTTCTACCTCGAAGCCCAGGGTCGCGAGCAATTCGCGGTGCGCCTCGAATGCGTCGCCTTCTGCCGGTGTGAGATGAAGGGTCAGTGGAAAGAGCAACCGCTGCGAGGGCGACTCCCCGCGCTCGAGCATGCCCATGAATCGCTCGTACAACACGCGCTCATGCGCCGAGTGCTGATCGATGAGGACGACGCCGTCGTCGTGCTCGAACATCATGTAC
>JAQBPY010000180.1 GCA_028287285.1 Gemmatimonadota bacterium
GCTGTTCATTCCCGGCTTTCAGCAGGTGTCCACCGTGTTCGCGGTGGACACGAACTACTTCGACTACTACCGGTCGCGCAACGACCCCTTCACGGGCTCGGGAATCATCAACCGGCTGGAGGGCGGCATTGGTCTCTTTGGTGCCGCGGTCACCATTGATTCACGCACGCTCGATGTCACCCAGCAGCCCAAGGACGCGACCATCGAGGGCGACTACGAGTATGTGGTGGGCCCGGCCAACGTGGACGTCTTTCGGCTGTACCGTGAATCCGGAAACACCACGACGGCATCACTCAGCGGTTTCTACCAGAAAAACCGGAGCCTGCCCGCGCGCGACGGCATCGCCGGCACGCGTGATGGAACGCGCATCGAGCTGCAGTTCCAGAGCAACCAGGATATCCACTCCACCTACGTTCGTTTTGTGGGCACGCAACTGGCCGACTCCCTGGTGGGAAGCTACACCACGATAGGCGGCCGCGTGGTGTTCAGGCGGCGACGGTAGGCAGCGCGGCGCGAAACTCGTCGCCCGACAGACGAATGGCATCGTCGACGTCGCCGGAGCGGCGCTGCACGCCGCGCACCACGGCATCCACGGTCAACAACGGCGCATCGGCCTCGTCGGTGACGGATACTTCCCACTTGCCGCGATCAAGCCCCTTGAGCGTGTACCGATAGCGCGCCGTATACACCGTGTAGCGCGACGCGGGCTTTGCCACCAGCACGGGAGCTTCGTCCGGCATCTCTTCGCCGGGCTCGACGTATGGAGAATCGTCGTCAGGCTGTGCAGGTTGTGGCGGCTCTTCCACAGCAGCCGCCACAGTTCTCTCGAGTGCCAGCACGGCAACGCCACTCTCCATGCCGCCCTGCCTGATGCCCGGAAAGAAATGCGCCTCGATCACCCGCTCGGCGGGAATCTGCTTCGCGATGGCGGCAAGAAAGCGGAGGCGCGTTTCGTCCATCATGCGCTTGCCGAGCGGCGTTGATCGAGCTCCCGCTCCACGTACAGCCTGAGTATGTGCATGAAATCCTGTGCGTTCGTGACCACGCCGAACGCCTGATGGGTGCCGCGGTCCTTGAGCTTGGCGACGACGAACTCCAGCGAATCGACACAGATGGTCGAGAGCTCGCGGAGTGAGCCGTCAGGCTCGGTGACGAACGCGGGAAGCATGTTGCCGGTGGCGATGGCATGCAGCGCCGTGGCGATCATGATGGCCATCGTGGCCTTGATCGCATGTATGCGCATGGCATCCTGTGCCGCGAGCGCATCGGTGATGACGTCGGGCAGCGGACCGTCATCACGAATGGAGCCCGTGAGCACGAAGGGAATGTTGTTGGTCACGCAGGCGTGCATGATGCCGCCGGTGATGGTGCCGTTGTTCACCGCCTCGGCAATGGAACCTGCAGCACGCACCTTGTTGATCGCGCGCATGTGGAGTCCGTGCCCACCCTGCGTGGATTCCCCCTGCCCCGTCATGCCAAGCGTGGTGCCGAAGATCGAGGCTTCGATGTCGTGCACGGCGACCGCGTTGCCCGCGAGCAGCGCACCCACGAAGCCATTGGCAATGAACCACACCATGTCGCTGCGCGCCCGCGAGTGCACCAGCGCGGGGCCCGTGACCCAGATGGGATATCCGCCGCGATCCCGCTCGTCGACGAGCAGCCGCGCCATGAACGAATAGTCCGTGGGCTTCTCACGCGAGACTTCGCTCGCCATGAACTTGAACTCACCGTCGCCCTGGCCGCCAAGGAATCCGGCGACGTCGACGTAGATGCCCTCGCTGCCATCTTCCTTCATTCCAACGGCAATGCGATCGCCGCGGCGGATGCGGCGCATTTCCCGCACGGTCAGCGACCCATCGGCTTTCAGCAGGAGCACCGAGTCCATCCTCGGCTCGCTCGGCATTATCCACCGGCCTCCAACACGAACATACGTGGGCAGATTCGTGGTGGAGAAAAATCCTTCCGGCAGCACACCGTCGGCAGGCGCGGGCGCAAAGGTCGCGTCAGGACATGTGCTGAACGGCGCTTGTGCGAAGTCGGGATGCTGGAAGGAGGTCACCCGTGAAAGATCGTCGCGGCGAGCCATCCAAACAAGCGCATCAGAGAAGCGCGACGGGATCCCGGTCCAGGGTCATCCGCAGCCCGAACTGCTTGGGCACGTCGTACCGCTCCACCAGGTAACGGCCGATCCGCCCCAGGTCCTGCTGCCGCTGCGCCTTGATGAGCACATGCCAGCGCCAGCGGTTCTTCACGCGTTCCACCGGGCATGGCGCCGGGCCAATGACCGCCACACCCGCCGCCGGGCGGGCCGCGAGCAGCTTGTGCAGCCAGGCAGTGACGGACGTGGCCAGACGCTCGGTCGCCTCTTCCTGCGTTCCACTGAGAACAATGTTGGCAATGCGGACAAACGGCGGATATACGGGGTTCGCACGTCCGGCGAGCTCCTCTTTCACGAAGCGGTAATAGTCGTGGGTGACGGCGCACTGCACCGCGTGATGCGTGGGAGAACGCGTCTGGATGAAGACCTCACCTCCCTTTGGCCCGCGCCCCGCGCGGCCCGCCACCTGGCTCAGGAGCTGGAAGCATCGTTCGGACGCACGAAAGTCCGGGAGGTTGATGCCCACATCTGCATCGATCACACCCACGAGGGTGACGTTGGGAAAGTCGAGCCCCTTTGCGATCATCTGCGTGCCAAGCAGGATGTCGACTTCTCCAGCGCCCACGCGATCGAGGATTTCGGTGTGCGCCCACTTTCCGCTGGTCGTATCCACGTCCATCCGGGCGATGCGCGCCCTGGGGTAGTGCTCGCTCAACAGCCGCTCGACTTGTTGTGTGCCAAGCCCACGCTGGCGCATCCGCGTACCTGCGCAGCGCGGACACACCACCTGCAACGGCTCCGCGTGCAGGCAATAGTGACAGACGAGCCGCTCGGGGGTGCGGTGGTAGGTGAGGCTGATGCTGCAGTTGGGACAGACAGCGACGTCGCCGCAGGTGCCGCACTGGACGAATGCCGCGTAGCCGCGGCGATTGAGCAGGAGAACACTCTGTTCCTGCTTCACGAGCCGCTCGCCGATGGCACGCTCCAGCGGCGCCGATATGGCGAAGGAAAACGCTGCGTCCGCCTCGGCGGTGTCACTTGGTTTCGGTTTCGCCTTTTCGGTGCGCAGGTCGACGATGTTCACTTTGGGCAAGCGTGCACCGCCGGCGCGATCGGGCAGCGTGAGCAGCTCGTACTTGCCCGACGTGGCATTCACCCAGCTCTCGAGACTTGGTGTTGCACTGCCGAGCACGACGACGGCACCTTCGGCGCGCGCCCGCACGATGGCCACTTCGCGTGCGTGATACCGGGGTGTCTCGCCCTGCTTGTAGCTGGACTCGTGCTCTTCGTCCACAACGATGGCGCCAAGATTCCGGAGCGGGGCAAAGATGGCCGAGCGCGCTCCAACGACGATGCGTTTTTCGCCGCGCCGGAGTGCGAGCCATGCGTCGTAGCGCTCCCCATCGGACAACGCGCTGTGCAGCACGGCAATCTGGTCACCGAACACCGCGCGGAACCGATCGACGGTTTGCGGCGTGAGGGCAATCTCGGGCACCAGCACGATGGCCGACTTTCCCTCGTCCACGACGACGCGACGAAGGAGCTCGAGATAGACCAGCGTTTTTCCGCTTCCCGTGATGCCATGCAGGAGCGCAACGCTGCCTGGCTTCGCCTGCGCGAGACGATCGAGCGCAGAGGTTTGTGCGTGGGTCGGCGTGTGGGTGTCCGGCTTACGCTGCGCGCGGGTGAGAAAGGGATCGCGTGCGACGGTCTCATCTGAAACGGCAGCGAGCCCGCGCGTGACCAGACCCTTCAGTACCGATGACGAGAAGTGCAGCTGCTCCATGAGCTGCTCCACTGCGCCGCTTCCACCAACGGCCTCGAGCAGCTCGTAGAGCGCGCGCTGTTGTGGCGCGCGGGCGAACATCCGGTCTCGCTCCAGCAGGGTGGGCACTTCGCGGGTGATTGCGACGACGCGCCGCGTCTTGCGCGACGGCACCGGCGCTTTGGCACCTGTTAGGGATGCCGGCAGCGCGGTGCGCAAGGCGACACCAAGTGGTACGGCATAATAGTCGGCGATCCACTGGCAGAGAGCGAGCATGGGTGCGTCCATCACCGGCTGCGCATCGGGTGCCGCGGCGACGTCTCTATACTTTACGCCTTCACGTTCTTCGGCCACGCCAACGACGACGCCGATTTCCCTGCCCGAGCGAAACGGCACGAGCACGCGCGAGCCAACGCTCACGCTTCCCGTGAGGCCTTCGGGCACGCGATACGTGAACGTTTTGAAAAGTGGAAGCGCGAGTGCGACGTCGATCAGCTGCATCACCGGGATCTTACGCGGTTCGGTACTCCACGCCGAGCCCCGGTCCGTCAGGCAGCCGGATCACCCCGTCGCCGATCGTCGCGCCCGTGTAGGGGTCGTTCGAGATCAGCGCGTGGCCGTCATAGTCGGCGCAGTCGAGCAGCGGCGCAAAATGCGCGGCCGCCGTGATGCCCAGCGAGCTCTCGATCATGCAGCCCGCCATCACGAGCATGTCGTGCGCACGTGCCACCGCCACCATGCGCAACGCTTCGCGCAGACCACCACACTTGGCAAGCTTGATGTTGATGCCATCCACCACCCCTGCGAGCTTGGGGATGTCGCCGGACACGATGCAGCTTTCGTCGGCAATGATGGGCAGCGACGAGCGCTCACGCACGAAACGGAGCCCCTCGATGTCGCCCGGGTGGAGCGGCTGCTCCACGAACTCCACACCGAGCTCCTGCAGAATGGGCACCATGCGCAGCGTGTGCTTGGGGTTCCAGCCGGCGTTGGCGTCAACGCGCAGGATCTTGTTGGGCGCGAGTTCGCGGACCACGCGCACGATACGCTCGTCCCACATGCTGCCGAGCTTGATCTTCAGTACCGGATACTGTTCCGCGTCCGCGACGCGGCTGCGCAACGTGGCTTCATCGGGCGCGATGCCGATGGTGAAGCTGGTAAGCGGACACGCTGCCGGATCGAGCCCCCAGAGTCTGTAAACCGGAACGCCGAGCCGCTTGCCGATGAGGTCGTGCAGCGCCGCGCTCACGCCGGCGCGCGCGGCCCCGTTGAACCGGATGACCTTGGCGAGCGCATGCTCGCAGGCTTCGAGCGACCATGCGTCCGCGCCCTTCAGCGCGTTCGCCAACAGGGGAAGGACATCGACCACCGTGTCTGCCGTCTCTCCGTAAAATGCACTTGGCGCTGCCTCACCCCACCCCGTGCTTCCATCGGGCGCAGTGATCGTGATGCGAACCACGCGGTACTCGCTCGAGCCGCCGCGGGCGATGACGAAGGGGTTCTTTGTCCGCAGTGCAACGATTTCGTGTGAGAGCTTCATACGCGTTGTGAGGGTACGGGCCGCCGCGCGAGACCGGCGGAGCGGCGGTGGCTGGCGGTAACATCTTCGCCAGCAGCGAGGTAGGCCAGGAGCGCATCGGCGAGTGCGTCGCCGCGCGCATAGCGTTCGTCGGCGGATTTGGCGAGACAGCGCATCACGACTTCCGCGAGCGACTCGGGCAGGCGGGAATCGACTTCCCCAATGTGCACGGGCTGCTCGTGGACGTGTTTGTAGCCCACGGAAAATGCGTCCGCGCCGTCGAACGGCGGAAAGCCGACCAACGCCTCGTACATCACGACACCGAGTGCGTAGAGGTCGCTCCGCCCGTCCACGAGCTTTCCCATGGCCTGCTCGGGGCTCATGTAGTGCGGAGTGCCCATGGCGCGCCCGCTGGCGGTGAGACGGCCATGAAAGCGAGCGGTCGCAATACCGAAATCGGTGATGAACGCGTTGCCGTCGTCGTCGAAAAGAATGTTGTCGGGCTTCACGTCGCGATGCACGACTCCGCGGCGATGTGCATGATCCAGCGCGACGGCGACTTGTGCCGCTGCCGCGCCGATGATGGCGGGATTGACGGCGCGATCACGATGCACGCGATCCGCGAGCGATCCGCCGCCCAGATACGGCATGACGATGTACACCGTGTCGCCCGAGCGCCCGAAATCGAGAAGCGGACAGATGAACGGATGGACGAGCTGCGCCGCCGCCTCCGCCTCGCGGCGAAAGCGCTCGGTCATTTCCGGGTCGCGGGCAAGGTGCGGATGCAGCACTTTTACCACGACCTCGCGGCCGAGCGGCATCTGCTCTGCCGTGTAAACGGTGGCCATTCCGCCGGCGCCCAGACGGCGCAGCACGCGATAGCGGCTGCCTGTGGCCCGCCGAAGCTGCGTGATCTCCTCGTCGGGCTTTTCGAGCGGTGGGGCGGAGACGTCAGGCAACACGGTAGCGCATCGGCTGCATGATGCAGCCAGCGCACGATTCCATGTTCCGCACTCCGGACAGAACACGTCAGGCCTGGAGCTGCATCTGCACGAAGTCGTACGGCGGCCATGGGCCCGTCAGATCGAAGCGCAGGCCCAACGCGATTTTCGACTGCGCATCGACGTCGAGGACGAAGTCATTCCACTTGTCCTGCTCGACGAGAAATGCGGCGCTCACGATCACACCGGTGAGCTTCTCGGCACGCAGCGGCAAGGTAGCCACGGCCGACGTGCGCAGCACGCGCAGGCACTCTTCGGCGATGGTGCTCATATCGGTGCGCTCGTCATCAACCGTTTGGCGGAACACGTGCACTCGAGCAGCGACACGGTTCTCGACGAAGGTCAGCGCATCGGTCAGGGCGCCGTAATGCAGCTCGAGCCAGCGCTCCACGGACTCGCCGGAGCGGAACACCACGCCAATTGGAGCGGGCAGCACCGGGCCGCGCGCGGTAAGGATCGAGATGACGCGGTTCTGCGCGGCGGCGGAGTCGTCGTCTGCGCTGATGGCGCGATACTCAGCGGTGCTGCAGACGGCAGCAAGGTCACGGACGACGATGGTCTCCGTGTCCGGCACGCTCATGCTGATGAGGTGCGCGTCGTTGACCGTAACGCCGAACAATTTGAGGGCCAAGCGTCGCTCCGTGGGTGCAAGACTGAAAGATACGGGCGGTACGGGGTGATGGACAGATACAGAAGCAGGTCCTTCGCTGCGCTCAAGGACGACAAAATGCGTCAGAGCAGCGCGCGCATGTGCCGTACACAGGCGACGCCGAGGCGGTCGGGGGCATACCCGCCTTCGAGGGCACTCACCAGGCGTCCCCCGCAGTATTGTTCGGCACGCGAAACGAGCTCCATGGTGAGGCGGTCGAAGTCGTCCAGCTCGAGGGTGAAGTTGCCGAGTGGATCGCCGGCGAGTGAGTCGAATCCCGCCGAGATGAGGATGAGGTCTGGCGTAAACCCGGCGGTGGCAGCATCGACCGCCCGCAACAAGCTGGAGACGTATTGCTCCCTCGCCTGGCCACCGGGCAAGGGCACATTCCACACACTGCGGTGCGGGCCCCGATCGCTTGCGGCTCCCGTGCCGGGATACCAGGGCCACTGATGCATGGAGACGAAGCGGATGTTCGCGGTCTGTTCCACGAGCGCTTGCGTGCCATTTCCGTGATGCACGTCCCAATCGACGATCAGCACCCGCTCGGCGCCATGTTTCGCGCGCGCGTAATGCGCGCCGAGCGCAATATTGCCAAAGAGACAGAACCCCATGCCGTTCGCATGCAGGGCATGATGCCCTGGCGGCCGAACGGCGCAGAAACTGCGCCGTGGTCCCGTGCCGAAGGCGGCGTCGATTCCGTCGAGCACCGCGCCGGCACCGGCCGTGGCAGCGAGCCATGACCCCGCACTGACCACCGTGTCGGCATCGAGACGGCCGCCACCCTGTTCCGCGAGCGCTTCCACCTGCGCGACGTAGGCGGAATCATGGGCGAGTGCCAGCTCTTCGTGCGACGCATGACGCGACTCACGATGGTCGAGGAGATGAAAGAGCTCGGCATCCTCACGCAGCGCACGCGGAATGGCGCGCAGGCGACCCACGTGTTCGGGGTGCCCCCACCCGGTGTCGTGGCTGCCGCAATCCGCGTGAGAGATATAGCCGACAGGGCTCATGGAACTCCGCGAAAACGACGCGAGGCCGTTTCGATCAGCAGTGCGCCAGGAATGATGAGAAGAATAATGATCGGGAGAGGATTCGTTGGCGCGTTGGACGCTTTTGCGGACGACGCGGATGCCGGGCCGAGCACGTCGATGAGTGCGGCGAGGGGAGCGCCGTCGCCGCTCGGGTCTGGTGCAATACCGCGCTCGGGCGCCACGGCACCCACGGCGCTCGACCACCAGCGGCGATGCGCCGCCAGACCACTCGATCCGCCAAGCATGCGCCACCGCCAGCTTTCGTCGTAGCCCACCGTGATCACCCGGCCCAGTCCGGCGCGGCGCGCGGCAACCGTAATTCCGGCGGGAACACGCTCGAGGGCCACTGCATCTCCACGAAGTGCAGTGAGCGCTCGTAACGGAAGATCACGCGGTGTGACGGAATCTTCGGCAAGGAGAATTCGGCCTGGACGCCGCTCTTGGGCCGACGACGGCGCCAGCGCGCGCAGCGACTGAATACCAAGCGCCTCGGCGCCCGCAATCAGTCCTCCGCCTTGCGCGACAAACCGCGCAATGGCGGGCGCGAAGTCACCGGCGGTGGTGTCCAGCGCGATGACGACGTCGTATCGGGAGGTGTCGAGGGGAAGCAGATCCTTGTCGCTGACCGCCACGCCGGGCGCCGTGGGAATCTTCGCCCTGACGGTCCAACCGGCTTCGGACAGTGCCGACATCACAAATTTGCTGTCCCAGTCCGCACGTCCTAAAACCAGGACAGCGTGCAGTGGTACGGACTCAGGTTCCCGGACGCTCGCCGCAAAGCGGCCATGCCCTGCACGCACCTGCCCAACGACGCTCTGGATGTCGACGCTCGCGCCCGATGCGGCGTTCACGGTGTCGAGAACCCCCGCCGAATCGGCCAGCGCAAGTGGGGTTGTCTCGCCCTTCATGAGGAGGCGCGTCCTCCCTTCCGGGTCGCGCAGGCGATCGGCCTCGAGGGCAAGCGCGGGTGCCACGCCATGCCAATTGACCGTGACGCCCGCGCGTCGCATCGCACGCAACGCGTCGCGCTCCACCTGCGTGGGCATTGCGTCGAGGGTCAGGTCCACCGACGAAACGGACGGATTGGCCAGAAGGCCACTCAGTGCCCCGGTGAGCCCTGACGCATCGAGCGCACGGCCCGCGGCATGGCTCTCGTCGCTCTCGAGGCTCCGCCACAGCGCGAAGGCCAGCGCGGCGATCAACGCGGCACGCAGTACCCACTCGACCGGAATGCGGAGCTCAGCGCGTGAGCGCATACGTCACGATGTTGACGGCGAACTTGGTGTTGTCCACCGACATGAAGCGTTTGTTCTCCGGGTGATACCCCCACTCGGAGCTGTAGTCCTTGCTGCTGTAAAGCAGCACGAGACGTCCGTTTCGCTCGACACCCGATAGCGTCTTGTGCACGAGATTGTCACCCCAGCCATTCAGCTCGTGACTGGTGGTTGGCGGGCCATCCTCGAACACGAAGAACGCGCGATAGAGCGGATGCTTGTTGGAGATGGGATGAATGGCGCCGTAGGTGCGCGTCAACTCTTCGGTGGCGGTCTTGTGAAAGACGCCGTCGATGTCGTGGTTGTGATCATCGACAAAAAGGAGACCGCCCCGCTCCGCATACTTTTGCAGGTTGCCGCGCTCCGCCGGACTGAATCGCACCGGCAGGTGACCGGTGAGGTAGATGAGGGGATAGCGAAACAACGACGGTGACGACAGCGGCACCACCACGCCACTGGGCGCCACGGCAATGGAGGTGTAGCGCGCCACGGAGTCTATCACGTTCGATGGCACCAATGGCGCGCTGTCCCAATCGCCGGATTCGTACTGTGCGGTAGCGAAGACAAAGTCCGTCATCGCAATCCGCCCTGCCACGGTGCGATGCCGGCGCGCTGCACTGGCGGATCGCCAAGCACGCGGCGCACTCGCATCCACATGAGGGGAATCGCGCTGTTGTCATGCTTGCGCAATGCCTTGGCCGCATCGTCGAGCGCGGCGGCGAGTGCAGGTGCATCAGTCAGCGCTTCCACGCGGAGCAACAGGAGCGAATCTGCCGCGGCCTCCGGATCGCGCGCCATCAGGTTGGTGACACGCTCGAAAGTGGCACTGCGCCTGCGCGCAACCGGATCTATGGGTGGACGTACTTCGCGAATGGACTGGACGCCCTTGTCCTTTCCGGTCAGGCGCACCTTGGTGATGTCGACGATCTCGGTGCCGGGCCGTCCGCGCAGGTAGATGCGTTCCGCCTGCCGCGCCTTTTCAATGGCGGCAAGCGCGATGCGCATGGGGGGAAGGGCCTTGGCCGGCTCGCCAACCTCGAGTGACCGGCCGGCCTCCCACATTGCATTGAACGCTTCGAGCAGCGGCTTGTTGATGGCGAGAATGGGCGTCTCGTCTCCTTCCACGTCCATCACGTTGCCCGCGGTTCCAGTCACGGAATCGGCGAGCCTGACGATGTCTTCGGGAGTGAGCTTTCCGCGTGAGGCGAGGTCCTCGGCACCTTCTTCGCTGAGCGGATCTGCGCCCATGCGCTGAAACACAACGTCGCCCACACGCTTCCTCAGCTTCCGCTCGTCAGACGCAATCCTGAGCGATTCCTCGAGCAGCACCGCGTGCGAGAGCGTGCGTTGCCGCTTTACCAGCGCCTCGGTGAGCATGATGAGCATGCGCTGGCTCAGCACCTGCCCACCCGTGTCGGGCGGTGGCGCCGCATCGACCGCCACAGAGTCGTATTCATCGGCGCGGGCAACACGAATGGACCGTGTTTCCGATGCGCCAAGCCCCGGGCCATTCACGGTGTTGCCATCGCGGGCCACGGCGCGGAGCTGGAGAATGTCGCCGGGCTTGAGCTGCAGCGAGTCGAGCGAGATGCGTGCGTCGAGCGCCGACTCGATCGTTCCACTCAAGACCAGGTGTCCGATTGTGGCCGAGCGAAAAGTGAAGTTCTCACCGGTGCCGGAGCTGATCACGAGCTCGAACGCGGCGTCGCGCAGGCCGATGTCGTCGCGCACCTGCGCATGAAGCGCAAAGCGGCCCGTGGCTCGGCGCACGATGGTGTCGTGGGCGGGCAGGAGCAGCGTTACCACAGGCACCGCATCCGCAATGGGAGCCAGCACAAACAACCTGTCGCGCCCCTTGCTCGAGTGGAGCTTCACGATGGCGGGACGGGCAGGCATCGTGAGTGAGAGACTCCATCCGGATCCGCGCGGAGCGATACTTCGCGAGGCGGAATCGGCGGTCGCGGTCAGCAGCGCGGCGTTACCATCGCCAGTGAGCGCAATGGCGCTCCCCACGAGCGCCTCCACACTGGTGGGATCGTCGGCTCGCGTTGGCTGTTTACCCGCGTACGCGGGCGGCGTGACGACAACGTGCACCACGGCAAGTGGATCGACGTTTTGCGCCGCTGCGCCGGATCCTGAAATGGCTCCCGCACCGGAGCCCAGGAGGAAGCGGCCAGTGAACGGATTCCAGAGTACGATGACAGCGACGACGAGCGCAACGACCGCTGGCTTTATCAATGAACGAAGCACGATGGTGCGTACGTCGCTCCACCACACGGTGCCTAACGCCTGGGCCTCCAGCGCAGGAGAATGAACCCCGTCTGCCACCGTAACGAGAGCATACCGCAATGACGGTGTTCGCTCCTCGACCCACAAGGCTACGTTGGACAGCGACCGGAGCAGGCGGAGCGGCCGCAGGAACGCTCCCGCTCCCGCGAGACCCGCCAGCACCGCGACAACCACGCTCCACGATGGCGCTCCACCCAGCCGCGCCACGGCAAACAGGCCGAGTGCGATGCTCGCACCCACGAAAATTGCGCGCGCGACGAGTGCGGCCTGGAGAAAGCGCCGCAGCTGAAGCAGGCGAGTGTGCGCGGTCACGTAGGCACCGGCACCGCGCGCGCGCGCACGGCAAGCTCTGCAAGTGCCAGCAACAATGCCACGCCCAACAACCAGGGCGCCAACGGCGACGGACGCGTTTCGGTGGCCCGCAGTACCGCGCCGGAAGCGGCCGCTGTGGAGGGACCGCTGAGCATTTGAATCGCCGACGAATCCGCCGCATGATCGCTCGCCGTCACGCCACATGGTGCCAGCAGCGAACGCGTGATGCGCTGAAACGGTGGGTGCAACGCGAGATCGCCGGCCGCCGGTATGGCCACACCCACTGTTCGTAGGCATCCCTTGCCTACCACCGTCTCCGACGTGGCTGCAGTGCCATCGGCCCAGCGCGCCAACACCCGCCCGTCTGGAACGGCTATTCGCTCCAGCGACGCAACGATCACCTCACCGTTGGCGGAAAGTCCCTCCGCCGCCGGCCGTTTTGCCGCTGTGCTGTCCCACCGAACAACCGTGCCGCCGTCGCGCGCAAACGCGCTGTCCGCCGCGGACAACGCACCGCGCACGAGGCGGCTAACAAGACCGGTGGGCAATTGCCTCACGACAGCAGGACCAAGTGCATTGGAGATGGGCAGCGCGCGCTCCAGATGCCACGCACTCGATGAATCCACGCGCGCCGCAACCCGCTCGATGCGAATGGCACCAGGCCACTCCGCACGCACGCGTGCCGTCGCACCATCGAGCTCACCAGCCATTACCGGCGACACGAGCACGAGCTGCACCGAATCGGCCTTGTCCGCCAGCGCAACGGCAGCGCGGCGTGCCGCAATCAACGCTGCGCTCAGCGAACCCCGCGCACCCGAGAGCGGCATTTGCCCGAGCGAGTCGGGTGCGACGTGTACCGGCATGGAGTCGAAGCCGATGACGGCCAGTGGAGCACCGTCACCCGAGATCGCACGCACCCGGGCAGCAGCGTCGCTCGCGTCGAGCACGGCGCGCGAGCGATCGACGAGCACGACGCGCGCAATTGCCCCGCGGCTCGGCGTCAACACTGGCCGCGCGAATGCCGCGGCGGCGGCGAGCACCAGCAACACCCTGATCGCCAACAGCAGCAGGTCGCGCGGGCGCGTTGCCGCGCGGCTCACGAGTGTCCGCTTGTCGGGAACGAAGCGGGTGGTGGGAAGGAAATACGCCGCGGGGCGCTGACGTGCCACGAGATGCAGCAAGACCATGCCCAGTGCGCCCAACGCTCCGAGGGCGAGCGCCCATGGTGCGAGAAAGGTCATCCGCCGCGACGGGCCGTTTCGCCCGCAATGCGCCTGACCAGATGAGGCGCGGGCTCGTTCGTCTCCGCCCGAATGTATCGCACGCCGGCCGCGCGCACTGCAGCCGCCGTGTCGTCGAGCCACCGCGTATATGCGAGCACATATTCGCGGCGCATGTCATCATCCAGCACGCGCCGCATGGTGGGCGCTTCCGGATCCACGGCAAGCATGGCCTCCGTTGGCGGATTGAGCTCTTCCGTTGCCACGATGTGCACGAGAATCACTTCGCCTCGCGCCGCCACCCGAAGACGTGCCGCCGAGATCATGTCGTCGGCGTCTCCGAGCACGTCGGTGATCACCACCAACCGCGACGCACGAGCATTGTCGATCATTGGCGCAAGTGCTGTGGTGCCCCGGGGCGTCGTCGCGTCGAGCGCGCGCATCATCTCGAGCAACACGCTCCGCCGGGCGCGCGGCACCAGTGTCGTCTGCTTCTCGCCGGCAATCGCGAGCCCGACCGGGTCCGCCTCGGCGTGTGCCACGGCGGCGAGTCCCACGGCGACCTCGCGCGCGAGACGCCACTTGTCCATGTTCGGGAGCGGGAACGCCATGGACGCGGAGGCATCCACCAGCATGCTCGTGCGAAACGTGGCCCGGTCCGTCGTGATGCGCACGTACGCACGGTCGCTGCGTGCGAGCAAACGCCAATCGATGCGATGGGGGTCGTCGCCCTGCCGGTATGGCCGGAACTCGCTGAACTCCGACGAATTCCCTTTCAGGTTGGAGGCATGGGCCCCGAGCGTGGCGCCCATGACGCGACGCGCCGCAGGCCAGCGAACGCCGCGGACGGCGTCGAGGAGCGCGCCGTACGGGCCAGCGGACATCCTAGTCGACCGTCGTCGTCCTGAGCAAAGCGACGGACCTGCTTGTTCGTGGGTGATGAAGCAGGTCCGTCGCCCTGCCCGGGACGATGGGGATTCCGTTGCTTGGCATCAGATTGCCAACCCGCTCCGCGGCGGCGTCACGCGCTCGAGCAGGTCGGCGATTACCTGCTCGGGGGTGATCCCTTCGGCTTCGGCCGCAAAGCTCGCCAGCACGCGATGGCGCAGCACCGGATGTGCAACGCGCTGGATGTCCTCGGGCGCAACGGCGACACGGCCGGCAAGAAACGCATGGGCCTTTGCGCCCAGAATCAACGCCTGCCCAGCGCGCGGGCCGGCGCCCCACCGGATGGCACGCTTCACGAGCGCCGTGGCCGTTGGATCATCCGGCCGCGTTGCCCTGGACAGCGTTGCAGCGTATCGAAGCGCCGGCTCCGAGGCGGCCACATCTCGAACGACACGCTGCAGCGCCACCGCCTCCTCCGCGCCCAGCACCGCGCGCAACGGTTCCTGCGCTGCGCCCGTCGTGGCCCTGAGAATGGAGACTTCGTCATCGAGCCCGGGATAGCCCACACGCACGTCGAACAGAAAACGATCCAGCTGCGCTTCGGGCAGTGGATACGTGCCCTCCTGCTCGATGGGATTCTGCGTGGCGAGCACGAAGAACGGCTCCGGCAGGCGCAGCGATTCGCCGGCCGCCGTGACGCGATGCTCCTGCATGGCCTCGAGCAGCGCCGCCTGCGTGCGCGGTGGCGCACGATTGATCTCGTCGGCAAGCACGATGTTCGCAAAGATCGGCCCGCGCACGAACCGGAACTCACGCTTGCCCGTAGCCGAATCCTCTTCGAGAATTTCGCTGCCGGTGATGTCGCTTGGCACGAGATCCGGCGTGAACTGGATGCGGCGGAACTCCAGCGACAGCGCTTCGGAGATGGACCGGATCATCAACGTCTTTGCGAGGCCGGGCACGCCAACGAGCAGCGCGTGTCCGCCGGCGCACAGCGCCATCACGATTTCGTCGACCGCCGTTTCCTGGCCGACGATGCGCTTCCGGACTTCGAGACGCAGCCGCTGAATGGCCGAGCGAAGTGCGTCTGGATCAGTTGCGACGGACGAAGTGGAGCGACCGTTCACGGATGCCGGGGAATCGGTCGCGGTGCTCAGCGGACGGCTCGCCTGCGGCGATGCGTGAGCAGGAAGATCGAGCCGTCCCTGGCGCCGGCCGCACTGAGCGACGCCGTCTCATCGAGCACTTCGATGCCGCGAAGCTTCAACACGAATTCGGAGTTCGCCTCGTAGCCGGGGAACAACGCGTCGAGCGCCGCTACCTTGAGGGCGGCCACCGAGGTATCCGCCGATACGGACGCTTTCACCGTGTCCCACACCTCCGGCATCTCAACGCGCACCGTCATGGGCGAGGTGGCGCCGGCCGACAACTCGAGCGCGGCGCCGCGCGCGCGCAGCTGCGAAACGAACGGCGCCGTCACGCGACGGCCTCGATGGCGGGCAGCGTGGTAAAGAAGCGCGCGATCTGCATGTCGAAGATGTACGATGAGCCGGTCACGAGCGTACTCCCGTCACGCTCCATCGCGCCGATCACGATTTCCTCGCCGCCCTGGCCGCGAAAGGTCACGTGCGCAGGACCATCCTGCTCGAGAAACGCGGCGTAGATGCTGTTGCGGCGCGCGAAGAATTTCCTGGCCCGCGCGAGCACATCGGCGCTGGACAGCGTTGTCTGGAATTCCTGGAGGGTGCTCTGGGACGGATTCATGACGTCGCGATTCCGGGACACAATGACACCGAGCCCATTGGACAGTGGGCCGCGGAGAATGGTTGTTGATGAAGCTTAATCAGGCGCGAACTATCGCGGGATGTCCTGGAAGCGGTCCGAGCCCTGATGTTCGAGCGGGAGCTCGACCAGAAACGTCGAACCCTGCCCCAGCTCCGACTGGAGGTAGATCTCGCCACCGAGCAGATGCGCAAGCTGCTGCGCCAGCGTCAGCCCGAGACCTGGTCCTCCATACAGCCGCGTGCTCGATCCGTCTACCTGACGGAACTCCTCGAACACCAGTGCGTGCTTGTCTTCCGGAATCCCGATGCCCGTATCAGTTACGCGATATGCGATGCGATCGTTGCGTGCCACGACGGACACCCGCACTTCACCGGCCGAGGTAAACTTGTACGCGTTGCTCAATATTGCGACGAGCACTTTCTGGATCTTCCGCTTGTCACTCACGATCATCACCGGGGCATCGGGCTCCGTGACGCGCAATGCAACGCCATCAGCCCTCCCGCGCGTCGCGGCAATGGCATCATGCATCGGCTCGCGCGCGTCGAATGCCGAGGCGACAAAATCCAACCCGCCGCGCTTGAGCGTGGTCAGCTCCAGCAGGTCGCCGATCAAGTCGATGAGATGCTGGCTCGATGTCTTCACCTGCGCGAGCGACTTGCCCTGCTCCGGGGTGATGGGTCCGGCCAAGCCCTCCTGCATGAGCGAGATATAGCCCAGCACCGCGGTGAGCGGCGTGCGCAGCTCGTGCGAGATGTTCGCGAGAAAATCATCCTTCACGCGCCGCGCTTCGATGAGCGCATCGTATTGCGCCTCGAGCTCGGCGTTCGTCTCGAGTAGCGCGCCGTTCGCGCGCCGCAGGTCCTCGATGAGCCGTGCCTTCTGCGCCGTGGCCGCCATCTGATCGGCCACCATGCGGAGGAGACTGCGGGTCTCCGCACTGATGACGCCCGCCTCCTCGAAGTAAAAGGCGACGGCGCCAAGGACGCCGTCGCCGGTTTGCAGGGGCAGCGCGACCATGGCCCGGAACCCGAGCTCGCTCGCCACTTCAGCCCAGTCCTCGAGCGATGGATCCGCGTGGACGTCGGGCACTTCGATCACCCGCCGCTCGGCCGCCGCTTCACCGCTTGGACCGAAGCCAAGCCGCACGCGCATCTCGCCGAGCCAGCCGGCGTACTGCTCCGGCCAGTTGTGCACCGCAGCGAGCCGCATGAGCTCCGATGCGCCGTCGATGAGATAGATGCAGGCGCACGACGCGCCCACCAGCGGACTCACGCGATCGAGCGCGAACTGAAACACCTCCTCCGGGCGATCCGCCGTGAGGAAGGCGTGCACGATTTCCCGGATGGCAATGAGCTCGCGCAGGCCCGAATCCGTGGGCCTGGGCGAGGTGCGCAACGGGTCTGGGGTGAGCGGAGTGATCCTGGTCACGGCGCCAATATGTGTCGTAACCTGTTACGGGGCAAGCTTTTCCCCACTAACAGGCAGTTTACTGCACAGGTGAACTATCGTCTGGGCGGGGAATTCAGCGTCCGGACCTCGAGACGATGCACCAGCACACTGGGCGGCGTGCCAATGGTAAAGCCGACCGCTTCCGCGACATCGTGGGCGGAGAGCTTCCAGTCGTCTGCCGGCGTGGCGGGCTTTCCGCCGAAATCGGTGGCGACTCCGCCCGGCATGATGACCGATACTTTCACTCCGCGCTCGCGCACCTCGAGCAGCAGCGACTCGGCCCAGGCAGTGACGAATGCCTTGGTGGCGGCGTAGCATGAGCCGCCCACGAATGCGCTGCGGCCCGAGATCGAGCCCACGGTGCACACATGCCCCGCTCCGCGCGCGAGCATGCCGGGCAGCACAGCGCGCGTCACGTGGAACAGCGCGTTGACGTTGACGTCGATCATCCGGTTCCAGTCGTCGGCGCCGAGATCGACGAATGGCTGAACCGTGGCAACGCCCGCGTTGTTCACCAGCACGTCCACGTGAAGCTCACCGAGCGCGGACGCAACGGCCTTTCCGTCGGCGATGTCCAGGACGATCGCGCGGCATTGTCCGCCCTGCGACACGATCTCGCCGCACAGCGACGCGAGCTCCGCGGCGTTGCGTGCGACCGCGAGTATGGCGTATCCGTCGCGCGAGAGCCGCCGGCAGATGGCGCGCCCGATACCCCGCGATGCGCCTGTGACGAGTGCCGTTCCCGTGCTCATTGCGCCACCCGCGCGATCGCACCGTAAATCAACCTGGTCCCGAACTCGAGACTTGCAAGCGGGACACGCTCATCATTGCCGTGCATGCGATCCTCGTCGTCCTGGTCCATGGGAAATGGCAGCAGGCCGAGTGCCTGCATGCCACGGTTGCGGAGACGTGCGCTGTCGGTGGCACCCGTGCTCAGGTATGGAACCGTCACCAGCGACGGATGCAGGGCCGCCGCGGTTTCCCTGATGGCGGTGAATAGCGGCGACGTGAAATCGGACGCGGGGGAATCGATACCGCGCTCGGAGATCACGACGTCGACGGTGTCGTCGCCAATGACGGCAACGAGCCGCGCCACCACGTCGTCGATACTCTGGCCGGGCAGCGTCCGGACGTTGAGCTGCGCCGTGGCCTCCGTGGGAATCACATTGGAGCGAATGCCAGCGTGCAGCATCACGGGTGAGACTCCCGCACGGAGCACCGCATCGAAGACCGGAATGCTCGCCAGGACATCTTCTCCGCGGCGCGGCTCGTCCGAAAGAACGTCGGTCATTGCCTGTCGCTCACGGGCGTCCTGCCATACACGGCTCAGCTGCGTAAAGAACTCACGCGTGGTGGGAGTGAGAAACAACGGCTCCCTGTGTGACGAGAGCGCCGCGAGCGCGCGACCCAGCCGGGCAATCGCGTTACCCTCCAGCGGAATGGCTGCATGTCCGCCGGGCCCGTGCGCGATCAGGTCCACCACGTGCGAGACTTTCTCCGCGCTCTGGAGGGCCACGTACAGCAGTGCACCATCCACCATGCGCGTTCGTCCACCTTCGTTGAGCACCAGCTCCGCGTCGATGAGGTCCGGGTGATTGTCGATCAGCCATCCCATGCCGTAGGCGCCCCCCTGCTCCTCGTCGGAGTTGGCCACGAAGATGACGTCGCGCGACAAGGCGATGCCGCTCCGCTGCAGCAGGAGCATTGTCTCGAGGTTCACGGCGAGCATGCCCTTGTCGTCGATCGCGCCGCGCCCATACACGTAGCCGTCGCGCACTTCGGCGCCGAATGGATCGGTGGACCAGTGTTCTGCTTCCACGTCTACGACGTCCATGTGTGCCATGATAAGCACGGGGCGCTTGTTGCCGTTTCCCCTGATCCGGGCAACGACGGCAGCGCGCCCTGGCGCGGGTGCGAACAGCGTCGTCTCGATGCCTTCGCCCTCGAGTGCCGTCACGAGAAACGTTGCCACCTGCATTTCGTTGCCCGGCGGGTTCACCGTGTTCATGCGGAGCATCGTCCGCAAATTGGCGAGCGTTTCTGCGTGTACTGCGTGCCAATCGATCACGTTCAGCCCAGCATCCGCTCGATCGACCGCACCAACGGCGCAAAGCCCAGAGACTTGCCTGATACGCGAAGTGCCTGCTCGCTCGCGAGCTCCCACTGCGCCTCACCGAACATGGACTCCACCAGCCACGGCCCACACCGCGGGTTGCGCCACCAGTCAGCATCGAACCGTTCACGAAGCGTCTCCGTCACGAGCGCCTGGTGCTGCCACGCGCGGAGATAGCGCGCCGAGTAGTAACGCGCGTCCACGTCGACGAATGCGTCGGCGGGAGAATACTGGAATGTCGTTGCCTTCGTCATGAGGTCGACGTAAAGATCCGGCAACACATCCCACGGCACCTCGCCGCCGTAGAGCTGCGTCTCGTAAATGAACTTGGCGCAGTACCGCCTGAGAAAATGCAGCTCCTCGAAGCCGGCGCTGCGGAGAAAGGCCGGCGTCTGCTTCTTCTCCAGCCCCGTATACCGTTCCAGCCAGCTCGCATCCTGCATCAGGTGATCGAAGAGCATGGCAAAGCCTTCGGTCACGGAATTGTCACCCATGAACCGAAATTCCATGGGATGGTCGGGGCGCATGTACGCA
>JAQBPY010000190.1 GCA_028287285.1 Gemmatimonadota bacterium
ACTTCCACGGCGTGGTCATCGAATGGCCACTCAGCGAGTTGCGGTGGCGGCGAACGGTCGGTGTCGCAGTCCGCTCTGATTTCGTCAAAGCGCAGACCTTTGGCGACGTCACCGTTCTTGCCCGGCGCCCCGCAGTGGTCGCAGGCGCACCCTGGCTCCGCGTCAGTCCTTCCGTCTGCCTGTTGCGAGCAGCGTAGGACCGATCACGGTGAGCGTCCGTCGAAGCGGGTGGCCGCGCCGCATGAACTCGTACGTGGCGACGGCCATGCGAAGTACCGCGCCGAGGCCGCGTTGCTGCGCGGGCGAGGCTGCGGGTACGCCGAGTGCAACGTGGTCGTACGCGCTGCGCAACAGCGTGCGAAGCGCGGCGTGCGTAAGCAGTCGCCGCGACGGGGGCAGGGCTCCGCGCGAGCGCGCCCACCACGCCGCGACGCGAGCCGGGAGCAGCCCTCCGAAGGGAATTCCCAAGTGCGGGTCTGGCGCGGGGCTGGTGCGATTGGCCGATGCGACGCGGATGCGGCCACGCGAGCGCAGCACGCGTCGTGATTCGGCGATCGCGAGCGTCTGATCGCGCACGTTCTCGATCGCACCCTGTGACACGTAGACATCGAAGCTCGCGTCCCTGAACGGGATCGCCTCCGCGCACGCGCATACGAGGTGTGCGGCAACTCCCGCGTTTTCCAGCCGAAGGCGCGCCACCACCAACCAGCGAAACGCCACGTCCACGCCTACCCTCGGCGCAGACTGCGGCCCTTCCGCCACGAAGAACGGTGCAGTTCCGCATCCCACGTCGAGGAGGCGATCGGTCGCGAGTACGCGCTCGCCGTCCAACTCGTTCCAGCCCTCGATCGCCGCCGCGGCACGAGGAACCGCCGCGTGCAATCCGGCGGCGAATTGTCGCGCCTGTGCGGCAGGCACGTCGTCTTGCGTGATCTCGTAGTAATGTGCGGCGAGATCCCCCCACGTTCGCGCGCCAACGGCGGCGAGCAGCCGTCCCTTCGCGCGATCCTCGTCGATGCCGATGTAGGGATCAGGGAACACGCGAAGATCGGGGATGCCGAGGATGATGGGGTACTGCTCGGCGCAGGCGATGCATCGGAGAGCCGCCTCCTGAGTGTCGACGAGCAGCAGATCTCCCTTGCACCGCGGGCAGCAGAGGCCGAGCGAAAGCAGCTCGGCGATTGCGGTCATCGCGCGCGCCGCGCCGCCAACCAGCCTTCGTACCAGCGCACCGTCTCCGCGATGCCGGCGTCGAAGGAATGTCCCGGCGACCAGTCCATGCGTGTCCGCGCCTTGGAGCAGTCGAGGTACTGTGCGGGAATCTCGTGCGTCGCCTCGCCAAGTATCACCGGCAGGAGCGATGATTTCCCCATGATCCCGAGGACGTGATCCACCACGTCCATGACCGTCAGCGGCGTCTCAGTGCCGAAGTTGAATGCTTCGCCGGTGATGCCTTCGGAGGGCATGCGTTCGCCGAGGAGCAGGTACGCCGCGACGGCGTCGCGGACGTAGAAGTAATCGCGCACGAAGGTGCCGTCGCTCCGGATCACCGGCCGCTCGTCGAGCAGGGCCGAGCGGATGGTACCGGGGATGAGCCGATTGAAGTTCAGGTCGCCCGCGCCGAACAGATTGCCGCAGCGCGTGACGGCGATCGGCAGACGGTACGTGTGCCAGTAGCTGAAGCTGATCAGGTCTGTGCACGACTTCGAGACATCGTAGGGAAAGCGACCCTGGAGCGGCGCGTCCTCGGTGTACGGAAGCTGGTCGTGAGCGCCGTACGCCTTGTCGCTCGACGCCACGATCACTCGCTCGATTCGCTTGCCGCACTGCTTCGCCGCCTCGAGCAGGCACCATGTCCCACGAATGTTGGACTCGAAGGTGGACATCGCGCTTCGTGCCGCCGTGCCGACGATCGTCTGCGCACCGAGGTGAAAGACCGAGTCGATCTCGTACTCGTTGAGCGCGCGGAGCAGCGTGTCGTGGTCCTCGAGTTCCCCGCGCACCATCTGGCATCGCGGAAGGATGCCGGCGGACACCGTGCGGCTATCGGGCACCCAGTCGCGCACGAGTACCGTGACCCGGGCGCCTTGGTCGAGCAGCGTCTCGGTGAGATGAGAGCCGAGCAGCCCGGTGGCCCCGGTGACGAACACGTTCCTGTCTTGCCAGAAGCTCATTCGAAGTGCTTCCATGGTGGGTTGCCGGATGCCCACAGCTCCTCGAGAAGCATCTTCTCCCTCAACGTGTCCATCGGCTGCCAGAAGCCATGGTGCTTGTACGCCATGAGCTGGCCTTCGCTGGCCAGACGCTCGAGCGGATCGTGCTCGAGACTCACGTCGTCGCCCGCGATGTAATCGAAGATCCCGGGCTCGAACACGAAGAAGCCACCGTTGATCCAGCCCTCGTGCGCTTGTGGCTTTTCGGCGAAGACGCGCACGGCGTCGCCGGAAATAGTGAGGTCGCCGAATCGGGCCGGCGGCCTCACCGCGGTGACTGTTGCCAGCTTGCCGTGTGCGCGATGAAACGCGAGGAGTGCCTTTACGTCGACGTTAGCGAGTCCGTCGCCGTACGTCGCCATGAAGGTCTTGCCGGCAAGCAGCGGCTGGAGGCGCAGCAGGCGACCACCCGTCATGGTGTCTTGCCCGGTGTCCATGACTTCCACGCACCAGTTGATGCGCGGCGGGTTCAGAAAGCGGATTGCACCCGTATTGAGGTCAACCGCGAAATCACCGTAATGCGTAGCGAAGTTATGGAAGAACTCCTTGATGAGCGCGCCCTTGTGACCGCATGCCACCACGAAGTCGTTGAGACCGTGCGCGGCATAGATGCCCATGAGGTGCCAGATCAGCGGCATTCCGCCGATCTCCACCATGGGCTTGGGCC
>JAQBPY010000202.1 GCA_028287285.1 Gemmatimonadota bacterium
GCGAGAAGACGAAGAAGCAGGACATCATCACGCGGAAGACGAGCACGGAGAAAACGGGAGTCTTCACCGGCTCGTACGCGATCAATCCGGCTACCGGCAAGGAGATTCCGATCTGGGTTTCGGACTACGTGCTGATGGAGTACGGCACCGGCGCCATCATGGCCGTGCCCGGCCACGACGAGCGCGATCACGAGTTTGCGCGGCTCTTCGACCTGCCCATCGTCCGGGTAGTGGCGGGCGAAGGACAAACAGCCGACACGCCAATCGACGTGGAAGCCGATACCGGGACGGTGAATTGTCGTCTCGTGAATTCCGCGCGCTTCAACGGACTCACCGTCGACGAAGGCAAGGCGGCGATCATCACCGAGCTCGCCGCGCAGCATGCGGGCACGCCCGTGGTGAACTATCGCCTGCACGATTGGTGCATCTCGCGCCAGCGGTATTGGGGCCCGCCCATTCCCATCGTGTACTGCGACAAGTGCGGCACGGTGCCCGTGCCCGAGTCGCAGCTGCCCGTGCTGCTTCCGCATCTCGAGGATTTCCGTCCCGATGATTCGGGCATCAGCCCGCTCGCGCGTCACACGGAGTGGTATCACACCGTTTGCCCCACCTGCAACGGGCCGGCGCGGCGTGAGACCGATGTCAGCGACACGTTCCTCGACAGCGCGTGGTATTTCCTGCGGTATCCCAGTTCGGACCGGAACGACGTGCCGTTCGATACGGAGCTGACCAGGAAGTGGCTGCCCGTCACGAGCTACATCGGCGGAAATGAGCACGCCGTTTTGCACCTGCTGTATTCGCGCTTCGTGACGATGGTGCTGCACGACGCGGGCTTCATCGATTTCGAGGAGCCGTTCACGCGTTTCCGCGCGCACGGCATGATCGTGCGCGAAGGCGCGAAGATGTCCAAGAGCAAGGGCAACGTGGTGAATCCGGATGAGTACATCGCCGAGTGGGGCGCGGATTCGTTTCGCACATACCTGATGTTTCTCGGACCGTATGAAGAAGGCGGAGATTTCCGCGACAAGGGAATTTCCGGCGTCCGCAGGTTCCTCGATCGCCTGTGGCGGTCGGTCGTGGATGCACGCAGTGACGGCGCGGTCGATGCCGGCGTCCAGCGCAAGCTGCACCAGACGATCAAGAAAGTCGGCGACGACATTCCCCGTCTTGGCTACAACACGGCCATTGCCGCGATGATGGAGTACATGAACACCATGCGCAGCGGCGAGCGGAAGCCGCATGTCGACGAAGTGCGCCCGCTGGTGCAGCTCGTGAGCCCGTTCGCACCACATGTCGCCGAGGAGCTGTGGGCGATGCTCGGAAACGACAGGAGCGTGTTCGATTCAGGCTGGCCGGGCTACGATGCGTCGCTCATCGTGGAGAACACGGTGGAGATGCCGGTGCAGGTGAACGGCAAACGCCGCGGCGCCATCGTGGTGGCCAAGGACATCACCCAGGCGGATGCGATGGCCGCGGCCATCGCGGAGCCGGCCATCGCAAAGTTCGTCACGTCCGAGCCAAAGAAAGTCATTTTCGTCCCCGGCAGGATGCTCAACATCGTCGTATAGGCGAAAGACCTGCTCTTTGGTCCACTAGAAGCGAACGCCAACGGTAAGCGGCAGCATCACCTGCCTTGTATCCGCAAGCATGACGTGCAGCCGCGCTTCGGCGATGGCGGTAAAGCCGGTGAGCGGAATTTCCACACCGCCGCCCGCATTGAAGCCCGGCCTCGTCCCCTGGCGCGTTGCGTTGTAGATCGCGATGCCGCCGGCCACGTATGACTGCGTCGACGTCTTCTGCAAACGATACACGATGGTGCTGCCCAGCGAGATGACGTTCGCGTCGTCGCCCAGGTGGCCCGACTTGAGCGGGAAACGCTGGAAGAGCGCTTCGCCCCGCAGCGAGTACGGCTGCCCGGCGACGGCGTACTCGATGAGACCACCGAGCTCGTAGCCTGCCGCATGATCATCGGCGAGGTTGCCAAGGGGCATCGTGATGCCGGCCGTGCCGCCGTACAGCGGCGAGTAGATCGGTGAGTTCGTTCGAGGCGCCGGAGCGGGTACGGCGTTCGGCCCTGACGTCTGCGCCGAGAGGGGCGCGGCGAATGCCAGGGCGATGGCCAGCGTCTTCAGTCGCATGATTCCATGTGTAAAGTTCACCGCGAGAGCTACAGGAGATGTCCGATCCACTCGCCGACAAAATATCCAACCGCCGCGACGCCCAGTCCCACCACGAACATGTCCATTCCGGACCGGAACACGCTGCGGCCGGTAAACACGGACCGCATGGCGCCTACCGCCCAGTGTGACAGCATGGAAATCGCGAACGCCACGATCGCCGCGGTATGGCCCTCGAAGAAAAAGAACGGCATCACCGGAATGAGCGCACCCACCGCCGTGGCCGTGCCGGTGATCCACGCCTCGCGCAACGGTGATGTCGCCGACTCCGAGATGCCCAGCTCTTCCTGTACCTGCTCGGCGAGCATCTGTTCCGGATCGGCCATCACCTGCGTGGCCAGCGCATACGCATGCTCGCGGTCGATGCCCTTGGCCTCGTAGATCAGCGCAAGCTCGTCCCGCTCGATCTCGGGCATGAGCGCGATCTCGTCACGCTCCATGGCGATCTCGTGCTCGTACACTTCGCGCTCGCTCTGCGCCGCGAGATAGCCGCTCGCGCCCATGGACAAGGCATCGGCAATGAGCCCGGCCACTCCGGCCACGATGACCGCGTGATAGCCGGCGCCGGTGGATGCGCCAATCACGCCGGCCACGAGACCGAAGTTTGCCGTCAGGCCATCGTTGAATCCATACACGACGTTGCGAAGGAATCCGCCGGCGCCGGTCTTGTGCCAGGGCTCGCCCGTACGTCCGGCCACGGTGTTGAGCGTCGTTGCGTGCTCCGCCGATTCCCGGGCGAGCAGCAGCGCCTCGTCCCGCCCCGCCACGCCAGGCCCCGTGGTCCGGTGCATGTCAAGGTACGCCTTGACCTCACGCCCCTCTTCCGCAAGCAGCATGGGGAGCAGAAACGCATTGCCGAACCGGCGCCCCAGGAACGCGAGCAGCCGGGTACGCGCCGTGGGGCGATGGGGTCCTACCGTGCGGCCGTTCCTGGCGAGGAGTGCCGCCCAGATCTCGAGGTGCCGGTCCTCCACCGCCGCCAGCCGGCGATAGATGTCCGATTTGGACTGGTCGGGCTCGGCGTCAGCCAGGAGCCGGTACAGATACGCCGCATCCGCCTCGTCCTGCCAGTGGTGCTCGAAGGCGTGGAGGTCGGGGGCGTCGAGCTGTGTTGCCATGCCGGAATATACAATTGGCGTAAAGCTGCCGTGAGGACGCCATCCACGGGCGGCAACGTTTTGCCCACTCCTCGTGTCACATGGGTACTCGCTTCATCGGACCAGAGGATACCCATCATGCGATACGCCTACATGTTCGCCCTTGCCGCGGCCGCAGGCTCCGCGGCCACAGCCAGTGCCCAGAGCCGCATCACCGTCGAGAGCCGAGCGCGTGCCGCGGCACCCGTGGTCAACGCCCGCTCGTGGACCTTTGGCGAACCGGAACACCGCGCCGCCCTTGGCGTGGGAACCGGGTACTCCGGCACACTCCGCGATACGCTCGGCCTGCTCATCAATTCGATCACCAGGGGAAGCCCGGCGGAAAAGGCCGGTCTCGAAGAAGGCAACCGCATTGCCTCCATCAACAACGTGAGTCTCCGGATCAACGCCGCCGACGTCGAGGACAGCGAGACGTCCGCAGGCATCCAGCGCCGGCTCATGCGCGAGCTTGTCAAGGCCAAGCCCGGCGACGAGATCGAGCTCAAGGTCTACGCCGACGGCCGCACCAGGACCGTCAAGATCAGAACGGCCGACTCCGATGAGCTGTTCGGCCGCGACAACGACGTCCGGACCACGTCATCAACGGACCGCGAAAATCGTCCCGCCTTGGGCGTCAGTCTTGGCAGCACCGGCAGCCGCCGCGATACACTCGGCGTACTGATCATGAGCGTCTACGATTCCACGCCGGCGGCGAAGGCCGGGCTCGAAGAGGGAAATCGCATTGCGGCCATCAACGGGGTGAATCTCCGCGTCGCGCACGAAGACGCGGGCGACCGCTCCATGAGCAGCATCAAGCTGCAGCGCCTGCAGCGCGAGGTCTCGCAGCTCAAGGTGGGTGACAATGTCACGCTCAAGGTCTACTCCAACGGCCAGTTCCGCGACGTCACGATGAAAGTCGGGCGCACCGGTGACCTGCCGCGCAACGCGACTGGGTTCTCGTTCTTTGGCAGCGGCGACTCCTTCAATGTCATGTCGCTGCCGCGCATGGCTCCCATGCCCGCGATGCCCAACATGACACGCACGTATCGCTACGACATGGACCACGAGCTCCGCAGCAATCTCGAGGACGCGCGCATCCGGTTGAATGATCTTGGCCCGCAACTCGAGCGGATCGGCCCCGAAATCCGGATGCAGCTCGACCGTATTCGCCCGGATGTGGAGAGAGCGATGGAGCGTGTTCGCGTCGACGTTCCGCGGGCGCTCGCGCGTGTCAGGATGCAGCAGACCGTGTGACCTCAGAATTCAATCTGCGCCCCCAGCTCCACCACTCTGTTTGGCGGAATCTGGAAAAACTCCGTCGCTGAGCGGGCGTTGCGGGTCATGATGGCGAACAGGATCTTCCGCCAGTGGGACATCTTCGCCGTGCCTGTAAGCACCAGGCGCTCGCGGCCCAGATAGTACGACGTATCCATTGGCGGAATCGGAACACCCTGCCTGGCGGCGAGTGCAAGCACCTTTGGAATGTTCGGCACTTCCATGAAGCCGAACGTCGCCACGACACGAAAGAACCCCTGGCCCAGCGGCTCCAGCGTGAGCCGCTGGGCCGCGGGCACGTCCGGGACCCCCGTGGTCTGCACGCTGAGCAGCACCACCGTGGTATGCAGCACCTTGTTGTGCTTGAGATGGTGCAGCAACACCAGCGGCACGCCGTCAATGGACGACGTCATGAACACCGCGGTTCCCTTGACGCGCACGGGCGGATTGCGGTCGAGACTTTTCAGGAAGTCGGTGAGCGGCAGCGAGTTGCTCTGGTGAATTTCGCCCAGCTGAACCCGCCCGCGCTTCCACGTCGTCATCAGGGTGAAGACGCTGATCGCGATGGCCAGCGGCACCCAGCCGCCGTGCGTCACCTTGACCACGTTCGCAAGGCAGAAGGAGAGATCGACGATGAGGAACGCGCCTGCGAGCAGCCCCACCTGGAGCCTGGGCCAATTCCACCGGCCCACCGCGACCACGGCGAACAGCACGCTGGTGATCGCCATGGCGCCCGTCACGGCAATGCCATAGGCGGCGCTCAGCGCGCTCGACCCCTTGAACGTGACCACCAAAATGAGGCAGCCCACCATCAGCGCCTTGTTCACCTCGGGGATGTAGATCTGGCCGGCGACCCGATCTGACGTATGGATGATCTGCATGCGCGGCGAGTAGCCAAGCTGGATGCTCTGCTGCGTGAGCGAGAACGCGCCGGAAATGAGCGCCTGCGAGGCGACGATGGCCGCCGCTGTCGCAATCACCAGCAGCGGCCACTGGAAGCTGCCTGGCGCCAGGCGATAGAACGGATTCGTCGCGGCGCCCGCATCACGAAGCAGCAGTGCGCCCTGGCCAAAGTAGTTGAGCATCAGCGCGGGCAGCGCGGCGGCGAACCACGCAATGCGAATGGGACGTTTGCCAAAGTGCCCCATGTCGGCGTAAAGAGCCTCGCAGCCCGTGATGCAGAGGACAACGGCACCAAGTGTAAGGAAGCCGGCCACGCCGTGCGCGATGAAGAACCGGACGCCGTGCACCGGGTTGATGGCGTACAGCACATCCGGCCGCATCGAGATCGCACGGGTGCCGAGCGCGGCGATCGTGATGAACCAGGTGAGCATGATCGGGCCGAACGTGCCGCCCACGAGCGCGGTGCCGTAGCGCTGCACCATGAACAGCGCAAAGAGGATCACGACCGTTGCGGGCACCACCACGGGCGTGAGGGCCGGGCTGCTCACCTCCAGGCCTTCCACCGCGCTCAACACCGAGATCGCCGGTGTGATGATCCCCTCGCCAATGAGCAGCGCCGCCCCGAACAGGCCGAGCAGCACGAGGAGGATCCGCTTGCTCTTGTCGTCCTCGCGCCGCTTCTGCTGGAGGAGCAGCGCCAGCAGCGACAGGATTCCCCCCTCGCCGCGATTGTCCGCCCGCAGGATGAAGACGATGTACTTGATGCTGACCACGAGCAGCAGCGACCAGAGGATCAGCGACAGCACACCCAGGATGTTGTCCGCGGTTGGGTGGATGCCGTATTCCGGCTTGAAGCACTCGCGGAGCGCGTACAGCGGGCTCGTGCCGATGTCGCCGTAGACGACGCCCAGCGCCGCGAGCGTGAGAAGTGCGAGACGGCTCCCCGTCGCGGGTGCCGAATGGTGACCCGCCTCGACCTCAGCCGGAACCGACTGGGTGAAGCGGACGTCGTCAGCCATGGTCAGAATTCGATCTGCGCACCGATCTCGATGACTCGATTGGGAGGAATCTGGAAAAATTCCGTGGCCGACCGCGCGTTGCGCGACATGAGTGCGAACAACTTCTTGCGCGGCCGCGACATCTTCGCCTTCCCAGTGAGCACGAGTCGTTCCCGTCCGAGATAGTAGGAGGTATTCATTGCCGGTACCGGCACCCCCTCCAGCGCCGCACGCCTCAGCACGTCAGGAATGTCCGGCGACTGCATGAAGCCGTACGAGGCCACGATGCGGTAGACGCCATGGCCGAGCTTTTCCAGCGAGATGCTGTTGTCCGGCTGCACTTCGGGGATGCCGCGCGTGGTGACGCTGAGGATGATCACCGTTTCATGCAGCATCTTGTTGTGCTTGAGATGGTGCATCATGACCACGGGCACGCCCCCCGCCGTGGACGTGAGGAACACGGCGGTGCCCTTCACGCGCGGAATGGGGGTGCGCTCCATTCCCTGGAGAAAGAGATCGAGCGGCAGGGCGAGGTCGGCCTGAATCTCGTTGAGCTGCGTGCGCCCCCGCTTCCACGTGCTCATCAGCGTGTACACGCCGATGGCCATCGCGATGGGCACCCAGCCCCCGTGCTCGATCTTCACCACGTTCGCCACGAGGAACGACAGGTCGATGAGCAGGAACGCCGCGGTGATACCGACCACGTGCGGAATGGACCAGTTCCAGCGCATGCGCGCGACCACGGCAAACAGCACGGACGTGATCGCCATCGTGCCTGTCACTGCGATGCCGTAGGCAGCGCTCAGGTTGCTGGAGTTCTTGAAGCCCAGCACGAGCAGCAGGCAGCCGATCATGAGCGCGTTGTTGACCTCGGGGATGTAGATCTGCCCGGCCGTATGCTCCGACGTGTGGATGATCTGCATCCGCGGTGAATAACCCAGCTGCACGCTCTGCTGCGTGAGCGAGAACGCGCCGGAGATCAATGCCTGTGACGCGACCACGGCCGCCGCCGCGGCGATGATCACCAGCGGCCAGCGAAACGCGTCGGGCGCCAGGTGATAGAACGGATTCGTCGCCGTGGCAGGCTCGCGCAGCAGCAGCGCGCCCTGGCCGAAATAGTTGAGCAGCAATGCCGGAAGGCAGACCACGAACCACGCGATGCGAATGGGCCGCTTTCCGAAGTGCCCCATGTCGGCATAGAGGGCCTCGCCGCCGGTCACGCAGAGCACCACCGCACCGAGCGTGAGAAACCCGCCCAGGCCGTGCGCCGCAAAGAATTGCGCCGCATGCCACGGGTTTGCCGCGAACAGCACCTCCGGCGTCTGGACGATGGAGTGAAGCCCCAGCGACCCGATGGTGATGAACCACACCACCATGATGGGGCCGAGTGCACTGCCCACGCGCGCGGTGCCGAAGCGCTGCACCATGAAGAGCGCAAAGATGATGAAGAGACTGATGTACATGACGTACGGCGCCAGTGCCGGCGTCGCGACGTCGAGTCCTTCCACGGCGCTCAACACGGAGACGGCGGGGGTGATGACCCCGTCGCCGTAGAGCAGCGCCGCCCCGAACAGGCCGAGCGCGATGAGGGCGAGCCGCTTGCTCTTGTCGTCCTCGCGGCGCTTCTGCTGGAGGAGCAGCGCGAGCAGGGCGAGAATGCCGCCTTCACCGCGGTTGTCGGCGCGCAGGATGAATACGATGTACTTGACGCTGACGACGAGAATGAGCGACCAGAGGATCAGGGAGAGGACGCCCAGGATGTTGGACGGCGTGGGCGTGATCCCGTATTCCTTCTTGAAGCACTCACGCAGGGCGTAGAGTGGGCTGGTGCCGATGTCGCCGTAGACGACACCGAGGGCGGTGATGGACAGTACCGCGAGCCGTTTCCCCGTTGGTGCAACGGGCTCCGGCACTTCGTGCACGGACGTATATGTAGCAGTGTCGGAAGACATCTGTTGCGAATGTGATCACGGGCGAGGCGCCTGCTGTGCAAACGGCGCAGGCCGGAAACGCATGCGTCTCCGGCCTCCATGAACATACGCGAGCGCCGCCAGTCCGGCAGGCGCGGCTTTGAACTGGGCCGCCCGGGCTACCGGGGCAGGGCTTCGATCTCCTTTGCCGCCCGCTCCAGGATTTCCGCGATCTTCTTGAGCGCGGCAGGGTCGCTGACATCATCCGTCGCACGGCCATACGTGGCCTTGCCCACGTGCCGGAATGCCCCGTGAACTTCAGCCATGGGCTCGTCCAGGAAGTGGCCCACGAGCTTGGCAATCCGGTCGAAGATGTTGTCCACCGTTTCGCGGTTCTCGGCCAGGTGCGCTCGGCCCTCGTCGGTGATCTCGTAGACCTTCTTGCCCTCCGGTCCAGGAACAACGCGAGCGTAGCCCAGGTCCTCCAGCAGTTGCAGAGTCGGGTAGACCGTGCCGGGACTCGGGGCGTAGGCGCCACCGAAGCGCTCCTCCAGCGCCTTGATGATCTCGTAGCCGTGCCGAGGCTTTTCTTCGAGCAGCCGAAGGACGACGTACCGCAGATCGCCCTGCTCGAACATGCGCCCGCCACGCCAACGGCCCCTGGGGCGCCCCTCGGCCCCAAAGAAGCCATTCATGAAACTGGCATCCCATCCCCACTTGCCGCGCTGGCCGTTTCCCGGGCCGTCAGGGCCACAGGGCCATTCGAAAATGAAGCTTCTCATGCGTCCTCCGCTCCTAAGAGCGATATATCTTTGTTGATCTAAGATATATCGGGCGATATATCGGCCGTCAAGCCCATCTCCCAGTCGCAATACAGACTCTTGCCAGATACCCATAGCTGGCTTATGTATCATCGAATCCATAAAAGGACGCGTTCATGGCAGGCTCCGATCTCTATACCGGCTCGCTCGATCTCATCATTCTGAAATCCCTGACCTTCGGGCCGATGCACGGGTATGCGATTGGCCGGTGGATCCGGCAGACAACGAGCGAGGAGCTGGCCGTTCAGGAAGGCGCACTGTATCCGGCGCTCCACCGGCTCGAGCGAAAGGGATTTCTCGCCGAGGAATGGGGAATGACCGACACCAACCGGGAGGCGAAGTTCTATCGCCTCACCACGGACGGCATCACGCATCTGAAGACGGAGCTCGCGCGCTGGCACCGCTATGCGCGGGTCATGACGACCGCGCTGTCCGCCGCTCCAACTCAAGGGTGACGCCGATGAAAAAACGCTTTTCCCTGGATGCCAGCACGGATACCGTCTTGGGCGACGTGCAGCGCGAGATCGATCTCCACCTCGA
This sequence comes from Gemmatimonadota bacterium, assembly GCA_028287285.1. Taxonomy (GTDB): domain Bacteria; phylum Gemmatimonadota; class Gemmatimonadetes; order Gemmatimonadales; family Gemmatimonadaceae; genus AG11. Next base: position 9,761 of record JAQBPY010000202.1, read on the forward strand.
CCTGCGGGCGAGCGAATTCGAGGCACTCGGCATGAAGCCCGACGAAGCACGACGGGCCGCGCTCGCCGCGTTCGGGGACCGTGGCGAAGTCGAGTCGGAGGTTGCCGTCGTTCGAACAAAAACCATCAGGGAGCGCCGCCGCCGCGACTGGCTCGCAGAGCTCCGGCAGGATGCCGTCATCGGTATTCGCGGCCTCATGCGCGCCCCGGCATTCACGATTGTGGCGCTCCTCACGCTCGGCATCGGCATCGGAGCAAATACGGCGATCTTCAGCGTAATTCGCTCGGTGCTGCTCCGTCCCCTGCCGTATACCCATCCGGAGCAGCTCGTGCAGGTTTGGACCGACCACCGCGCCAAGGGCCGGCCGGAGCCCGAATGGCTCACGCCGCCGGACTTCATTGAATGGCGCGACGGCAACCGCTCGTTCTCGCATCTTGCCGCATATCAGGGATGGGGGCCGGACATCACCAGCGGCGGTGATCCCGAGGCGCTCACCGGCGCGGCCGTATCGGGCACCATGCTCGCGATGCTCGACGTCAAACCCGTCCTGGGCCGGCTTCTCAATGCGAGCGATGACGACCCGGGGATGGAACAGGTCGTCGTGCTCAGCCACGGCCTGTGGCAGCGGCGATTCGGCTCCGACTCCACGATCATCGGCAAACCGCTCACGTTGAGCGGAACGTCGTGGACGGTTGTCGGCGTGTTGCCCGCCAGCTTTCGCGCGCCGATGTCATTTGCGCCCGAGCTCTATCGCGCGTTGCGCCGTCCCGTGAACGAGACGTGCGGGCGTGGATGCTACATCCTCCAGGTCATCGGGCGATTGAAGGCCGGAACGACGCTGGCGATGGCGCATGCGGACCTCACCCGCATCGCGACGCAGCAGGCCATCGACTTTCCGGCCACGAATGCGAAGATCGGCGTCTGGCTCGTACCGCTCCACGAGCAGCTCACCGGCAAGAGCCGATCCGCGCTGCTGGCGCTCTCGGGCGCCGTGGCCTTCGTGCTGCTCATCGGATGCGTGAACCTCGCCAATCTGCTGCTCGTGCGCGGCGCGGCGCGCACGCGCGAACTCGGCGTCCGCGCGGCGCTCGGCGCCGGCCGTGGACGGATGATCCGCCAGTTGCTCACCGAGAATCTCATCCTGGCCTTCCTTGGCGGTGTCCTTGGCATCGCGCTCGGCTTCGCGGGTAGCCGGGTGATGGCGGCCATGGTGCCGGAATCCATTCGCCTGGTGCAGGACATCCGGATGGATGGCCAGGTGTTGCTGTTCGCCGCGGGCGTTACACTCCTTGGAATGGCGCTGTTCGGCGTGCTGCCGGCGCTACAGGCCGTACGGCCCAACCTGATGGGTGCGTTGCGCAGCGGAACGCGGCAGACGGAACGGCGGGGCGGTGCGTTGCGCAGTGGCCTCGTCGTCGCGCAGTTGTCGCTGGCCGTCGTGCTGCTCGTGGGCGCGGGGCTTCTGCTGCGGAGCTTCGTGGAGCTCCAGCGTGTGGATCTTGGATATCGCACGTCGGGAATCTCGTTCGCGGGCGTGGGATTTCCGCGTGCTCGGTATGCCGATGTGGCGCGTGTCTCGCTGGCGCTCGAGGATCTGCTCGCGCGACTGCGAAACACCCCCGCCATTCGCTCCGTGGAAATCACGGATGTTCCGCCACTCAGTGGCGGCGATCAGGACATCAGCGTGTTCCCGCTTGGTGAGGCCCAACGCGCCGATCTGCCCCCCTCCATCTGGGCCCGCTCGGTGACACCGGGATACATCCGTCAGATGGGCGTACGGCTCGTCGCGGGACGTCAGCTCAGCGACGAAGATCGCCGAGGGGGGGTGCGCGTGGCGCTGATCAATGAAGAAGCGGCGCGGCGGTACTTTCCCGGCACCAGTGCGGTCGGACGCATCCTGGCGACTGGAACGGACAGCGCGTCGCCCCAGTATACGATCGTGGGTGTCGTCGCGTCCGTGCGTCACAACGGCCCGAATCAGCCGTACAGAGTCGAGATCTTCCGGCCCATCGCACAAACCTCGGCCCGCGGTATCGTGCTGGTGATCGAATCGGCGCAGAGCGAGGCGGCTACGCGAACCGCGCTCCGGCAAGTGTTGCACGACGTCGATCCGTTGCTGCCGGTTCCCGAGCTCGAGCCGATCGATCGCCGATTGGGTGAGGCGGTCGCCCTGCCGCGCCTGTATACCATGCTCGTCGCGGGATTTGCGATTGCCGCGCTGCTGCTGGCGGTGCTGGGTGTCTACGGTGTGATGGCCTACAGCGTGTCGCAGCGCCAGCGGGAGATCGGTGTGCGGCTCGCCCTCGGCGCGGCCCCGTCGAATATCCTCGGCATGGTGCTTGGCCATGGCGGGCGGCTCGCCGCCCTTGGCCTCGGTGTCGGGCTCGTCGCGGCGCTCATGCTTGGGCAACTCATCAGGACAATGTTGTTCGGTGTCACCGTCTTTGATGCGCCCACCTTCATCGTCGTTCCCGTCATCCTCGGGACGATGGCGTTGGTGGCGTCATGGCTTCCCGCGCGGCGCGCGATGCGTGTTGACCCCTTGGTGGCGATCCGGGCGGATTGAGACGTCGAGCCTGCCACAATCGGCACGTCCATTGCTTTGTGTGAGATGTAACGGAACGACGACATGCATCTCAGACGCGAGGATATTCCAATGTCAGACAATCTCAAATCAGACGGGCTCGAGAATCAGATCAAGGGTGCCGCGAAGGAAGTGAGCGGCAAGGTCCGCAATGCCGCCGGCGGGATCACGAGCGACACAAGCGAGCAGCTCAAGGGCAAGGCGAACGAGCTGGAAGGCAAGGTGCAGCGGAAGTACGGCGAGGCCCAGACGGACGCGGCCAACGACAACGAAAAGCTGTAACAGTCCGCGTTCATCATTTCATCATGTGCGCGACATTCACACGTCATGAAAAGCTGGCATTGTGTTAATCGTGCAGTCATGAGGGGTTAAGGCCGGCATCGTATCGTCAGTGTGAGCAGTTCACATTGACGATCAAAGGAGACTCCGATGCTGAAGACCCTGCCGGAAAGCAGCCCCCTTCACGTGCGTCGTGCAGGGGGCACGGTGACGAGCATGATGATCCATGGTGTGCTCATCGCATCAGCCGTAGCGCTTGCCGTTCCAGCGGATGGACGAGCGACCGTCAAGCCTGCTCCGCCGCCCACACTCACATATCTGAAGACGCAGCCGGACCCCACGCCCGCACCTTTGACCACGAACTCGGGACTCGTGGTGGAAAAATCCGCCACGCGCATTCAGGTGCCGCTGGGCCACATCGATCACATTCCGCCCATCGGCATCGGCAGCACGCAGCCTGCGGAGATCGTGATGGGAAATCTGCCGCCGGAGAACATGTTCTACGGGCGCGGAGTCGGCGAGACAGGAGTGCGTCTGGCGGGACCACCGGCCGGCAACGTCGTCGATGTGAAGTACGTCGAGCGTGCGCCGTTCGTTATCGGTACTCCCGCAGCGCCGAGGTATCCGGCTGCATTGCGGGCCAATGGGATGTCGGGCAGCGTTGTGGTACGGTTCGTCGTGGATACGGCTGGCCGCGCGGAGATGACGACCGTGGAGATCACGGAGTCGAGTCATTCTCTCTTTACCGATGCCGTGCGCGAAGCCCTGGCGCGGTACCGTTTCTCCGCGGGCGAAATGAGCGGACACAAGGTGAGGACGATGGTGCAGCTGCCATTCACATTTGAAGTGCACTAGGTCCGAAGGTCCGAACCTACCAGGAAAATTCAAACTGGAATGGCTTTCTGACGCGGATCAGGGCCGATAAAAAAACAGCCGATAAAAGCAGGGAGATCCGCTCTTGTCAGCTGCTTCTTATCGGCCCTGATCCGTATTCCGAAAGCCGTGATCCTGCACCCTGTCAGGGGCCGTGGACTCGCGATGGTCTGAGGACTTACTCGTAGCGGAGTGCCACAATGGGATCCAGCGACGCAGCACGGCGCGCCGGCCACACCCCGAACAGCACGCCAACCACCGCCGAGAACACGAACGCCATCACGATGGACGTGGGCGAGATGCTCGTGTTCCATGCGAAGAACGCGCTCATCGCCGTAGCGCCCCCGCTGCCCACCAATGCGCCGACGAGCCCGCCCAGCAGGCAGAGCACCACCGCTTCGATGAGGAATTGCAGCAGGATGTTCGTTCTCGTTGCGCCAAGTGCCTTACGAATGCCGATTTCGCGCGTGCGCTCCGTGACCGACACGAGCATGATGTTCATGATGCCGATGCCGCCAACGAGCAGCGACACCGCGGCAATGCCGCTGAGCAGATAGGTGAACACCTGCGTCGTCTCGCCCAGCGTGTTCAGGAAGTCGGCCTGGCTGCGAATCTGGAAGTCATCCGCCTTGCCGCGCACGAGCCGATGCTCGCGGCGCAGCACGCGCTGGATGTCGGCCATCGCCTCCGGAATCTTCTCTTCGGTTTGCGCGAGCACGCTGATGGAGCGCAGGCGGTCGTTTCCAAACACGCGGAAGCGGCCCGTGGTGAGCGGAATGAGCACCTGGTCATCCGGGTTGCCGAATGGCGACGCCTGACCCTTTGACTTGAGGATGCCGATGACCGTGAACTGCAGGCCGCGGATACGAACGTTCTCGCCGAGAATGGCTTCGGGCGCACGGACATTCATGTTCTCGAGCACTGTCGGCCCCAGCACCACGAGACGCTGCTTTCCCTCGTCCTCGGCGCGCGTGAACATGCGGCCGGCCTGGAGCTCGTACTTGCGAACCTCCAGGTAGTTGGCGCTCGTACCAACGATGGACGTCAGCGTGTTCTGGTTGCCGAACTGCACCTGGAGGCGCGAGTTCATTTCGGGCTGGACGGCGTTCAGCTCGGTCGACTTTTCTTCGAGTGCCTGCGCATCCGCAATGGTGAGCTTGACCGAGGCGTCGAACGCAACGCCGCCACCGCGCTGCTGGCCCGGCGATACGGTGAGCAGGGTGGTGCCGAGGGAGCTGATGCGATCCTTTACCGCGTTCTGCGCGCCGCTGCCCAGCGCCACGACGGCGATGACCGCTGCCACCCCGATCACGATGCCGAGCATCGTGAGCAGGGAGCGAAGCTTGTTGGCTCGCAGGGCGCCGAGCGCTACGGAAATAATTTCGCCGATGAGCATGCGTCAGTCCTCAGCCGCCACGTCCGCCGCGGCCGCCACCACCCGCGGGTGCGCCGCCACCACCGCCGCCGCCGCCACCACCGCCACCGGGCGCTGCATTCAAGCCCGGGACGCCGGAGTTGGCACGGTTACGATCGTTCTGTGCCTGCCGTGCGGCCTGCAGCGCCGCCGCGGCAAGCATGGCAACCTGCTCGCCTTCCTTCACGCCGCTCAGGATTTCCGTGTAGTCGAAGTTCGCGGCGCCCATCATGATCACGCGCGGCTCGTACGACGTGGCCGTCTTGACGAACACCAGGCCCGAGCGCGGGCGACGCACGGGTGCGCCACCGGCGATTTCGCCGACACCGATGGTCAGGCCACCGGCACCGCCGGCGCCGCCACCATTGCGACGTGCCTGTCCACCGTTGCCTCCGCCGTTCGCGCCAGCCGCGGCATTTCCGCCGCCGTTACCGCCCCGACCGCCGCCGCCAAACCCACCGCGACCGCCGCCGTTCGCCTGCATTTCCTTGCGGCGGCAGGCGCCGCCCACCTGCGGGTCAATGCCCACGGCCGCGTAGATCTTCTGCGACTCGGCGCGCATGCCTTCGCGGTCGAGGGCACCACTCATCATCTTGTCGCGAAGACCATCGAGCTTGGCCTTCTCTGCGGGCTTTTTCTTGAACGCTGCCGTGACCTTGGCGCAGTCCGCATCGGAGACTTCGATTTGCGGGCCGCCGCGGCCGCCGCCCTGACCCTGCTGCGGATTGAGTGCGACGTCGCCACGTGCGGTACCCGTAGTCGCGCCACGGGCGCCACCGGCTGCAGGTGCCGCACCGGCGGCCGGGGCAGCCGCACCAGGCGCTGCACCCGCACCACCACCGCCGTTGCCACCACCACGACCACCGCGGCCGCCGCCGCTCAGCGCGGCCACCTGCGCGCGCACGGAATCCGGATCGAGACCAAGCATCGGCGCCGTGGCTGCGGCTTCACGCACGTTGCGGATGGCGTCGTTCGGCACCGCCAGCACGCCGGAGCGGCGGTCCACGAGCACGCTCGTCTCGCCATTCATGCCGGGCTTGAGCAGCCCTTCTTCATTGGGCAGCGTGACCAGCACCGGGAACATCGTGACATTCTGCTGCACCACGGCCTGCGGCTCGATCTTTTCCACGATGCCGGTAAAGCGGCGATCGGGGTACGCGTCCACCGTGACCGTGACCGTCTGGCCCGGGCGAACCTGGCCGATGTCCGTTTCGTTGAACAGCGCGCGAATGCGAACCTGGCTCAGGTCGGCCATCTGGAGCAGGGACGTACCACCGCCAAATGCGCCCGTGGCCGACGTGATCACGGTGCCCAGCGACACGGCCTTCGAGATGACGGTGCCGGCGATTGGTGCTCTCACCGTGGCGTCCTCGAGACGCTGCTTGGCGAGGTCCATATTCGTCTCCGCGCCCACGAGCTGCGACTTGGCCTGCGAGAAGTCGAGCGCCGCGGTTTCGTTTTCCGTGGCTGTGATGATGCGCTGCTTGAACAGCTCGTCCGAGCGCTTCTTCTGCGCGGTGGACACGTCCAGCTTGGCCTTGGCGGCCGCGAGCTGCGCGGCGGCCTGGTCGTATTGGTTCTGCGTGTCGCGTGTCTCGATCTGCACGAGCAGGTCGCCGGGCTTGACCTGATATCCGGTTTCCACCGGCATCTTGGTGATCTGCCCGCCCGCCTTGGACTTGACGTCGACAATGTTGATCGGCTCGACGACACCGGTCGCCTGCGCATCGATCACGATGTCGCGGCGCTGGACGGCGACCGTCTGGATGGGAATGGTGGACTTCTTGTCTTTCGCGCACGCGGTGCCGAGGAGCAGCGCGGAGACTACGATGAGCTTGCGCACAGGAGGGCAGTTGGAGACGATGGGCGCGCGAAACGACAAGCGCGATGGTAGGAACACTGGGGTTACGGCAGGTCGCGGCCGACGAGCGCTTCGAGCTGCGCACGGGCCACACGAACGTCCTGCCGCGCCTGGATGAGCGCTGAGCGCGCCGCATCGAGCGTGGACTGGGACGTCAGCACATCGAGGAGGAGTGAAGCACCGAGGGCATACCGCTGCTGCTGCACGCGAAGATCTTCCTTCGCGGCATCCAGCGTGGCCTGCTGGATGATGATGCGCTGCTGCGCGCTGCGGAGCGCGGCGAGCTGCTGGACCAGCGTCTGCTGGGCGGCGAGCCGCGTGTCACGCGCCGTGGCGAGTGCGAGGTCCGTTGCCACGTTCGCGCGCGTGATGGCGTCTTCGCGCACGTAGTTGTTGAAGATGTTGTACGACATCCGGAGCGAGAACACATCGGAATACGCCAGCGGATTGCCGCCCACGCCAAAGTACTTGTTGTCGCTGTTGGAGCCGTTTCCGGACTTGCTGTACGTGAGGTCCACCGTGGGCAGGTACGACGTCCGCGCCGACTTGATGGACGCCTGCGCCGACTGGAGCTGTGCCTCCGACTGCTTGACCGTGGGGCTCTCCAGGATGAGCGGCGCGAGCTGCGCGCTGTCCACCGGCGACAACCCGTTGTCGAGCGTGTCCGACGGAACAGCGGTCACGAAATCCTCGGACCCGATGAGGCGCGAAAGCGCGGCGCTGGCGACCCGAACGCTGTTCCGGGCCGTGAGCAGCGCGAGCTGCGCGTTGCCCACCGCGACAACGGAACGCAGCGAATCGGACAGCGTGACGACGCCGGCCCTGGTGCGCGCGATGGAGAACTTGAGCTGCTCCTGCGCCTGCTGCAGCTGGGCCTGCGCGGCACCCTCGGCTTCACGGGCGGCGAGAATGGCGTAGTACTGCGTCTTTACCTGCAGCGCGAGGTTGTACTTCTGCGTCACCGCATTGGCCTCGGCGGCGGTGACGTCGTACTGCGTGCGCGTGACTTCGTTGCGCTTGCGGCCGCCGTCGTAGAGCGTGAGACTCGAGGAGAGCCCGGTGCTGTACGTCCAGGGTGAGCTGGCCGAATACGGTACGAGCGTACCGCCGGGCCCCTGCTGCGAGCCCGACCGGTTGGCTTGGCCCAGAGACACGCTCAGCGACGGAAACAGCGCGCCCTTGGCACTGCGCACGCTCGACTCGGCGGTCCTGATCTGGCCGCGCGCCTGAATGGCGGCGAGCCCGTTCTGTTCAGCTTGGGAAACCGCGTCACGCAGCGTGATCTTGCGTGCAGCGAGAGTGTCGGAAGATGCCTGAGCAAACAAGCTCATGGGCAGGGCGACGAGCGCAACTGTGGCGCGAAGGTGGGAGGCAGACATTTACTTGTGGCAGGCTGACTTGATTTGCTTGCGTTCGGCGTCGTGGCGGGCGTCGAGGTCTTTCCGACGGGCATCGAGGAGCGCGCGCTGGGCGGGAGTGAGTACGGCGCTCATCGCGGAGCGACGAGCGGCCTTCAGGGAATCGAGTGCCGGCTGGAGCGGCTTGACCAGCGCGTCCATCTGGCAGTTGTTCTCGTCGAAGATGGAATCCAGGACGGTGCGTTGCGCGGCCTGCAGCCCGAGATCGTCGTAGAAGCGCGTCCGGCGTGCGACGATGGAGCTGTCGTCCTTGTTGTGAAAGACCCGGTCGCCCGCAAACCCCACGACGGCGCCCACGAGCAGGGCACCGAGGAGAAATGCGAGCGCTTGCTGTTTGGGACGCTGCATGCGCGGCCTAGCGGGAAATGATGGTATGAAGCGCAACGTCGCCGTCGCCGACGGAGGCGGCCTTTGCGGACGCTTCCATGGACGTGGGGACCGGCGCGATGATGCTGGCGTAGGCGCTGCTCACCTCGACCTGCCGCGAGTGCGCGAGTGCGAGGCTCGCCGCAAAGATCAGCGCCGCCGCCGCCGCGAGGCCCGGACGCGCCATCTCGACCACCTCGGCCCACCACACCGTGCCTTCATCCTTCTGCGCGACGTGCGCGAGGATGCGCGACTCGAGCGAATCCCAGTAGGCCTCGTCTGCAGGCGGAGCATAGAGCGCCCGGAGGGCGTTCGTGAGCTCGGCATCGCCGGACGTCCAGCGGTCATGCGTCATGATGTACTCCGAAGATTGCTCAGTAGCCGCCGCAGTGCCGCGCGGGCATGGTGAAGATCAGATCTCGCCGTACCCTCGGGGATGCCGAGCGTTCGCCCGATCTCTCCATGGGTGAAGCCTTCGACGTCGTGCATCACGATCACCGATCGCTGCCGGTGGGTGAGATGCGTCAACGCTTCCTGCAGCCGTTCGCGAAGCTCACCCGATTCCGCCGGATCGCGGAACGGCATCGGGATGGTCTCCGGGAGCTCTTCCGCGACGCGCACCTTGCGGCGGCGCACGAGGTCGAGCGCGGCATTCGCCATGATCCGGTACAACCACGCCCCGAATGGCTGATCGGGACGAAACCGGTCGAGCGCCCTGTGTGCATGCAGGAATCCTTCCTGCACCGCATCTTCCGCATCTTCGTGCGACAGCACGATGGCACGGACAATGGAGTACGCCCGCCGCTGGTGGATGCGAACGAGCGCCGAAAACGCGTCGTTCGACCCGCGCTGCGCCGCGATGACAATCGCGCGCTCGGACATCGCGCCTTCAGCCGGCGAAGGCATGGAGTACGACGAGAGAGGCGCGGTGGTCGCGAGCATGGTTCCAGCGGTGGGGTGACGTCATCCCTTCTACGGGCGCCCGGGTTGGAGCGTTGGAGATCCGGTCATGTCGAGGCCGGTATCCCGGTAAGGCCAAGCGCGTCCGCAGAACGCTGCAGGGCCGCGATCACGAACGCGATGTGCTCGTCGAGGTCGACGCCGAGTGCCTCCGCACCGTTGATGACGTCGTCGCGGCTCACGCCGCGGGCAAACGCCTTGTCCTTCATCTTCTTGCGGACGGACCTGGCCTCGACCTCGTGCACGCTCCTTGAAGGACGAACGAGCGCCGTGGCTGTAATGAGCCCGGTGAGCTCGTCCACGGCGAACAGCGTCCTGGACATGGCCGATTCCCGCGGCACGTTGCAGTAGAGGGCGTGGCCGAGGATCGCGTCGAGAATGTCTTCGGGCCAGCCTTTCGCGCGCAGGATCCGCACGCCTTCGGCCGGATGCTCCTCGGTGGCGGAGTGGGCGTCGTTGGGAAAACGCTCGTAGTCGAAGTCATGAACGAGCCCCGCCAGCCCCCAGCGCTCTACGTCCTCGCCGTTCTTCCCGGCGTAGGCGCGCATGGCGGCCTCGACGGCGAGCATGTGCTTCCGGAGCGAGTCGCTGGCGGTGTACTCGTGGACGAGCGCGAGGGCGTCGGCGCGGGTGGGTAGCATTTTCGGAGGCGGGAGTCGTCTGTGGAGATTGCGGGACGAGTGGTCCGGAACGCAGCATTCTGGATGCCGCGTCGCGCACCATCAATAAAGAATACCCCTTCCGGGCCCGAAACGCAGGTCGCCCGGCTCCCTTTTCTACGGCAAATCGGCCGAAAAGGTGCCGAAACAGCCGCGGAATTCCCATTTTCGGTGCCTGTCGTACGCTCTCTGACCACGCTCGCCTTCCCGGAGCCCGTCACATTTTTTGTGGGAGAGAACGGCTCCGGGAAGTCCACACTGCTGGAAGGAATCGCCGCAGCCGCCAAATTGCCGGCGGTGGGATCCGCGGACCTTGCCGGCGATGCAACACTCGTGGCGCAACGGACGCTTGGCGCGGCGCTCCAGCTCACCTGGAACAGGCGCACCCACAAGGGGTTTTTCCTGCGCGCCGAGGATTTCTTCGGGTTCACCAGGCGTCTCTCGGCCATGCGGGCCGAGTTTCTTCGTGAGCTCGCCGCGATCGACGTGGAATACGAAGGCCGGTCAACACTGTCCAAAGGGTTGGCGAGGATGCCGGCGTCGAGGTCTCTTGCCGAGATGGAACAGCGATACGGCATCGACCTCGACGCGAATTCACATGGCCAGAGCTTCCTGAAGCTTTTCCAGTCGCGGTTCGTGCCCGGCGGGTTGTACCTGCTCGACGAGCCCGAAGCGCCCCTCAGCCCACAGAGTCAACTGGCACTCATGATGATGATGCAGGACATGATCTCGCAGGACGCGCAGTTCATCGTTGCCACACACTCGCCGATACTCCTGGCATATCCCGGCGCGGCCATCTACAGCTTTGACGCGCTGCCTGTCCAGCGAACCGAATACGAGGAGCTCGAGCATGTTCGACTTACCAAGGACTTTCTGAACCAGCCGGGCCGGTACCTCCGGGCGCTTCGTGAGGCGTCGGAGTAACTTGAAAAGCACATCCTCTCGTTTCGCGAACCGGTCCTTCGCTACGCCCAGGACAACGATATTGTGCCTCCGCCGCTGGTTGCCTGCCGTTGCCCTGGCCTTCGCCACTTCATGCGGCGGCGGTTCGGACGCGGGTAACATCACCAGGGAGCTGCCGCCCGTGCCTGTGATCGCCACGGTGAGCGTCACGCCGGCGGCAACCAGCATTGACGTAGGCGGCAATGCCACGTTCACCGCGGATGTGCGCGATCAATTTGGCGGTCCGTTCGCGGTGCAGGCCGTCACCTGGACCAGCTCGAGCGCATCGATTGCGCCGGTGAGCTCCGCGGGAGTCGTGAACGGGCTCGCACCCGGCACCGTAACAATTACGGCCAGTGTCTCGGGAAAGTCGGGTACGGCCACGCTAACAGTGGCCCCCGCGGCCGTGAGCAGCGTAAGCGTGCCCGCGCCGCCAGCCGCACTGAATGCCGGCGAGTCCGTACAGCTTTCCGCCATCGTGCGCGACCGCAGCGGAGCGAGCCTGCAAGGTCGTGTCGTGGCATGGGCGTCCAGCTCCGCCGCCATCGCCACGGTGGACGCCGGCGGAAAGGTGACCGCGGTAGGCGGCGGCTCGGCCACCATTACGGCGACCAGCGAAGGCGTGAGCGGATCGGCCACGATCGTGGTGCTGGGCGTTGGTGCGGTGCAGCCGACGATCACATCCATTTCGCCGGCCACGCTTGCGCCGGGCAGCATTGCCACGATTACCGGAACCGGGTTTGACGCGGCCACGGCGGGCAATGTGATCACCATTCGCGGCGTGTCCGTAACGGCGCTGACCGCGACGCCAACGCAGATCACACTTACCATTCCGTGCGTCAATCAGGGCGCCGCGGATGTCCAGGTCACGGCCAACCAGCGCAAGGGAGCCGCTTTCACCTCCACGGTTGCGGTGCCGCAGCGTTCACTCGCCGTTGGCCAGGCCATTGTGGCGAGCGACGCAAGCTGCAACGAGCTCACTGCCGTGAGTGGCGCCGCACGCTACATCGTCTCCGTCTTCAGTGCGGCCGCATCGGAAAACACACTCGTGGATTTCGAGATCGACGGAAATCCTGCGTCGGCGGTATCTCCGTTCATTGCGCAGGCCACGCCGGCGCGCACGATGGCGCTCGCTGCGCCCGGTCCCGAAGCCGCGCGCGATCGCGCTCACTTTGCACAGCTGGAGCGCAACCGCGCCAACTTGGCGGAGGGGCAGCGTCTCTCCGCACTGCTGCCGTCACCAGGCAGGTCGCTGATAGCGGCGCGGGCAGCGCTTCCGGCAATTGGCGATGCGCGCGATTTCTACATGACGTTCGGCACCACCTGCAACGACACGACGCAGCAGATGCACGGCAAGGTCATTTACGTCGGCGCGCATGCCATCGTGTGGGAAGATTCCACCAATGTGCTCCAGTCCAGCAAGGACCCCGCCCTCGCGGGCTACTACCAGCGGCTCGGCAAGATCTTCGATGCCGACCAGTACGACGTGATCAGGACCAATTTTGGCGATCCACTGCTGCGCGATGCGGTCACCGACAACGATGGCCACATCAACATGGTGTTCAGCGACCGGTTGAACAACACGGGTGCCGCCGCGTACGTGTCGAGCTGCGATCAATTTCCCACGACGGTGTTCAAGGGCTCGAACTTTGGCCAGATGTTCTACGGCTTCACGCCAACCACCACCGGCTCCAACCTGAACAGCACGCTCTTTCCCGACGGCTGGTTCATCTTCATGGGCCGCACCGTGGTGCACGAGGTGAAGCACATCGCGTCGCTGTCCGCGCGCGTCGTCAACAACGCCTCGTTCGAGGAAAGCTGGCTGGAAGAGGGCACGGCCAGACACGCCGAGGAGCTGTGGACGCGCCAGTACATCCATAAGGCGTCGTGGAAGGGAAACAACGGGTTCGGGAGCGCTGCCACCAACGGTGTCTTCTGCGACTTTCACCCCGAGAATTCGGTGTGCAATGCCGCTGATGGCCTGCGGCGCCCCAGCTACGGCGTGCGGCGGCAGTTCAATGAGATCCGCAACAAGCTGGTGCAGCCGTGGAACTGGTCCATCTACGGCGACGGCTCCGGGCAAAGCGGCAGCGTGTTCTACCAGACCACGTGGTCATTGGTCAGATATGCCATTGACCGCTACGCCACGTCCGAAGCGTCATTCCTCACCGCGTTGACCAGCTCCAGGGGCACGGGGCTCGCCAACCTGAGCGCCCTTGCCGGCGTATCGCCCGATCAGCTGTTCGGGCTGTGGACGCTCTCGCTGTACGCCGACGACTATCCAGGGCTGACGGCGCCGAGTATCGATATCCAGTTTCCTACGTGGAATTTGCGCAGCATCTATGCGGGGCTGAACACGGATCCCACGTGGGGCTCCACGTTCACCACGCCGTTTCCAATCGTGCCCGTGACCGTGGGCTTTGGCTCGTTCGCGTCGCAGCGGCGGAGCCTCCGTGGCGGCGCGAACGCCTACTTCGAACTTCAGGGCACGTCGGCGGGTCCGCAGTTGTTGAACGTCCGTTCACTATCAGGCGGAGCGGCGTCGTCCAACCTCAGAATCGCCATCGCAAGGTTGCAATGAGCACACCGGTACGACTCCTGGTTGGCGCAGCATGCGTCGTTGCACTCGCGTGCCGCACCGGCAACGCAGGAATTGACTACGGCGAGACACCCGTGCAAAACACCGTGGATACCGTGCGCGGCGTGCTTTCCACGGTGGGCAGTGAGCCGATTGTCGAGGTCGTGATCACGCCCGCCGCTGGGGAAAAGTTCGTCATCGTGGGAGGGCAGACGGCGCGCCTTCGGTCACTCGGCAAGGTGGAAGTGATGCTGGCTGGCCGCTATCCGGGTCTTCGCAGCATGACCGCTGCTCCCAGGGGGCTCAGGGCGTTCGAGGCCGACAAGTTCACCGTACGGTCGGCGGACGGTGTGCCCGCGTATGATGGAGTCGTGGTCAAGGAAGCCGATCACTACTTTTTGATCTCGTCGAACGGGCACCGCTGGCCGGCAGACCACATGCCCGAGATGCTTCGCCGTCTGCCGGGAGCCCGCGTGTTCCTGGCCGGACCCCTGGACCGGGATCCCGTGAGCTACGGCATCATCAGCGAGCCCGGCCGATAAAAAAACTGGCGGCCGGATGAGCTCCGGCCGCCCGTATTTGCAAACGTCTTACTTTGTTGCTTCGGCGCCCGGCTTGGCTGCTTCTTCCGACGAGTAGTGCGCATTGGTCATGCGCACGATGGCGAAGAGGATGACGAACAGGGCAATGCCGCCCAGGATGAGTCCGGTGAAGGCCGCAGACTTGTCCGACTGCTGCGGCGCGCTCATACGACGCGCACCGAGTTCATGACGTCGTCCTTCTTGATCTGCTTCATGACGTCGAGCCCGCCGGTGATCTGGCCGAATACGGTGTGCACGCCATTGAGGTGACGGGTATTGCTCTCGGAGAGCACCATGAAGAACTGGCTGCCCCCCGTGTCCTTTCCGGCATGCGCCATGGACAGCGAGCCCACAGCGTGCTTGCGGGGGTTGCCGGCCGTCTCGCACTTGATCTTCCAGCCTGGACCACCCGTACCCACCCGGCCATCGCCGGCGGGCAGGTCGCGAGATAACGGATCGCCGCCCTGCACCACGAAATCATCGATGACGCGGTGGAACTTGACGCCGTCGTAGAACTTGGAATTCGCGAGCTTCTCGAAGTTTTCGACGGTCTTTGGGGCGTCGGTGTCGTAGAGCTCCGCGGTAATGGTCCCGCGGTTGGTCTCGAAGGTTGCTGTCTTCAACGTGTACGCTCCTGCTGGGTCGGCGAGTTTTGGATAGTCCCGTAAGATACCCGGTCGGGGCAACCGTGCCACCTCCCGGTCATCGATCGTCCCATTTACAAGACGTGGGGTACTACGGAAGTTTCGTGTCCCACCACGCATCTCGTTGCGTCGCCCTCCTTCCCGCCTCATGCGCCTCCGTCTCCCGATTGTCTGCGCTCTTGCCGCCGCCCTGTCACTCGCCTGTGGCGGAAGTGGCACCGATACCGGCGGCGGCCCCACGAACACCACGCCCGTGGTTCGTGCCGTAAGCGTCGCGCCCACGAGCGTCCAGGTCGAGTTGGGCGCGACAACTACACTTGTCGTTGACGTCCGCGACCAGTTCGGGGCTGCCATGACGGGCAAGACGGCCACGTGGAGCTCATTCAACACGCTCATTGCCACGGTCGACGCCGGCGGCGTGGTGCGGGGCATTGCCGTGGGCAGCACGACCATTAGCGCCCTCGTGGACGGCCAGACGGGACTCGCGCTCGTGACCGTGGTTCCGCTCTCCGTGGCGAGCGTATCGGTCACCCCTGCTGCCGCGCCCGTCGCCATTGGCGCCGCGCCGGCGCTGAGTGTCACGGTGAAGGACAAGAACGGCGGCACGCTTGCCGGGCGAACCGTGACGTGGAGCTCCAGCAACGTGCGGGTGGCCACCGTGAGCGCCGTAACGGGGGCGATCACTGCGCTGAGTGCAGGCACCACCACGATTACCGCCCTGAGCGAAGGAGTCAGCGGCACCGCGGTGCTGGCCGTTGCGGCGCCGGCGGGATCGTCGGCACCGGCCATTTCCTCCATCTCGCCCGCCACGCTCGTGGGTGGCGCGACTGCGACGATCATCGGCACCAATCTCACATCCGGCGCGGGAGCGAGCGTGGTGTTCGTTGCCGGTGTGCCGGCGGCGGTGACGTCGGCCACGGCAACCCAAATCCTGGCAACGGTTCCCGCGGCCGGCATCCCCTGCCAGAGCTCGCAGGCCGTGAGCGTGGAAGTCACGACAGTGGCCGGCACCGCCGCGAGACAGCAGCCCATGAGCGGCGCGACGTCGCGGCCCCTCGCCGTTGGCCAGAGTTTCATTGCCACCGCATCAGGCAACGTGGGGTGCAATGAGCTGCCGTCGGCGGGTGCGTACCTCATCAGTGTCTTCAATGCCGGCACGACCCTGGGCCAGGCGGCAGGCTTTGAATTGAAGGGCAGCACCGGCGGCGCGCTTGCGTCACGGTTCGGACCCATTGCTGCGCAACCGGTGTTGATCGCCGCGCCGCACGCTGCCGCGCGCAGCCAGGTGGATGCGCAGCAATTGGCGGAGACGCAGGAGCACCTCGAGCACATGGAGGTGAACCGCGAGCTCATTCGCCAGCTGGGTTCCCCACGACAGTATCGCCAGCTCTCGCGTGCGGTGGCTGGAGTGGGATCGGCGGGTCCGTCGCGGGTGCCCGTTCCAACAACTGTTGGACAGACGGCGCAGATGAATTACCACTTCAACTCGTGCACGGCCGCCAACGGGCAGCCGCTCACGGCGCGCGTGGTGTACGTGGGTCCGCGGGTGATCGTGATGGAAGACAACGCGGGCCCGCTCGCCGGCAAGATCGACGCGGACATGATCACGATGGCGCAGGAATTCGAGACGGTGTCGTTTCCAATCCTCACGGCGAACTTCGGCGACCCACTCGCATTTGACGCGCAGACGGATGCGAACAACCGGCTCATCATGTTGTTCACGCCCAAGGTGAACACCCAATCATCCAACCTGCTCGGCTTCGTCTCGTCGTGCGATTTCTATCCGCCTAGCCTTGCCACCTCGGTATCGGGCAGCAACCAGGCCGAGATTTTCTATGCGCGCGCGGTGACCGATACCACGGCCACCTCGTCGACGCTCGACAGCCGCAACACGTGGCGGCGGCTCATGCCGGCCACGCTCATCCACGAGACGAAACACATCGTCTCGTATGCCGAACGGTTCCAGGCGCCGGTGAACGTGACGGACTTCGAGCAGGTGTGGCTCGAGGAAGCCACGGCGCAGCTCGCGGCGGAGATGTACGCACGCGTTGCGCACGGCAATGGCTGGAAGAGCAATGCGACCTACTTTGGCACGCTCGATTGTGAAGTGCGCCCGAACACCGCGAACTGCGGCCTCGGTGTGCAGACGATGGCCAGCCACTTCGGCTTTCTCACGGAATTCCTGCAGAGCTTCGAGGGCAAGACGATCCTGAGCGGCACCGACGACAACGATATCTACGGCAGCTCATGGATGTTCACCCGCTGGCTCACCGATACCTATGGCGGCACCGACGAAGGCGCGTTCATCAAGAGGATGGTGCACAACTACAACGTCACGGGCGTTGCGAACGCCACGAACGTTACGGGGAAAACGTGGCCCGAGCTGCTTGGCCAGTTCACCCTGATGCTGGCCGCTGACGATCTGGCGGGCATGGCGGCGCCGTACAGTGAGGCGAGCTGGAACCTGCCCGGTGTATTCACGGGCCGCAGCACTGACCTGTCGAGTCATCCGTCTGCCACGCCGCTCGTGCCGCGCACGGCCAATTCTGGGGCGTTCACGGTGAACGTCGCGTCGCTCAAGGGGGGCGGGGCCATGCTATTGAAGCTCACGGCGGTCACTGCCGGTGCGCCGCAGCTCATCGACCTGCACGATGTTGGTGGTGCGAAGCTGGCGTCGCAGTCCAACATCGGAATTGCGGTGCTGCGCATTCAGTAAAGACGCTTTCCGTAAAGACGCTTTCCGTTCAACCCTTTGGCGGCGTGCCCGCCGTAAACCCGCCAAGCCAAACGCGCGGCACCTTGCAGCCCGCGAGCATTGCCGGCTCGAACGTCCATTTGGGCACCGCCGCCCTGAAGCTGCTCTCCAGCCACGGATGCGTGGTCTTGATCACCGTCCAGGTCTTCATGTCGGCCTTGCCGAGTGTGTCGACCATGACCGAGACGCGCACCTCGCTGTACTTCGCCCGCCTTACCGCCACCGGCATTGTCTTTGGCGGCAATGCGGGCGGGTTCATCACCTTTGGCGATGCAAGGCGATCCACGGCAATATCCGGCTTTTCCACCGCGCGACGGACAGCTTCGACACAGTCGCCGGGCTTTACCGCACCGAGCGGCGGCGCGACGCGCATGGGCTGATCGGGCACGAGCTCCGGCTCGGGATCCGGCTCCGGGTTGTGCGCGCACGCCAGGGCAAAAAGAGCACTGGCGGCGCAGAGCGTCACTGAACGAAAATTCATCAAATTGGGGAAAAGGCGCTCAGATGAGCGCGGACGGGCAGATGTCAGCGAGCAGGCACGCGCCGCACTTTGGCGAGCGCGCCTCACACACCTGACGGCCATGCTCGATGAACAGGTGCGAGAGTATCGTCCAGTGCTGCTGCGGAAAAAGCGGGATCAGCTCCTGCTCGATCTTTACCGCATCGGACTCCCTGGTGAGCCCAAGCCGGTTGCTCACGCGCGTGACGTGGGTGTCGACGACGATACCATCATTGCGCCCGAAGGCATTACCCAGGATGACGTTCGCGGTTTTGCGCCCCACACCCGGCAGCTCGACGAGTGCGGCCATCTCGGCGGGAACATGGCCGTTGTGGCGGTCCACCAGGCCGGCGGCCATGCCCACGAGGCTCTTTGCCTTGCTGCGAAAGAAGCCCGCGGACTTGATGATTTCTTCCACGTCTTCCTGATTCGCGGCCGCGAGCTTTTCCGGCGCAGGATATCGCTTGAAGAGCGCGGGGGTGACCATGTTCACGCGCTTGTCCGTGCACTGCGCGCTCAGGATCGTGGCGGCAAGCAGCTCGTACGCGTTGGTGAAGTCGAGCGCACAATGCGCGTCGGGATATTCGGCAAGCAGCCGTTCCAGGATGATCGTCGCATGCGCCTTGAGCGCGGCCGCGCCGCGTGGCCTGGGATTCGGCTTTCTCGTTACCACCGGCGTCTTCTTCTTTGCCGCCATGATCAGGAATTGCTCCGCCGCGCACGCGCGAATTCGAGAATGTCGTCTGCCGTACCGGTGTTGAGCACGTCCCCCGCTTCGATGCCCGCCTTCCGTGCAATGCCCACGCCGATGTTCATGTTGTCGAGACCGTTGATCGAGTGCGCATCGGGGCCAATGTTGATGGGCACGCCAAGCGCCTTGGCCCTGGGCAGCAGGCGCCAGTCGAGGTCGAGACGCTTCGGGTCGGCATTCAGCTCCACCGCCACGCCCATTGCGCCGGCCTTCTCCAGGACCAGGTCCATGTCGATGGGATAGCCCTCGCGCGACAACAGCAGCCGCCCGGTGGGGTGGCCGAGTATGGTGAGATGCGGGTCGTCGAGCGCGCGAAGTACGCGGGCGGTCATCGTCGTACGGTCCATGGCGAACCGGGAATGTATCGAGCCGACGACAAAATCGAAGCGGCCAAGAATATCGGAGCCGTAATCCACGAGACCATCGGAGAGGATGTCCGCTTCGATGCCCTTGAGGATGCGGACGTCCTGCTGCGCGGCGTTGAGTGCGTCGATCTCGTCATGCTGGCGGAGCACCTGATCCACGGACATGCCGCTTGCGTAGAACGCGGACTGCGAGTGGTCGGTAATCCCGATGTAACTCCACCCGCGCACGCGCGCCGCCTCGGCCAGCTCGGCGATGGAAACCTTGCCGTCGGAGTACGTGGAGTGGCAGTGCAGGCATCCCCGAATGTCGGCCGGCACGAGGAGCACCGGCATGCGGCCCGAGGCGGCCATCTCGAGCTCGTAGCCTTCTTCGCGCATCTCCGCCGGTATGAATGGCAGCCCGGCGAGCGCATACAGCTCCGCCTCGTCGTGCACCTGCTCCATTCGTACATCCGGATTCACGCGCGCGATGATGTCGGTGACCGCGCGAACGTGGTCCGGAGAGCCTGTCTCACGCCACCACGCATGGGAGAACTCTCCTTCATTCACGCAGTGGAGATCGAGCCGCGTGCCGTCGGCGTAGGTGATGCACGGCGATGCGGTATCACCACGTGTGACCTGCTGCACCCCGGGCGCGCGCGTGAATGACGCGGCCACGGCGCGCGCATCGTGTGCGCATGCCGCAACGACGACGATGTTGCCCACCGTCTCGCAGTGCCGGCGCAGTGTTCCGCCGATCTCCGCACGCACGACGTGGGGATGCGCGCGAACGGCGGCGAGGAGCGGTGCCGCGCGCTGCACGGCGTGATGATAGAGTGTGCGCGACCCGTTGACACGAAAGAATTCGACGCCCTTGAGAATGCGTGCAACCGTCTTGGGCCCAAAGCCTTTCACCTTCGCGAGCTCACCACTGCGCGCCGCGTGTTCCAGCGAATCGATGGAGTCCACCTGGATGGCATCGCGGAGCAGATGGATCTTTTCCGTGGCGAGCCCCGGCACCTGCAACAGGTCGAGGAGGCCGGAGGGGGTATCGCGGCGCAACTGTTCGAGGTAGCTCGATTCTCCAGTGGCGATGAGATCTCGAAGTACGCCGAGCGTTGCCTTGCCCACGCCGGCCGTGGAAGCGAGTGCGCCGGATTTGTCGAGCGTGCCGAGGTCGTCCGTCTCGAGACCGGCCACCGAGCGTGCCGCTTGTTCGTACGCGCGGACCTTGAACGTGCTTTCTCCCGCGAGCTCGAGAAATGCGGCGATCTGCTTGAGGATGTTCGCGGCGGATCGTGGGTCCATGCCGAAAGATAGTGGCCGGGTGGGACAGGATGAACACTTGACAACGCACCGGCCGCGCTGAATGCTTCCCCCATACTTGGGAAGGGGAGCGCATGGCGCACGAACCGATGGACCTGCTGAAGGGCACGCTCGATGTGCTGGTCTTGCGCACGCTCGCCTGGGGGCCCATGCACGGTTATGCCGTGACACGATGGATTCGCGAGCGCACCGGCGACGCCCTGCAGATCGAGGATGCGCCGTTGTACAAGGCACTCCATCGTCTGGAGCAGGCCGGATGCGTGACCGCCGAATGGGGACTGTCCGAGAACAACCGGCGGGCGCGCTTCTACCGGCTCACACCGGCCGGGCGCAAGCAGCTCAAGGCAGAGGAGTCGGCCTGGCGGCGCTACGCAACGGCCGTGTTCGCGGTGCTGGAGCCGGCATGACTCGGCACGTCTTCCAGTTTCCCTGGCGGAGCCGCATCGACATTCGGCGCGACGTCGATGAAGAGCTGCGCTTCCATCTGGAATCACGTGAGCAGGAGCTGATGGCCGGAGGCTCGAGTGCGGAGGCCGCGCGCACGCTGGCGCTGCGCGAATTCGGCGACGTCGACGACGCGCGCGCCTGCCTCCAGCACATCGACGACACCATTGAAACGACCAGACGGCGGAGAGACTACATGAATGATCTGATCCAGGATCTGAAGTATTCGGTGCGCGCGCTGAGGGCGACGCCGACGTTCACGATCGTGGCCGTTCTCACACTCGCGCTGGGCATTGGCGCGAATACCGCAGTCTTTTCGGTGGTGCACGGGGTGTTGCAGCAGCCGCTGCCCTTTCCACATCCGGAGCAGCTGGTAAAGATCTGGTCGGTGAATCCCACGGCCGGCATGCTCAAGGGTCAGGTGTCGCCCATCGATCTCGACGACTGGCGTGCACAGCGCAGCCGCATGGCGGACATGGGCGGCTGGTACTTTACCGACGGCGGCACGGGAATGGATGTGACCGGCCTCGGCGAGCCGCAGCGTGTGTCCACCGCGTTCGTGATGCCGGGCTTTTTTTCTACCCTGCAGGCCACGCCGCTGGTTGGGCGGCTGCCGCGCGAGGACGAGATGGTGCGCGGCGGCCCCGACAAGGTGGTCGTACTTTCATACGGGTACTGGCAGCGAAATTTTGGCGGCGCCGACAGCATCGTGGGCAAGACGCTCACGCTGAACGGTGGGCCGTTCCGGGTGCTTGGCGTCATGCGTCGGGACTTCGCATTCCCGTCTCCGCGCACCGAGATGTTCGTTCCCTACTCCACTTTTCCGGACCGCGCCGTGCCGCACATACGCCCGGTGCGAACAGCGGACGTGGTGGCGCGAATGAAGCCAGGCACGACCATCGACCAGGTGCGCGCGGAGCTGGCAGTCATCACGAAGAACCTCGCAGCGCAGTATCCGGACGATGCCGCCTGGACGGGTGCGACCGTGGTGCCGTTGCACGAGGCGATGACCGGGTCGGTGCAGACGGCGCTGCTGGTGCTGCTCGCCGCGGTAACGTTCGTGCTGCTGATGGCGTGCGTGAACGTCGCCAGTCTTCAGCTCGCGCGGGCGACAGCGCGTGAGCGTGAAATTGCCATTCGCGTCTCCATCGGCGCAACCGCGGGGCGAATCATCCGGCAGCTCATCACCGAGAGTCTCGTCTTGGCACTTGCTGGCGGCATCGCCGGATGTGCGGTTGCCCTTGTTGGCACGCGCACACTGATTGCGCTCAGTGCCGGCCAGTTGCCGCGCGTCGAGGAGATTCACGTCGACGTCGTGGTGATGCTGTTCGTCCTTGGTGTCTCGCTCGTGTCGGGGTTGGTGTTCGGGTTGGCGCCGGCGCTTCGGGCCTCCTCCGTGGACATCCAGGGCATGTTGCGGGCGAGCAGCCGGTCATCCACCAGCACGGGTGGGCGTCTCCGCAACGCGCTCGTGATCGCGCAGCTGGCGTTTGCCGTGGTGCTTGCCGTGGGCGCCGGCCTCATGACGCGCAGCTTCAGGGAGCTGCTGAATGTGGATCCGGGGTTCAAGCCCGATCATCTCCTTGCCGTGAACTTCAGCATCAATACCACGAGACACGGCGACACCGCGTGGCAGAACTATTACAACAACGTCATCCAGCGCGTGCGGCTGGTTCCGGGGGTGGTGGCCGCCGGCGCGGCGCAGTATGCGCCATTCAGGGGCATGGGTGAACGAAATCCTTTTGTGCCAGTGAGTTATGAAGTAAAGGCGGGAGAAGAGGTTCCAGCATTTCCCACCCAGCGCATCAGCGACGGCTACTTCGCCACCATCGGCACCCGGGTGTTGAGCGGCCGCGAGTTCCTGCCGGCCGATCGGGCCGGTACTCCCACCGTGGTCATCGTCAACGAGGCGTACGCCAGGAAGTTCTTTCCCGGGCAGGACCCTGTTGGCAAGCAATTGCGCAGCTTTGATGCAGTGCCAATCACCATCGTGGGCATGGTGGGGAACATCCGGCAGTCCGATGTCTCCGTGCCGTCGGAGCCGCTCGTGTACGTCAACAACATGCAGAACGGCCGGGTAAAGGTGACGCTGGTATCCCGGACCAGGGACAACCCGCTCACGATGGCCAATTCCATCCGTGATGCGATATGGTCCGTCGATCGCGACCAGCCCATCACGTCGATCTTCACCTTCGACGACATCATGAATGAAACGCTGGCGAAGCCACGGTTGATGACGGTGCTCTTCGGGGCATTCGGGACGATCGGTCTCGTGCTCGGCGCCATCGGCATTTATGGAGTGCTGGCGTTTCTCGTCACGCAGCGCCGGCGCGAGATCGGGCTCCGCATCGCGCTTGGCGCCACTGAGCGCGGCGTGATGATGCTCGTGGTCCGCCGGGCGTTGTCGCTGGCCGCAAGTGGGGTGACCATTGGAATCGTGATCGCGCTCGTGCTATCGCGATTCGTGGGCGCGCTCTTGTATGGCGTCACGCCAACGGATCCTTCCACGTATCTCGCCGTCATTGCCGCACTGGCCGCCGTGGCAGGGCTGGCGAGCTTCATTCCGGCGCGCCGCGCGGCGGGAGTGAGCCCGCTCGTGGCGATGCGTCAGGAGTAGAGCAGGTCCTTCGACATCACGATTCGATGCCGGCAAAGGCGCGGAGCTTTTCGATGATCTCGTGCAGCTGTTTTTCGGTGAGATCGATCTCCGCCGCGGCGCCCTCGGCGTCGAGCAGGCCGGCGCGCATGGAGATCGCGACCTGGTTCAGGTAGCGAATCTTGCCCAGTATCTCGTCGGTGGCGCGGCGGAGTCCCACGAACCGGCGCTTTTCGGCGAGCGCGCGCCGGTAGCGGAGCAGGATGTCCTGCGACGTAAGCCGCCGAGCCATCGCGAGGGCTTCGTCGCGCGTGCGGCCGGGCAGCGCGCCGCGGTCCGGCAGGCCCACGTCGTCCCACGATTCGTCGGCGAACCACAGCCGGCCCACGTATTCGATGCCGTCAAATGCGATGCGGCAGCTCACGTTGAAGCGCCGGCCATCGTAGTCGAGCGTTGCGATGTGCGGTTGTACGGTCTCGTCGGCCACGGAGCACTGGAGACGGAAGAAGCGCGGAGCTGCCTACGCGTGGAGGAACGCGAGGAGGGGAGGAAACAGCTTCACGGGTTGTTCAACATACGGGACATGACCGCAGTCTTCCAGCACCAGCAGCTCCGTGTTCAACGCGTTTGCGATTTCCTGCGACGACGCGAGGGGGATCGGGTCCTGTCGCCCATGGATGACAAGGGCAGGAATCTTCACGGCCCGCAGGCCGGCCGTGAGGTCAAAGTCGCCAAGCGACGCCCAGATGGACTGCTGTACCCGGCCCGTGACACGAAAGGGAGTGAGGTCGTGCGCCCTGGCAGGATCTGCAAAGTAGCCGGCGACACTCAGTTCGAATGCACGTTGGCGATAGGCGTCGGGGTCAGCCTCACGGAGACCTGAGTCAGCGAGGGCCTTCCGCAGCGCGGCAACCTCCGGTCCCATCTGCCGCCTGGTGAACTCCTGCTCGAACGCATCGCGGTACCGGCGGGAGACCGGTGCCGGATCGAGGAGGGCGAGCCGGACTGGCGCTGCCGGGCTCCCATGCGTCTCGATGGCGTACAGCATCGCCAGCAACGCGCCCCACGAGTATCCCACGATGGTGAGTGGATGGACGCGGAGCTCCTGGGCAACGAGGGCCACGTCGGCCACCTGTTCGCGCCAGGTGACGGGTGCGCGATCGTCCTCGTAACGCGACCGCCCGCCCCCGCGCTGGTCATACGATACCAGCCGGTGCTCGCCGGCCAGCTCGAGCATCTGCGGCAGCAGATACTCGTGACTAGCGCCCGGGCCCCCATGGAGCATCAGGATGGGTGGCGCAGCGGGGTCGCCGTACTCGACCCAATACAGCGGAACGGGAGTCGTCCTGGTAAAGCCTGAGGTGCGCGGAGCAGGGATGGGCGGCATTCTTCACAATAACAGCCCGCAGCCGCGGGCGTCGTCAGCGCCCCAGCCAGTAGCTGTACTTCACGAGGAAGATGTTATCCGGGTGTGCGGTGAGGAGATCGGTCCTGTCACGCGAGAAATCCAGGCTGCCGCTGGCGTCGGCGCTGTTCCGCTGCTGCGTCCACACCAGAAACAGGGTAGAGCCTGGCCTGTATTCCCACCGGAAAACGGCGTTGCCCTGCAGCGAACGAACGGTGAAGTCGGGATTGCCGATGGCGAAGGACCTGGCCGGTCCGGCGCCGTCGGGATCAACGGTGAATCCGCCGGCGGTTACTGCGATGGTTCCCCGATCCGTTCCGTAAACGCTCTTGTGCAGCTCGCGCGGCGCATCGTATTCGCCAAAGCCGAAGTAGTCGCCGCTTGCGATGAACGGCTGCGCGTACAGCTCGAGCGTCATGCTGGGGGTGAACGTCACGGCGAGCCGAGTGTCGAGCGAGAGCGTTTTCTGCGTAAGCGAGGAAAGGACGTAACGCTTGCCGTAGAACGCCGTGGCGGTGGAATCGGCAATCGTGGATACATACTGCTGCTTTACCGTGGACAGCTGATATGAAGGCCCGAAGGTGATGGCGACGTTGGATGCGGGCTTGAGCCGCGCGCTCGCTGAAACGTACGAGGAGAATCCGCCTTCTTCGTTTCGCATGAACTGCGGGCTGACGTTGAAGACCAGTGCGCTCCGGCCGTCGGTGGAGAGATTTCCGGATACGACGCTCGATGCCGGACGGACGGCAATGGGTCCGCCGCGCAGCTGGCGGTCGTCGAAGACGCGCGGACGGTTCAGGTAGAAGCCGTTGAGATTCCAGAAATTCAACGTCTGGCCACCACCCGAGAGCTGAAGCTGGCGGTCGTTGAGCACTCCGTCGTACGTGACCTGCTGCTGTCCGCCGGCGGAGAGATACGCGTAGCGATACCAGCTCGTGGGAATGGTCCAGTTGTACAACACGTTCGCCACCTGCCAGATGTAGTCGGCCCGGCTCTGGAAGCTGATGTCGTTCATCTCGAAGCCGGGCGTGCGCGTGTTGACGGCGGTTTCCCAGTTCAGGTTGCCGCCGTCCTTTGCGATGCGCGCATAGCCGGCGAGCCCGCGCATGCTCGTCGCGGTGGGATCGTAACAGCCGGACAGGAAGCAGCCGTGCGAGAACTGGCGGTCGGGCCGCTGATAGTAGCGTGCGCTGGATGTCTGGGCGCGAAGGATTGCCGCGGGCGACCCTTCGATGTTCGAGAGCTCGGTGGTGGCGAGCAGCGAGTAGTTCTTCCTGTCCCAATTCAACACGAGGTCCGCGCCCACCGACTCGGCATGTTTGTTCAGCCGATCCGCGAGCGCCGCGTCGTCGAGGTTGCGGATCACCGACGTTGCAAACCCTCCCACCACGATGTCACCGTCGCGATAGTCCCGCTTTACACGGCCCACGAAATAGTTGGTGAGCGGCTCCACCGCCCGTGAAAATTCCGGCACGCCGGGGCTGGACACCCGGGCAGACTCTTTGCGCGTGACCGCATTGAGCAGACCCACCGTCAATCCGCTCTCGGTGCGCCCCGTGACCTTTGCGGCGCCAAGGATCGTGGAGTTTTCGGGGATGTCGGCGTACTGCCCCGCGTTTGCGGCAAGGTCGGCGCCCTGCGGCGAACGGCCTATTCTACGCGAGTAGAATGATTCGACGGACGAGACATTGCTGCAGAAGTAGCAGTTGAAGTTGCCGAAATCGAACACCCCCGCATCCGCAACGAAGAACGGCCGCTTCTCGGAAAAGAACGTCTCGAACGCACTCAGGTTCACCGAGGCAGGGTCGACTTCTACCTGGCCGAAGTCCGGATTCAGGGTGAGGTTCAGCGTGAGGTTCGACGTCAGCAATGCCTTGACGTCGCCGCCCACGCGCGCGTTCGTCGTGCTGCCATCGTTGAATGGGTTGCCGGCATTGTCGGGCTTCACGTAGCTCGCGCGGCCGACGACGTACGGCACCACTTCGACATGCCGGGGAACTCCGGCCACATGCATGCCCTCCAGGTGTCCAAAGCGCGACGGGCCGCCAACGTCGGTCTTTTTCCAGAACGACCACTGGTCCTGTTCCTGCGACCGCTGGATGAAGCGGCGCACCTGCAGGCCCCACGTCTGCACTTCGGCCTGCGAAAATCTCAGCTGCGAGTACGGAATGCGCATCTCGGCGCTCCAGCCATTTGCGTCAATGGATGTCGCCGTCTCCCAGATGGGATCCCAGGATGCATCCGGGTTCGAGCCGCCAATACCAAGCGCGTCGAACTTTGCGCCGGATGGATTGACCTGAAAGAATGCGCGGCCCAGGTGATCGTGGTATCCGTCGATGACCACCTGAAACCAGTCGGACTCCATGTCCGCATCGCGCCGTACAAGACGTGTGATGATTCCGTTGGGCGCCTGGCGATCGTACATGCGCGCCGCCACGTAGAGCGCCCCGTCATCGAAGAGAAAACGGACCTCGGTGCGCTCTGTCGCGGGCTTCCCTTCTTCCGGATCGATCTGCGTGAACTCGGTGATCGGCGTGGCCTTGTTCCATGCGTCCTCGTCGATGCGTCCGTCAATCCTGATTGTGCCAATGCGCGGCACCGCCCTGGCGGTGGGCACGGGAACGCTGTGGGCCGCGCGCTGGATCGCGCCATCAACGGCCTGCGCCCGAACGGCGGCAGGCTGTGCAAGGACCAGCAGAATGGAGCAACGAGAGAGTGAACGCACGGAACCAGGTGGAGTGAGTCGCATGAAGGCGGTGTTCTACATGGACAAACTATCGGGATCAAATGTTGTGTCACACCGGCAATCAGGTCGTTGCCGGGAATTGGACATTGTGGGTGCCAAACTCCACTTTCAGCACGTTGTCGAATCCGGGGCTCCCCGTTCGACCAAGGTCATGGCAACACAATCCCTCTTCTGGAAAAATCCATGAAATACCTCTGCATGATCTTCGACAACGAGACGTCCTGGGCCACGATGACCAAGGAAGAAGCCACCGCGCGCCACGGGGCGTACGGGGCCTTTACCAGGGACATCAAGGCCAGCGGCCACTTCGTGAACGGCGAAGCGCTTCAGCCCACCTCCACCGCCACCACGGTTCGCGTGCGTGATGGAAAGATCTCCACGACCGACGGTCCGTTCATCGAGACCAAGGAACAGCTGGGCGGCTACTACCTCGTGGACGCACGCGACCTGAATGAGGCAATCCAGATTGCCGCGCGCATTCCCGGAGCGTGGAACGGCGCCATCGAGGTTCGTCCGGTCATGGACGTGGGCGAGATGTAGGACGTACGCGGCGCGAGCGGTCCATGCCGGATCTCGGACATGTGGTCGAGGAGATCTACCGGACCGACTCGCGTCGTGTGCTGGCCACGCTCATCCGTCTGCTCGGTGATTTCGACGCGGCCGAAGAGGCGCTGCACGACGCGTTCGTGATCGCCATGGAGCGCTGGCCGCTGGAAGGCGTTCCCGCGAATCCCGTGAGCTGGCTCGTGAGCACGGGCCGCTTCAAGGCCATCGACCGGCGGCGGCGGCAGAGCAACTTCGACGCGAAACGCGATGCGGTGGCGCGCGAGATGATCGACAATGCCGGCAGCGATTGGCAGACTGGCGGCGACGACGAGATTGGCGACGACCGGCTGCGTCTCATCTTTACATGCTGTCATCCGGCCCTCGCGCCGGACGCGCAGGTCGCGTTGACATTGCGCACCGTGGGCAGCCTGACGACGGAAGAAATTGCGCACGCATTCCTGCTTCCGGCGCCAACGCTCGCGCAACGAATCGTCCGCGCCAAGAGCAAGATTCGTGATGCCCGCATTCCGTACGAGATTCCGGAACAGCGCCACTTGCCGGAGCGGCTCGACGCCGTACTGGCTGTCCTCTACCTGATCTTCAACGAGGGCTACTCCGCCAGCTCGGGGGCCGTACTCACGCGTGCCAACCTCTGCGCCGAAGCCATTCGTCTCGCGCGCTTGCTGGTGGAGCTGATCGCGGAGCCCGAGGCGGTGGGTCTGCTGGCCATGATGCTGCTGCACGATTCACGTCGTGCCGCGCGCGTGTCCGGGCAGGGTGACATGCTGGTGCTCGAGGAGCAGGATCGATCGCTCTGGAACGCCGACGGCATTCGCGAGGGAGTCGCGCTCACGGAGCAGGCATTGCGTTCCGGGCGCATCGGATCGTACACGCTTCAGGCAGCGATCGGCGCCGTCCATGCCGAGGCGGCACGTGCGGCGGACACCGATTGGCGGCAGATCGTGGGGCTGTACGACGTACTCATGCGCGTGTCGCCGTCGCCGGTGGTGGAGCTCAACCGTGCCGTGGCCATCGCGATGCACGAAGGCGCGGATCAGGGCCTGGCGCTCATCGATGCGCTATTCGCGCGCGGCGCGCTCGACACCTATCAGCTCCTGCATTCGGCGCGTGCCGACCTGCTGCGACGCCTGGGCCGTTTCGCCGACGCGCTCACCGCGTACGAGCACGCGCTGTCGTTGACGGCGCAGGAGGCCCAGCGCCGGTACCTCGTGCGGCGCATGCGGGAGATCACGGAAAGGTAGACGCGATGCGCGCCGTCTGCGTGTGGACGGCGACCGTGTCTTCGATGCGGCGCCCGTACCCGCCGCCAATGGTGATCGCCACGGGAATTCCCACCTCTCGGCACTGCTGCAGCACGTATGCATCGCGCCGGGCCAGTCCGTCAAACGAGAGAGCCAGACGGCCAAGCGTGTCACCGTCGTGCGGGTCGGCACCAGCGATGTAGAACACGATATCCGGCGCCGCGCGGGAGAGCACCTCGGGGAGTGCGTGCTGCAGCGCGGCCATGTAGTCGTCGTCGCCCGTTGCGTCGGGAAGCTCGACGTCCAGATCTCCGGCGACCTTGTGAAAGGGATAGTTCTTTCCCCCATGCATGCTGAACGTGAACACGTTGGCATCACCGGCAAAGATCGAGTGCGTGCCGTTGCCCTGGTGGACGTCGAGGTCGACGACGGCGGCGCGCCTGGCCAGTATTGCATGTTGCAACACACGAATCGCCACGGCGATGTCGTTGTAGACGCAGAAGCCTTCGCCATGATCGGCGAAGGCGTGATGCGTTCCGCCGGCGAGGTTCATCGACACGCCGTGCGACAGCGCGTGCGCCGCCGCGGCGATGGTGCCGCCTACGGCCCGCCGCGAGCGCTCCACCAGTGCCGGCGACCATGGGAAGCCAAGGCGGCGCACTTCTGCGTCCGTGAGTGTGCCGGCGTTGAATCGCGTGACGTAATCGTCCGTGTGGACGAGCAGCAACTGCTCGTCCGTGGCTGCCGGCGGGTCGTTGATGGTGATTCCCAACGCCGCGACGCGTTGGCGCAGCATGGCGTACTTCGAGATGGGAAAGCGGTGGCCGTCAGGCAGCGGGAATGTGTATTTGGACGACGACCAGGCAGTCAGCATGTGCTTGTCTCTGCAAGAACGTGGCACGAGCGGGGCACCGGCGCGACGCGGCATTCCGCGCGGCTCGCATCACGAGCAACGCGCGCGTGCCGAGATTTGCATCACGACGTGCGAGGTACGCGGCGGCGCTGCCGTTCCCCGGAAAGCTCATGTCGCCATATATTCTGGCGGCTTCCGGCGACGGCGCCTCCGTGGAACTGCCGACGTCTGGACAGAAGTCCTGCGGCAAGCAAAAGTGTGCAGCGAGCCGGAAAAGGGCGCATCAGCGTACGTTTGAGGGATACAGAATCCTAATGGCCCTTTCCACCTGCGCGTGAGGAATCCTCCTGGATCAACCGGTAACCTTCGCCCGCCATTTTGCCAGGCTCGTGTGGCTGCTCATGCGCGAGCCCGGCAATGTGGATGAACAGAAGTCCACGCTGCGCGTGCTGGCCGCGACATCCAGGGACGGATCGGTCAGCCTTGCCGTACACGGCGAAATGCTGCTGGCCAACGGCCAGGCCGTTCCCATGGCGCTCAGTGGGCTCGTGGACATCACCACGCAGCTGTCGCTGCATGGTCTCGCCATGTTCATCGCAGACGCGAGTGCATCGCCGGGCGATCTCCTCGCGGCTGCGCGCATCCTCGCGGCCATGCCCACGGTGAACGACGGGGGCGCCGCCGCCGAGGCGCAGCGCCAGCTCGCGCGTGCCACGACAATCCGGTTTGCCGCGCGGCCCCGCTTTGCACCGGATGGCCAGGACCTCCCCGAAATGGAGCTCGGCGACGTGCTCGACGACCCCATTGCCGAGGCGATGTCCCGGGCAACGCCGCGCATGTCGCGCGCCATTCCCGCGCCGTCACAGGACGACGTGGAATCACGCGGTGGTCTGTTCGCGCAATTTGCCGCGCCGCGCATTCCAACGGAATCACACGTCGCATTGCTGGACAAGCTCGACAACACGACCTCCTCGGGCACGATCATCAACGTGCTCGATGACCTCGCCGTCGTTGCCGAGACCGCCGCGCGTGCCTTGCAGGCACACGTCGTTGGCGACATCCTGTTCCGCATCGGCCGACGCGAGCGCCAGATCGACGCGTTCGACGCGAAGCGCGCGTTCGCCCTGATTCTCAAGCGTCTCGCCAGACCCAACGTGCTGGGCGTGATTGCCGCGCAACTGCCAAACGCACTCGACAAGCGCGACGAATGGATCGAAGTGCTGAAGCGCGCCGGCGACGATGGCGCCGATGCGTTGATCGAGCAGCTCGCCGCCGTTGAACAGCAGCGCGACCGCCGGGTGTTCTTCGACGCGTTCATCGAGGTGAAGGCGGGCGTCGCGGCGTTGATGCACATGCTGCGCGATCCCCGATGGTTCGTCGCGCGGAATGCGGCCGAGCTGCTCGGCGAGCTCGAGGTGACCCAGGCCGAACACCCGCTGGCGGAGATGCTGCACCACGAGGACGATCGCGTGCGCCGCTCCTCGAACAGCGCGCTCATGCGGCTGGGCACTCCGCGCGCCATGCAGGCCATTCAGGAATCGCTCACGGATGGCTCCGCACAGAGCCGCAAGGACGCCGCCGCCGCGATCGTCGCGCGAAAGGACGTGAAAACGGCGGCGGTACTGATCAAGGCCCTCGACGGCGAGAAGGACGAAGAAGTGCAGATCGCCTTTCTCGTCTCACTTGGCAAGCTCGCCACGGCCGATGCGGTTGAGCGGCTCGTGCGAGCCGCCGAGCCGGAGCGATCGATGTTCAGGAAGAAAACGACGCAGTTCCGTGTCGCGGCTATTCACGGCTTGGCCGAAGCACGGACGCCGCCGGCGCTCGACACCTTGCGCGCGCTTCAGGAGGACAAGGACCCCACCGTACGCGAAGCCGCGATCATTGGCCTCAAACGAATCTCGCGCGGCACCACGGCCGTGCCACGCGTGGACTTCTGACGGTTACTGCATCCCGTCCAGCGTGACGATGGATCCGTCCGCGTTGTAATGCAGCTCCGCGACCTTCACGCTTCGCAGGTGGGTCGTTCCACCGGACAACGATGAGTCGTGGTAGAAGAGATACCACCTGTCCTTGAATTCCACGATGGAATGATGCGTGGTCCAGCCGAGCACCGGCGTGAGGATGACACCCTGATACGTGAACGGCCCGTACGGGTTGTCGCCCGTGGCGTAGACGAGGAGATGCGTGTCGCCCGTGGAGTACGACAGGTAGTACGTGCCGTTGTACTTGTGCATCCACGTGGCTTCGAAAAACCGGCGCGTGCGGTCTTGCTGCAATATCGGGCTGCCATCCTTGTCCAGCACCTGCACCTCCCGAACCGGCTCGGCGAATGAGAGCATGTCATCGCTGAGTCGTGCCACACGTGGCCCAAGTGCAGGCCCATTGTCGTCGGGATCACGCGGCTCGGTGGGGTTGTACGTGCCCGTACGCCAGCGCTGGAGCTGACCACCCCAGATGCCGCCAAAATAGAGGTAGTACGAGCCGTCGTCGTCGCGAAACGCGCACGTGTCGATGCTGAAGCTGCCCGCAATGGGTTCGGGCTCTGCCTTGAACGGGCCGTATGGCGTGGAGCTCGTGGCAACGCCTATTCGGAACACGTCGTCCTTGTCCTTGAGCGGAAAGTACATGTAGTACGTCCCGTTCTTTTCGTTCGCGTCGTTGGACCAGAGCTGGCGTCCGCCCCATGGCACGTCGCTGACGGAAAGGGCGACGCCGTGATCGGTGACCTCGCCGCCCACTTCGTCCATGGAGAGCACGTGACAGTCGCGCATGTCGAAGTGCGCACCCTCATCGTCTTCCGGGACGCCGGCATCGATGTCGTGCGACGGATAGACGTAGATGCGACCGTCGAACACGTGGGCCCGCGGATCAGCGGTGAACATGTGCGTGACGAGAGGCTTCGATTCAGGCATGGGCGGCCATTCAGCGCGCGGTGAAGTCCGTGTCGGCTGTGACGGCACGGCAGAACTCCGCAATGAGCGTGGCGGCGTTGTCCACGTCGATGAGCGACACCATCTCGTTGGGCGAGTGCATGTAGCGGTTGGGAATGGACACCAGCCCCGTCGCAACGCCTTCGCGCGCGATGTGAATGGCGTCGGCGTTGGTGGAGGTGTCGCGCCCCACCGCATGCACGGCATACGCGATGTTGTTGGCCCTGGCCGTATCGCGCAGGATGTTGTGCACCACCGGCGACAGCAGCGCCCCGCGGCTGATGATCGGGCCGCCGCCCATCTTGTGTTCGCCGATTTCCTTTTTCTCGATGTTGGGATGATCGGTGGCAAAGGTGACGTCCACCACGATGGCGACGAGTGGATTGATGGAGTGCGCGCACACCAGCGCGCCGCCGCCATGCCACGCGATTTCCTCCTGGGTGGTGGCCGCTGCCACGACGCGCGCCACGCCGGGCTTTTCCGCGTAGCGCCGCAGCGCCTCGAGCACGATGAACGCGCCGATGCGGTCGTCGATGGAGCGCGAGACAAGGCGGTCGTTTGGAAAGTCCATGGACCTGGAGTCAATCACGCCGGGATCGCCAATGCTCAGCCGCGCGGACGCCTCGGCGCGTGTGATCGCGCCCACGTCGACCCAGAGGTCCGTGAACTTGCTCGCCTGCTCGCGGTCGGCCGTCTTCATCAGGTGAATGGGCTTTTTGCCCACCACGCCAAGGACGTCGCCATCGTTGCCGAGGAAGCGGATGCGCTGGCCGACCAGCACTTGCGGGTCCCATCCGCCAATGGGCGCGATGTAGACGTACCCGTCATCATCGATGTACTGCACGATGACGCCGATCTCGTCGATGTGCCCATCGAGCATGATGGTGACCGCGCCGCCCGGGTTCACCTCGGCCATGCTGTTGCCCGCCACGTCGATCTTCACCGTGGCGAAGGTCTCCGCCTCGGAGCGCCAGACGCGCGCGGCCGCCGTCTCGAAGCCGGACGGCGCAGGGGCGTCCAGAAGACGCTTGAGGAAGCTGATCGAGGACGGGCTGATCATTGTGTACGCGGTATGTGTAAGGGTCGAATGCTAGTCCCGACCGGGACCCGAAGGAAGTGCAAACCGGGCGACCGGCGGCGTTCGAGTGCAGTGCTGCGACTGCTCGTATCTTGAACGAGAGCGACACGTGCGCGTCATCGACCTCTGACGACCTCAGCTGCGGATAAGCTAATGCCTCTTCTTTTTCTGGCGATCGGGGTAGGTGCCGGGGTCCTTGCTGGTATTTTCGGCATCGGGGGCGGAATCGTGATCGTGCCGGCGCTCGTCCTGCTGGCGCGAATGCCGGCATCCACCGCCGTGGGGACATCGCTGGCTGCCATCCTGCTGCCTACGGGCATCCTGGGAGTGTGGCAATATTACAAGGCCGGCCACGTAAACGTCACTGCGTCCGTCTGTATCGCGCTGGGGATGCTGGCCGGAGTGTACTTTGGGGCCCGGATCGGGCTGACATTGAGTCCAGTCACGGCGCGGCGGGCATTTGCGGTATTTCTGGTAGCTGTGGCGGGCCGGGTGTGGTTTGGGTAATGCCGATGGAATCGGCAAACTGCTCCGCTGCTCTCATAGCTTTGTCATCCCATGAGCGAAGCGAATGTCACTTTGTCATCCCGCATAAGTGAAGCGAATATCGCTTTGTCATCCCGCATGAGCGAAGCGAATGTCGGGACATTCTAGCCACGAACCTCAGAGCCGCCTTGCGTAATGATGGTGAGCCGGTGGAAACAGAGTGGGTGCAAAGACGGACGCCATTACCTCGATCGCATCCGCCAGCCGCGGACCCGGCCGGCTCGTGAGCGCATTGCCATTCAGCGCCCAGCATTCCAGCCCACGCGCCCACTCCCACGCCGCCCCCGCAAGCAGTACGCGCGATTCCCGTTCTGCACGCTCGACGTCGAAGCCGCAGGGCGCGAACAGCAGGATTTCCGGATTTGCCGCACGCACGGCTTCAACGTCCACGCGAACGGAATGTGCGCCCGGCTCGGCGAGAACGTCCATGCCGCCGGCGCGCGTGACCAGCTCAGGTGTCCAGTGGCCTGCCACAAAAATGGGGTCGAGCCACTCGATGACCGCCACGCGCGGGCGCGGCGCGCGAGCCGCCTTGAGGGTGTCGTGCACATTCCTGATCCGCGCGGCAATGGCCTCGAGCAACGCCTCGGCGTCACGCTCCTTGCCAATGGCGGCAGCCACCGCACGAATGTCATGCCAGACACCGTCCAATGACGTACCGGCAAGTGCCACGATCATGGGGGCGGGAGAGATGAAATGCGCAATGTCGCGGACGTCGCCGTCGCTTGCGGCGCACACCTCGCACAACGACTGCGTAAGAATCACCGTCGGCGCCAGACGCACGATGTCGTTGGCATCCAGCGTAAACACGGGCAGGCCTGTCTGCGAGAGCTCACGCACCGCGGCGTCGATGTCCGCCGAGCTGGCGTTGCGGTCAACAGCGCTGGCGGTCACGCGGGGGAGCGTGTTGACGTAGGCGGGATAGTCGCACTCGTGCGATACGGCCACGAGCATGTCGAGTGCGCCTAACGCGGCCACAATTTCGGAGCCGGCGGGCAGGAGGGAAATGATGCTGGTCTGCGTTCTCGCGAGGACCTGCTTTTCCGCGCGCTCAGTCGCCACGTCGCACGGGAAATACGGCGAACGTGAGCAGCAGCACCGCGAGCCCCGCTGCGTACCAGCGGACGTCTTCCGTAAAGCCGTAGTAGATGATTCCGAACCACGCGAGCATCTGCCCGAACAGCCACGCAATGAGGCTTTCCGGAATACCCATGGCCGCACGGCGCTTGCGCGCGATGGTGCTGTTCCAGAACCGCATGTCGACGATCTGCACCAGCGCATACAACCACGTCATGATGCCCACGATACGCAGCTTGGCGATGAAAGCGCCCGGATGCGGTGCCGCCGCGCCGAACGAATGCCAGACCCACACCACGAGTCCGAAAAACAGCGTGATGCCGAACAGCACCGCGCGAAGGTGCGCCTGCCGCTCTGCCGTGAGCCACAGGTAGCGGCCCGAGCCGGCGGATGAGCGGGATTCAACATCTGCCGCTGGAGGTTGCAACACCATCTGCCCAACTCGAAGATCAGGGAACCTGCGTCCGCTCGTACACCGGCTTCCCTCCAATATACGTCGCGACGACAAGGGTGCCGAGGATGTCGCGGTCCGCAACGGTCATGATGTCGCGGTCGAGGATGACGAAGTCCGCAAGTTTGCCGGGCGACAGCGAGCCCATCGTTGCTTCCTGGAATCCGGCATACGCGGGCCAGATGGTCATGCTCTTGAGCGCTTCCTCGCGCGTCATCTTCTGCTCCGCGAGCCACCCGCCCGCCGGCCAGTTCTCGGCATCCTGCCGGGAGACGGCGCTGTGAAAGCTCAGCAGGGGATTCACCGCTTCAACGGGGAAATCGCTGCCGTTGGGTACGACGATGCCAGTGTTGAGCAGGGAACGCCACGCATACGCACCGAGCAGACGCCCTTGGCCCAGCCGCGTGCCGGCCCAGTACATGTCGCTCGTCTGGTGGACGGCCTGCATTGACGGAATGACGCCGAGCTGCGCAAAGCGGGGAATGTCGTCGTGGTTGATGACCTGCGCGTGTTCCACACGGAAGCGGTGATCGGCCACCGGATTCTGCTTGAGCGCTGCGTCGTACGCGTCGAGCACGATGCGGTTGCCGCGGTCGCCGATGGCATGCGTGGCCACCTGGAAGCCCGCCTTGAGCGCGCGCGACGCGACGTCCTGAATGTGCGCCGGCGCCGAGAGCAGCAGCCCGTTGTTCTTGGCGTCGTCGTTGTAGGGCTCCAGCAGCGCCGCACCGCGCGAGCCCAGGGCGCCGTCGGCGTAGAGCTTGATGGTGCGAATCCATAGGCGATTGTCGTACAGCGCGCTCTGTGGCCCGCGCGCGAAGTAGTGCGCGAGTGCGGCGGAGTCGTCGCCGATCATCATGTAAAGGCGAAAATTGAACTCGCCCGCCCTGGCCATGTCCTCGAGGATGTCGATCGTGGTCTTCGATTCGCCGGCGTCGTGCAGGCCCACGAGTCCCCACCGGTGCGATTCGGCAATGGCGGCGCGCAGGTCGCTGCGTGTCTGTTCACGCGTGCTGGGGGGAATGGCCCGCTCGAGCAGGCTTTTGGCGTTGTCGATGAACACGCCTGTGGGCTCGCCGCTCGCGGTGCGCTCGATCTTGCCGCCGCTCGGATCCTTCGACGCCGCCGTGACGTTGGCCGCCTTCATGGCGGCGGCGTTCGCGAGTCCGGCGTGCCCGTCCACGCGGGTGAGGTAGACGGGATTGTTGGGGAGCGCGCGAGTGAGTGCGTCGTGCGTGGGGAAGCGGGTGTCGCCCCACTGGTTCTGGTCCCAGCCGCGTCCTTCAATCCACTGGCCTGCCGGCACACCCTTCGCGCGCGCGACGACGCGCGCGATGACCTCGTCGTAGGATTTTGCACCGTAGAGCGCCACGGTCTTGAGCGATTGGCCGAGGCCGAGCAGGTGGGCGTGGGCGTCGACCGTGCCTGGAATGATCGTCCGGCCCGATACGTCCATCACTTTCGTAGAAGGCCCCCTGAGCGCCATGGCTTCGCGCGCCGAGCCGGTGAACGCGATCGTTCCATCGCGAATGGCCATTGCCGCGACCACGGGCTTCGAGTCGTCGACGGTGTAGATCCGGGCGTTCGTGACGATGAGGTCGGCGGGCCGGTTGGCCTGGGCACCAAGCGGTGCTGCGACGACAAGCGCGAGCAGAAAGCGACGCATGTTCTCGGTGTTTTGGTAATGGTCGTCCCGCAGCCGCGACGCGGCTGATGGGTGATCAGGTACTGCAATTTTCTCTGTGGCCAGGTCCGGCGCAAGGGATGGGACACAATCTCCCGACACGCGCACAGCGCGTGCGGGATGACAACCGTGCCATTGTCATCCCGCAGTCGCAACGCAACCAGTTGTCATCCCGCAGTCGCAACGCGACTGTCGGGACATACTCAACGTTCCCCATAGCCATGTCTGGCGAAAATGACGGGACGGAATATCCCGACACGCGCACCGCGCGTGCGGGATGACAACCGCGCTATTGTCATCCCGCAGTCGCACGCAACCAGTTGTCATCCCGCAGTCGCAACGCGACTGTCGGGACATACTCAACTTTCCCCGTAGCCATGTCTGGCGAAAGGAATGGGACCAAACATCCCCCCACACGCGCGCACGGAACGACAGACCTTCAGGTCCCCGGCAGCCGGGTCCAGATAACGATCACCCCGCACGCGTACGTCGACATCTTCGGCGCGAATTGCGGAGGGATGGTGGACGGCCCGCTGTAAACCTCCACCGCCTCGATGTCGCCCGCCGGAAACTCGTCCGGCGTGGCCCCCTCGGCGCGCATGCCGTCCACCCAGTATTGCGGCGGGCAATCGCCACGCGTGCCCGGCGCACGCGGAAAACGGATGAGACGCCGCCCATTTCGCTCCACGATCTGCACACTCGGCATGGAGCGAACGATGTCGGTGAAGTCGTGCGGATCTTTCTTCACGATCTCGTCGTGCGTCATGAAGTGGCCAAAGCCCCGGTTGCGCCGCTCCCAGAACCCCGCGAGCATCCGCTTGCTTCGCGAGTCCGCTTCGCCTTCAACCAGCACGCCCGGCAGCGCCGCCGCCGACGACGTCAGCGACAGCACCAGCGAGTCGATCTGACCCGCCTTGAGCTTGACGTCCACGAGCGCCGGCTCGTACCCCAGACGCCGCACCGAAACCTTGGCGTCGCCAGGCGCAACAGACGGCAGGCGGAACCCGCCAAGCTCATTCGTGTGCGTGAAAAGGTCCGAGCCGCGCAGCCAGACCTCCACGTTCGCCACGGGCTTGCCGGCCGAGTCCTTCACGGAGCCGACGAGCGTCGCGAGCGCGACCGTGGCGGCAATGGGCGACGGTGCCGCCTGCGCCCCGATGGGCGCGGCGGAGAACAGCGTGACGCCAAACAGTGCCCATCGAATTCTGAGGCGGGACATTTGTCCTCCTGTCTGCGGCGCCCGGCCTGGCGCGTCGGTGGGGGTTACATCAGCCGATAGGAGCACGCATCCGGCGCGCCACCAGGTACAGCGGAACCGCAAGCAGCAGCACGTAGAGGACGATTGCCGCCGTATTGCTCGTTGCAACCGCGCCAACGAAGTTGGTCAGGTTGAACTTCTCATCGATGCGCTGCGCCGCAAGACCCGCGAGCACCACACCCATGATTGCCCCGCCTGCTATGAGGCCGGACGAGAACAGGACCCCGGGACCCGAGTCCGCGTCAGCACCATCCCGCATCGCGGGACTCATGCGCCGGTCCACGAGCCACCGGAGCACCCCACCCATGAACATTGCCGCCGACGTCGAAATTGGCAAATAGACGCCCACTGCCACCGGAAGCGATGGAATGCCAAGGATTTCCATGGCGATGGCCAGAAACGCCCCGATCAGGATCAGCCCCCACGGAAGCTTCTGGGTCAGAATGCCGTCCACCACCAGCGCCATGATCTGCGCCTTGGGCGAATCGAGCTTTTCAATCTCCCGGCCATCGTAGTTCACCCGCTCCCGTCCACCCACACCCGGGTCGACCACGTATTTGATCGCGCCCGCGTCGTCCACGAGGTATTTCCCGGCAATCGCGCTTCCCGTCTGCTCGTAAAGCCGGCCCACCCGATAGCTCGGCGTGCCCGGGGCCTTTTCCGCAGCGACCATCCGGCCATTCGCGAGTGCATACCGCCCCGCTGGCTCGATCATGGACACCTGCACCCCCGGATAGTCTTTTGCCACGATCGTCGTTTTCGCGTCGTTGAGGAACTGAATGATCCCGCCCACGAGCAGCGCGCTTGCCGTGACGCCAATCAACAGACCGATCTGCTGGTACTTTGGCGTCGCGCCAACGAGATAGCCCGTCTTCAGGTCCTGTGAGGTGGCGCCGGCCGTGGACGCCGCCACGCACACCACGCCGCCAATGGAGAGCGCAAGCACCCGGTGCTCGATGCCCACCCAGCCGGCCGCAAGGAACATCAGCGACGTGAGCAGCAGCGTTGCCACGGTCATGCCCGACACGGGATTCGCGGAGCTGCCGATCTGGCCGGTGATGCGGCTCGAGACCGTAACGAAGAGAAAGGCAAAGAACAGCGCGAGGATGCCGCCAAACAGATTGATGCCGATCTGCGGCAGCAGCACCATGGCTGCGAGACAGAGCGCCGATCCGATCATCACCACGCTCATCGGGAGGTCGCGATCCGTGCGGGCGGTGGTGTCGCCGGCTTTCGCGCCGCGAAAATCACGGAGGCCCGCAATGAGCGACGACCAGATGGTGGGCAGCGTGCGCGCGAGACTGATCAAGCCCGCCGCCGTTACGGCACCCGCACCGATGTAG
>JAQBPY010000215.1 GCA_028287285.1 Gemmatimonadota bacterium
AATCGTGATGGAGTCCTTGTGCACATCCATGCCGAGATAGATGATAGAGTGCACCGCCGGCGCAGCACGTTCGAGGAGTGATGACATGGGTTGGTCTCCGTGTTGTGCGACAGATCGGATCGTCGCAGGTGGCTCTGGTGACTTCGTCACAACAGCGGGGGAATTAATCCACGCGAAGAGCGGAGGCCAGCCCAGTCATAACTTCTAGCGAACGCCGAGTACCACGAAGGGCCGCCGCATTGCGCGGTCCGCGAGCCAGGCGAGCCCGCGATTGCTGAGAATCACCAGGAACCCCATGAGGGTCAGCGATTTTACCTCGCGCCGCGAGATCTTGACCACGGTGCGCTGCGCGAGCGCCTGCGGCGTGC
This sequence comes from Gemmatimonadota bacterium, assembly GCA_028287285.1. GTDB lineage: Bacteria > Gemmatimonadota > Gemmatimonadetes > Gemmatimonadales > Gemmatimonadaceae > AG11. The sequence goes on from JAQBPY010000215.1 coordinate 369, forward strand.
CCGTGAGGTCACGGAGCGTGGCGTAGGCAAACAACAGCGGCAGTACGCAGAACAGGCGGATGGGCACCGCTCGGCGCGGGATCAACAGCAGATAGCTGCGTGCGCCTTCGAGATCATGCCACGCAAGTTGCACCAGTGTGGCGAGCGCTTCACGCGTACCTCTCAGCCGGTCCGGCGCGAGGATGTTCGCGTGGCTGCTGCCGTGCGCGCGCAGGAGATCCTCCGGGATGTAGATGGAGTTTTCGTGCTCCGCATCCGTCGCCACGTCTTTCAGGATGTTCACCGTCTGCAGCGCCTCCGCAAAGGCGCGGCACTTTTCGCGCAACACACGATACTGGGCGTCGCCAACGCTTGGTGCATGCTCGTGCCACAGGTCGGTGAGCAGGTAGCCCACCGTTCCCGCCACGTAGTAGCAATACTCCTTGTACTCGTCGAGGCTCTGGATGCGGATGCCGTGCGGGTAGAGCAGCACGAACTTCCGCATGCCGCTGATCATCTCGGCCACCCATCGGCGAACGTGCAGCTGCGTTCCCGCCGGAAGCGACCGATACAGCACGAACACGAGATCGGTATTCCGGGTGAGCCGCACATGCGCCGGCTCGCCGGTCAGCGTCTCCACGAGCAATGGAAATGCATCGGCCGCCGCAGCGTCGTCGAAGCACAGGGTGAGCGCATCGAGCAGCCGCGCCTTGGACTCCGCCGGCAACGCGGGCTCGTCCTCGAGTGTGTCGGCGATGCGGCACAGCAGGTATGCCGTGAGCACCGCCTTGCCCAGGTCGCCCGGCAGCATGCGAATGCTGAGCGCGAACGTCCGCGATACGGCGGGGAGAACGTCCCGCCCGAATCGCTCCGCTGCCCCGAGTCGCGCGGCGTCCGCCGGCATTAGACTTCTCGTCATGGCGTTGAAGTTAGTCTTTTGTCGCCCTTGAACGAAACCGTGTCGTCCTGACCTGCTCCTGAATCCGTTGATACCCCACTTCCGCGGCATCTACCGCGACGACGAGCCCGCGCGCGCCGTGTACAGCGAGACCGGCGGCATCGCGCAGATCATCCCGCGCGCGGTCGCCGTCCCTGCCGATGCCAGCGACGTCATCACGCTCGTTCGCTGGGCGGCGCAGGAAAACGTGCCGCTCATTCCGCGCGGATCCGGGAGCAGCATGTCAGGCGGCGCCATTGGCGACGGCGTGATCGTCGATTTCGGCGCACTCGCTTTCATCGACACCGTGGACAGGGAAAAGCGGACGATCCGCTGCGGACCGGCCGTGACGCGTCATGCCGTCGACGCGGCCGCCCGCGCGGCCGGCCTGGTTTTCCCCGTTGATCCATCCAGCGGCGCGTTTGCATCCGTGGGCGGCATGGCCTCCACGAACGCCTCCGGCGCACACACGCTCAAGTACGGCTCGATGCGTCCGTGGGTGGAAGCCCTCGATTGCGTGTTTGCCGACGGATCTCGTACGGAAATTCGTCGCGGTCGCCATCCTGGCGGCGCTCCGGCACTCCAGCGCTTCGACACCATTGCCCGAGCGCTGATCGCCGCCGAAGCACAGACACCGTCGCGGCATATCGGCGTGCGAAAGGAATCGTCCGGATATGCGCTCCATCTTTTCGCGCACAGCCGCGATCTCGTGGACCTGCTCGTGGGCAGTGAAGGCACACTGGCACTCATCGTCGGTCTCGAGCTGCGTCTCTCCCCGATGCTGCCAGCCACGGCGAGCGTACTCGGCGCATTCGATTCGCTCGATGCGGCCGTCGTCGCCGCAGGTGCCGCGCGCGAGGCAGGAGCGGTCGCGTGCGAGCTGCTCGATCGCACATTTCTCGACGTCGCTCGCCGGGGTGGGGCGCACGTGCCCGTGCCCGAGCACACAGACGCCGTGTTGCTGGCCGAAGTCGAAGCCAACTCCGCCGAGGAGTGCGGGATCAATGCGGCGGCGTTGGCAAGGAGCTTTCGGTCGTCGGGCGCCACCACCGTGGAGCTCGCGCTCGATGCCGCCACCGAGCATGCGATGTGGGAGCTCCGTCACGCGGCCAGCCCCATTCTCAGCCGGCTCGATCCATCGCTCAAGTCCATGCAGGTCGTCGAAGACGGCTGTGTGCCGCCGGATCGGCTCGCCGACTACGTGCGCGGCATTCGCGCCGCTCTCCATGCAAACAACCTGTACGGAGTGATATTCGGTCACGCGGGCGACGCGCACATGCACGTCAACGCCATGGTCGATGTGCGTGATCCACAGTGGCGGCAGGATGTGGAAGGACTGCTGCAGGCCGTCACCTCGCTGACGGCGTCGCTTGGCGGCACGATTTCCGGCGAGCACGGCGACGGACGTCTCCGCGCGCCGCTACTCGCACAGCTCTGGCCGGCCGCGTCGCTCGAGCGGTTCGCTGCCGTGAAGCAGGCATTCGACCCGCACGGCATCCTCAATCCCGGTGCAAAGCTCGCCGCCGCAGGGGCGCGCGCCATCGAGCGCGTGAAGTACGATCCCATGCTGGCGCCCCTTGCACCGGCAGCCCGTGCCGTGCTCACGCGAGTCGAGAACGATCGCGCGTATGCGCACTCTCGGCTCACCTTGCTCGCCGAAGAGGCACATCGGCTCGACGCCGTCACCGGCGGCGCCTAGCTTTCGCTCGCACTCATACCTCCGCCTCAATCGCTCCGCACTCATGACCGCTGCCGCACCGTCCGCCCCGCATCTCTTCTACGAGCCAAAGGTTTCCGTGCTCTCCCGCCCGGCGTTCGAGTCGCCGGAGCACATGGCTGTCCTCTGGCAGGGCGAAAGCACCGACGGAGAGCGGCTCGCGGAATTTGCCGGACGCCTGTGCTACATGAGCCAGCACAATCCAGCCGGCCGGTCCACCCGCGACTACCTCGAGAACATCAAGAAGCAGGGGCACGGGAGCGTCCTCGAGCACGCGAACTACTCGCTGCTGCTCGAGGGTGTTAGCCGTTCGCTCACGCACGAGCTGGTTCGCCACCGCGCAGGATTTGCCTATTCCCAGCTCTCACAGCGCTATGTGGACGAGAGCGAAGCGTGCTTCGTGGTCCCGCCGGCCATTGCCGGAGACGAGCTGCTCGAGGGCGCATGGCGCGCACAGATCGGGAGCGCGCAGAATACCTACGTCTCCCTCGTGGCGCAGCTGATGGAGCGCTACGGCTGGGTGGCCGACAAGGTGCACCGCCGCAAGATGGCCCGCGAAGCCGCACGCGGTGTGCTGCCCAACTCCACCGAGACGAAAATCGTGGTCACCGGCAATGCGCGTGCGTGGCGAACGATGCTCGAGCTGCGGTCGAGCGAAGGCGCCGAGCTCGAAATTCGCCGCCTTGCGGTGCTCGTCATCCGCGTGCTCCAGGCGGAAGCACCGGGATTCTTTTCGGACTTCGAGATCTACGAGGCGGCCGATCGTCGCGAGGCCGCGCGGATCGGTTACCACAAAGTTTAGAAGTTCACTTTTTTTCATTGCGCGAAATATTCGGTGCGCCTATCTTCGACACTGATCCCTGCGGTGCATTTTTTTTCCCGCATGTGATCGAGAGATCGGCAAAACAGCGGCAGAGCGCCGCGACGTCTGACACCATTCCGGGGTGGGATGACGCGCATCGGTTTCGCGTACAATCAGAAGCCAGACCCAGTTGCCGCGCACGACGCGGCCGAGCTGGCGCGCGCCGACGAGGAGCCGCCCAGTAGCGGCTCCGCCCTCGCGACTCTGCGTGCACCGGCGAACGCGATCTCCGATGACGAATTCGCCGAATGGGATTCTCCAGCCACGATCGACGCCGTCGCCCACGCGCTTTCCCGCTGCGGGAATGTCATTCGTCTCGAGGCCACCGACGATTTTCCCCAGCGCCTGCGCGACACCAGGCCTGACATCGTCTTCAACATCGCCGAGGGGCTCCGTGGCCCCAACCGCGAGTCGCACGTTCCGGCGATCTGCGAATTCTACGGCGTCCCATACACGGGCAGTGATCCCTTTACGCTCGCACTCTGCCTCGACAAGGCGCGCACCAAGGAGGTCCTGCGCGCCCGCGGCGTGCCCACCGCAGACTGGACGCTCGTTCGCTCACGCAATGACCTTCGCGCACTGACAGCCTCCACCCCCGCGCTTCCCCTGTTCGCCAAGCCCGTGCACGAAGGCTCCTCCAAGGGAATCACCGAGCGGAACTACATCGCATCGGCCAATGCCATCGAGCCCGTCGTCCTCGATCTCCTGGAGCGCTACGAGCAACCGGTCATCGTCGAACGCTTTCTCACGGGCGCCGAGTTTACCTGCGGTGTGCTGGGCAACGGCGCGTCGGCGCGCGTGCTGCCCATTGTCGGAATCAATTTCGGCTCCCTTCCCGAGGGCGCGCTTCCGATTTACGGCTACGAGGCCAAGTGGCTCTGGGATCGCCCGGAAGCGCCGCTCGACATTTTCTCCTGTCCCGCCAGGATCCCGGAATCGCTCCGCGCCGGTATTGAAGACGTCGTGCTTCGCGCATATGACGTCCTGGGCTGCCGCGACTGGTCGCGCATCGACGTCCGCCTCGACGCCGCCGGCCTGCCCAATATCGTGGAGGTCAACCCGCTGCCCGGCATCCTGCCCGACGCTGCCGAGAATTCCTGCCTCCCGAAGGCTGCACGCGCCGCTGGAATCGACTACGACGCGCTGATCGTCGCCTGCCTGCGCGCGGGTGCCGAACGCCAGGAAGTATCCCTCGATGGGAGTCGCTCGTGAAAATCTGCGTCCTCTTCGACGGCGCGAGTGCGAGTGGTCTCGCCGCCGATGTCTCCATCATGGGAACGACACGCATCGTCTCGGCCTCGCTGGCAAGCGAAGGCAACGAGATCATCGAGATCGGCGTGTTTCCGGACGCCCGGTGGGTCGACAAGCTGCGCCGCGCCAAGGTCGACCTCGTCTTCAATCTCTGCGAGTCCATCGACGGAGTCGCCGCCCTCGAGCCGTCCGTCATCTCCGTCATGGAGCTTCTCGCCATCCCGTATACGGGAAGCTCGAGTTGGACCACGTCGCTCACGCTGCGCAAGCACATCGTCAACGCGGCCCTCGAGCGCGCCGGCTTGCCGGTGCCCAACTTCGCGCTGGTTCGGCGCGGCACGCCCATTCCCGCCGTCGGCTTTCCGGCCATCTGCAAGCCCGCCGCGGAGGATGCATCCATCGGCATCGAGCAGCGCTCCGTCGTCCGCACCACGCGCGCGCTGGCCGAGCGTGTTGGAGCGATGCTGGAACGCTGGGATGAAGTGCTCGTGCAGCGATACGTCGACGGCCGCGAGGTGAATGTCGGCATTCTCGGCGACGCCGTGCTGCCCATCAGCGAGATCAAGTTCGACCACATGCCCAAGGGCATGTGGAAGATCGTGACCTACCGCTCCAAGTGGGAAGAAGGCTCGGACGAGGACGTGGGCTCGGTGCCTCATTGTCCCGCGCGCTTGCCGGCGGGAGCCGCCGTGCAGCTGCGCCGCATTGCGATGGCGGCGTGGCGAATCGTGGGTGGCACCGGGTACGGACGCGTGGACCTCCGCATCGACGAGCGCGGCCGGCCCTGGATTCTCGAGGTCAACGCGAATCCCGACATCTCGCCGGATGCAGGTCTCGCCCGCATGGCCCGAATGGCCGGTATCGATTACGGTGCGCTCATCCGCCGCGTTTGTGAGCTGGGTCTCGAGCGTTCACGACTGGGCGCGATGACCGCGGAGCGGTGGGCCCTGGCCAAGAATCTTTCCGGTGTCGCAGTCACTGACGACGAGCTCCAGCTGTTTCCTGCGGGAGAGGTGTGATGCATCTCGCCCCGCTGCGGCTGGATCACCGCGCGCCACTGCACTCGCTGCTTGAAGCCACGAATGCCTTCTCGGCAGAGGAGATCAACGTCGCGCTCGAGCTGTTCGACGACGTGTTCGACACGGCAGAAGTAACGCTCCGTCGTCCTGAGCGCAGCAAAGGACCTGCTTTTGCAGTTGTCGCCGATTACGAATTCATCGGCGCATTCGACGAGAACGATGAGCTGCTCGGCTACGCCTGCTTTGGCCCGACTCCGTCCACCAGCGGCACGTGGGATCTGTACTGGCTCGCCGTGCACCCGAGCGCGCAGGGAAAAGGCGCAGGACGCGCACTGGTCCGCCAGGCGGAGAAAGAGCTCGAGGCGCGCGGCGCACGATTGCTGGTCGTCGAGACCTCGTCACGCCAGGAGTACGCGCACACGCGCGAGTTCTACGCACGCGGTGGGTACGTCGAAGAAGCCCGCGTTCGCGATTTCTATGCACCATCGGACGACCGGGTCATCCTTACCACACGCCTCACGGCACGAGAGCGCGGAGTAGCCACGCGATGAGTGACTGGCAAAAGACGTTGCGCAACGAGAGCATCAGCACGCTCGAAGACCTTCGGACGTATGTCGCCGCACGATTCGGCGAAGACGTCGCGGAGCGGGAAATCGACGTCGAGGCCCTGCGGCCGGCATTCGACAACTTCCAGATGCGCATTACCCGCGAATCCCTCTCGCAGATCCGCGAAGTCGGCGACGCCAACTGGCAGCAGTTCATTCCCACCGTGCAGGAGCTCGAAGTCGTCGATGGCGTGATCGACTCGCTCGACGAAGAGGGCGACTCGCCGGTGCCGAACATCACCCACCGCTATCCCGACCGCGCGCTGTTCCTCGTCAGTCCCGTATGTGCGAGCTACTGCCGCTTCTGCACGCGCCGCCGCAAGGTCGGAGATCCCGAAAAGATCTCGCTCCGCGAATACGAGTCGGCATTCCAGTATCTCACCGAGCACACCGAGATCCGCGACGTCATCCTTTCGGGCGGCGATCCGATGATGCTCAGTGACCAGCGCCTCGAGATGATCTTTCAGCGCCTGCGCGCCATTCCGCACATCGAGATCATCCGTCTCGGCAGCCGCATCACGTCGCACCTGCCCGAGCGCATCACCCCCGAGTTCTGCGAGATGGTCCAGAAGTACCATCCCATCTTCATGAACACGCACTTCAACCACGCCGACGAGCTCACGCCAGCCGCCGTCGCCGCACTCGATCGCCTGAGCAAGGCGGGCGTGTCGCTTGGCTGCCAGACCGTTCTGCTCAAGGGCGTGAACGACGACCCACGCGTGATGATGAAGCTCATGCATGAGCTCCTCAAGGCACGCGTACGTCCGTACTACATCTATATGGCAGACCAGGTGGCCGGCGGCGAGCATTTCCGCACCACCGTGCAGAAGGGCCTCGAGATCATCCAGGCACTTCGCGGCTGGACCTCCGGCCTGGGCGTTCCGCAATTCGTGATCGACGCCCCCGGCGGCGGCGGCAAGGTCCCGCTTCTCCCGGAGTACGTGGAGGAGATCACCGACGACGAAGTCATCTTCCGCAATTACCAGGGCCAGCGCTTCACATACAAGCAGCCCAGGTCCACCACGCCGGAAAAGATGCCCGGCATTGCCGCCGAACAGGGCATCGTGCCCATCGAAGCCGGCAAGACGGTGAAGAAGAAGTCGAAGCGCGGCCTGCGCCCGAGGAAGTCAGCGAACGGGTAAACCGCTCGGCATTTTTGTCGAAGGGCCTGCTTCTATTGAGCCGAAAGCCGACGCCTGACCTCAGCCAGCGCCTCATCCGTTATCGGATACGTCTCCGCCACTGACGGATATCGCCCGCCTCGCACGTCCTCGGCCCAGATACGCACGGCCGCGGAGAGGTCGCCAAACGCCGACGCATACGTTCGCACGAACCTCGGCATCCGCCCTTCACTGAACCCGAGCAGGTCGTGATACACGAGCACCTGCCCGCCCGTCTCCACGCCGGCGCCAATGCCGATCACGGGAATTCCGATGCGCGCGGTGATGAGCGCCGTCACCGGCGACGGCACCGCTTCCACGATCATCGCTGAGCATCCTGCGTTCGCCAGCGCATCCGCGTCCGCGACGATCGCCAGCGCTTGCTCGGGGTCGCGACCGCGTGCCTTGTAGCCCTCACGCGTGCGCACGGACTGCGGCAGCAGGCCCACATGACCAAACACCGGGATTCCCGCCGCGATGATTGCCCGCACCCGGGAAATCATTTCACCAGCACCTTCGAGCTTCACCGCATCGCAACCTGCCTCCTGCACGAATCGCGACGCCGACGCGACCGCCACCGAGTCGCTGGCTTCGTACGACCCGAACGGCAGGTCGCCAATGACCGGAGTATCCGGCGCCGTCCGGCGAACGGCGCGCGTCAACATCAGCAGCTCGTCCGTGGAGATCTCGCGCGTGGACTGGTAGCCAAGGACCGTCATCGCCGCAGAGTCCCCCACGAGGATCACGTCCACGCCCCCCGCCACGGCAATGCGCGCCGACGGAAAATCGTACGCTGTGAGCATCACGATGGGCTCGCGCCTCGTGTGCAGCGCCGCGAGTTGCGCGAGCCGGTCGTTGCTCATCGAGCATTCTCCCCGAGGTGAACCAGCACATTGTCGATCAGGCGCACGTTGCCCACGCGTGCCGCAATGACGATGAGCACTTCGCCCGACACGCGCTCCAGCGACGTCAGCGTCACCGTGGAGACGACGTCGAAGTACTCCGTGTCGACACCCGCATCCGCGAGTAGGCGACGTCCTGCATCGAGCGCCGTGGACGCGCTCGTTTCACCCCGGGCAATGAGCGACGACGCTGCAAACAGAGCCCGCGACAACACCGGCGCCCTGGCCCGCGCCTCGGCGTCGAGCAGCGCATTCCGGCTCGACATCGCCAGACCGTCCGGCTCGCGCACTGTCGCACAGATCTCGATCCGCACCGGAATGTCGAGATCGGCCACCATGCGACGAATGATCAGCGCCTGCTGCGCATCCTTCTGCCCGAAGAACGCATGGTCCGGCTGGACCATGTTGAACAGCTTGGCCACCACCGTGGTGACACCGCGGAAATGTTCGGTGCCTCGCACGACTCCCTCGAGCGGCGTCGAGAGCCCGCGCACTTCTACCGTCGTCGTGAAGCCGTCGGGGTACACGACGCTCACCGGAGGTGCATACAGCACGTGCACGCCGGCGCCCTCGGCGAGTGATGCATCGTGCGCCTCATCGCGCGGATAGCGCGCGAGATCACCCGCATCGTTGAACTGTGCGGGGTTCACGAACAGCGACACCACCACAAACCCGCACTCCTGGCCGGCGCGGCGCATCAGGCTCACATGTCCTTCGTGAAACGCGCCCATCGTGGGCACGAGTCCCACGCGCTCGCTACGGTGCCGAGCCTCACTTACCAGGCGCCGCAGCTCCGACACCGACCTGACAACGATCATGATTTCCTCAGGTTGGCCAATTGCCGCGTCTCTTTCACCAATGCATCCCAGAACGGAATCGTTTCCGGCGCCGCCGTGGCGACCGCGTCGCGCTGTCTGGCAACGGTCACGTCATCACCGCGTACGATGGGCCCGGTGAGCGCGGCGCCGGCCCCAAGCTCGACCCAGTTCGAGACGGCGGCACGCACGAGCGGTTCGAGATCCATCCGATTCACGCCAACCTCGCGCGCCAATCGCTCCGCGGCGCCAAGCACCGTGGTCACGTAGTTCGATGCCGCCGACGCCGCCGCGTGATACAGCGCGCGCTGCGCGCCAGAAATTTCCCGCGGACGCATGCCAAGCGCGACCGCGATGGCTCGCGCCATCGAAAGCGATCTGTCGGAGCTGCCTTCCAGGGCACAGAGTGCGCCGGCGAACATCGCGCCCTCGCCCACCACGGTGAGAAGAGGGTGCATGGAAAATCGCTCGTGCGGCGCAAGCAGGTCGAGCGGCGCGGACGCGCTGACGTGGCCCACAGTTGCCCCGCTCGTCACCACTGCGCTCGCGGCGGAAATCTCCCGGTCCGGAACGCAGAGGATCACCACGGACGCGTCTATGGCCGTCGCACCGCGGCCGAATGGTCCACGCGCGGCCAGGCCGGCCTCCCGAAGCGCCGCCGCGAGTGCGCGCCCCATCCGGCCCGTACCGACCACGTCGATCCAGCCAGCGGGCAATTCGTGTGACTGCGGCACAGGTGGCTCGTTTCGTGGATTCATCGATTGCTGGCGTTCACGAATCTGGAGCGCGCTGCATCGCGTTTGAAGCTCGTTGTGACCGACTTCCGCGACACGGGGTCACAGGTGGCACGTTCTTTACCTTATATGTGCGCGCCAACGATGCGTCCGCACGCTGGCATAACAGTCTAGCGTACCGCCGCCTCGGGCGCCGCGGTCGTGGAGGACGTATGTGGAAGCGCATCGCAGGCATCGCACTCGTGACGGTCTCGCTCTCCGCGTGCGCAGGCGTCATGGCAACGGAAGGAACGGAGCACGCCGCACGATCATCGGACGCGTTGACGATGTCGGAGCTGCAGGGAACAGGCGTCACCGATGCGTTCGAGGCCGTTCAGCGCTTTCGTCCCATGTACCTGAATCGGCTGCGCGACATGGCATCCGTCTCCGGCAACCAATCCCTCGTCACGGTCTACCTCAACGACACGCGGCTGGGCGG
>JAQBPY010000241.1 GCA_028287285.1 Gemmatimonadota bacterium
GCCCTGGCACCCGCCATTGGAGAAGACTTCTTTCCCAACGTGGACGGCGGCCAGTTCCAGCTGCACGTGCGTGCTCCCGCCGGGACACGTCTCGAGGAAACCGAGATGATTTTTGCGCGCGTCGAGCAGACGATCAAGCGCATCATTCCGGAAAAAGACCTGTCCATGGTGCTCGACAACATCGGTCTCTCCACCTATGGTACGGCGCTGGCGGTCGGGTCGAACGCCACGGTTGGTCCGGCAGACGGCGACATGCTCGTGCAGCTCAAGGCCGAGCATGAAGGGGCAACGGCTGATTACGTGCGTGAGCTGAGAAAGGTGCTGCCGGTGGAGTTCCCCGGTGTCACGTTCTTCGTCCAGCCGGCGGACATGGTGAACCAGGTGCTGAACCTCGGCTTGCCGGCGCCAATCGATGTGCAGGTGTCGGGTCAGAATCGCGCGGGTAACTATGAGGCAGCGCAGAAGATTGCCACGGAAATCGCGCGCATTCCCGGCGCGGCAGACGTGCGCGTCCAGCAGGTGATGAACGCGCCGGAGATGCGCTTTGCCGTCGATCGCGTGAAGGCGCAGGAGATCGGCCTGACGCAGCGCGACGTGGCCAGTGACCTCCTCATCTCGCTGAGCTCCAGCGGCCAGACCGCGCCCAATTTCTGGGTGAATCCCGCGAACGGGGTGCAGTACGCGGTCAACGTCATGACGCCGCAATACAAGATGGGGACCCTGGACGAGCTGCAGTCCACACCAGTGGCCGTCGCAGGGACGAACGTTCCGCAACAATTCGGAAATCTTGCGATCGCATCGCGCGGCATCACGCCGGCGGTAGTCAGCCACTACAACGTACAGCCGGTGTTCGACGTGTTCGCGAGCGCCGACCGTCGCGACCTGGGCAGCATTGCCAAGGCGATCGACGGGATCATCGACCGCGCGCGCCCGAACCTGCCAAAGGGCTCACAGATCACGATGCGCGGGCAGGTGCAGAGCATGCGCTCATCATTTACGGGACTCGGATTCGGCATCATCTTCGCCATCCTCCTCGTCTACATCATTCTCGTGGTCAACTTCCAGAGCTGGCTCGATCCGCTCATCATCATCATGGCGTTGCCGGGCGCGCTCGCCGGCATCATCTGGATGCTCTTCATCACGCACACCACGTTCACGGTGCCCTCATTGATGGGCGCCATCATGGCGATGGGTGTTGCAACGGCAAACAGCGTCCTGCTCATCACCTTTGCGGATGATCAACGGCAGGCGGGCAGGTCGGCGGCGGAAGCGGCGGTGGACGCAGGCTTTGCGCGACTGCGTCCCGTGTGCATGACGGCGCTGGCCATGATCATTGGCATGCTGCCCATGGCGCTCGGACTCGGTGAAGGCGGCGAGCAGAATGCGCCGCTTGGCCGTTCCGTCATTGGCGGATTGCTCGTCGCAACATTCTTTACGCTGGTCATCGTTCCCCTCATCTACAGCATCATGCGCCGCGGCGCGTCGGTGCCCGACGCAACAACATGAGCAATTCGGACCACAGGGATCCCGGCGCACACGACGTTCACGCCGACGTAGGTTCCGCTCCTCCCGTCCATCCCATGGCCGGCCGACGCCTCGTCGTCATGAGTGTCATCGCGGCGGTCGTCTTCATTGCGCTGTTCGTCGTCACGATCATTCCGCGCCGCTCCGTGGATCGAGAGCTTCGCGCCGAGGCGACGGCCCGCGACAGCGCGCCAGTGGTACAGATCACCACGGTGAAGCGGTCGGAGTCGGGCAGCGAGGTGCTGTTGCCCGGCACCATCCAGGCCCTTCATGAATCGGCCATTTACGCACGCGTCTCCGGCTACGTAAAACGGTGGCGCGCGGAGCTCGGCATGATCGTCCACAGCGGCGAGCTCATGGCCGAGATCGACGCGCCGGAGCTTGCGCAGATGGTGGAGCAGGCGGATGCGCAGTTGGCGCAGACTCGCGCGTCGCTCGGACTGGCAAAGGCGGATCTCGAGCGGTGGCGTGTGCTCGCGAAAGACAGCGCCGTCACGGGTCAGGAGCTCGACCAGAAGAAGGCCGGCTATGACGCGGCGCTGGCAAACACCGGTGCGGCCGAAGCGAACCTGCGGCGCCTCAGGCAAAACGGGCAGTACACGCGTGTAACGGCTCCGTTCACGGGTGTGGTCACGGCACGAAACGTCGACATCGGCTCGTTGATCACACCGGCGGGTGCCACGAGCGCGTCCATCGTGGGCCCCGGAGGCACGGGCGCCGCGGCGGGCAGCATGTTCCGCATTGCGCAGACCGACACTGTACGCATCTACCTGAATGTGCCAGAGAACTACGCCACGTCCATCCATCCGGGTCTGGTGGCGAACGTGACGGTACAGGGCATTCCCGGCCGCAAGTTTACCGGTCACGTGGTGCGTACTTCGCACGCGCTGGATGCCGCATCGCGTACGCTCTTGACTGAAATTGACATTCCCAACCGGGACTTCGCGCTCCTCCCGGGCATGTCCGCCATGGCCACGCTGCAGTTTCCACGCTCGGCGCCGTCTCTGACGCTCCCTGCGAACGCCCTCCTCATCCGCTCCAGCGGTGTTCAGGTGGCGGTGGTGGAACGCTCCGGCGGCGGCCAGAATGCCATCATCCACTTCCGCAGCGTAAAGATTTCGCGAGATTACGGGGCGACAGTGGAGATTGCAGAAGGCGTGTCGGACGGCACCACGGTGGTGCTGAGCCCCAACGCAGATCTCGCGGACGGCGAAAAAGTCAGGATCATCCCACCCACCGCGTCCGTCCCAACCGGTCCGACTGCAGCCGCACCAAAGAGTTAAGTTCAGCGATTGCCCTTTCGGACGCGTATAGATCTGATGAAACGTTCCGCATTACGCTTGCGTCACGTCGGCCTGTTCGTTTGCCTCTCCGTGCTGGCCGCCGGTTGTTCGCGAGCGTTGCCTTCCATATCCGGCGCGCCTTCCGCGCCGCCAACACGCGCCGAGCCATGGCGTCCTCCTGCCGGAGTGGTGCCGCCCGAGCCGCGCGCTGCGGAGGGACTCGCCGTGGCGCGCGACAGTGTTTCGCCCACCGCGCCGCTCGCGCTCGCGCAAATCGTCGACATCGCGCTGCGCAACAATCCGCAAACGCAGCTGTCCTGGGCGCAGGCGCGCGCCGGCGCGGCAACGTACGGCGCAGCGGATGCGGCGTACTTTCCCACTATCGACGCATCGTCCAACATCGCGCAGTCACAGACGACGTCGCAGCTGGGCTCCATCGAGCGTCGCACGATTTCGCCGCAGGCGAACATCTCGTACCTGCTCTTTGACTTTGGCGGGCGTGGCGGCTCGGTTGCCGCGGCGCGTGCTGCAGCGGTGGCGCTCGACCTCACCCACAACGCCACCCTCCAGAACGTCGCATTGCAGACGGAGGCAGCGTACTTCTCGTATCAGGCGCAGCGCGGCCTGCTGGACGCGGCGCGTCTCACAGTCGCAACCGCCGACACGAACCTCGCCTCCGCCCGGCAGCGCAATCAGGCCGGCGTGGCGACCATCGCCGACGTGCTGCAAGCGGAGACGGTGCTCGCTCAGGCGCAGCTCGATCTGGAGACGGCCGAGGGCAACGTGCAGACGACGCGTGCAGGACTTGCCGTGGCCATGGGGCTACCTGCCAACGCTCCATTTCAGCTGGCGGCGGCACCTGACTCCATCATCGTCGCGCCGCCAACGGCGAGTGTGGATACGCTGATCGACCGGGCGCTGGCACTGCGCCCCGATCTCGCATCCATACGTGTCCAGATTCAGCAGGCGCAGGCGAACGTCCGCGTTGCGCGATCTGCCGAGCTTCCCGCGCTCACCCTGGGCGGCAACGTTGGAAAGGTGTTCTCGAACCTCAATACCTTTTCTGGCCTGAATTACACGGTCACCCTGGGCGTCTCGTTACCCATCTTCAACCTCGCGCGGCAGGCCAATGTCACGGCCGCCGAAGCGCAGGTCGAGGCTGCCGCCGCGCGCGCCGCCCTTCTTCGTATTCAGGTTGGCCAGCAGGTCTACACTGCGTACTACTCGCTGCAAACCGCAACGCAGCGCGCAAAGACCACGGACGTGCTGCTCGCGAGCGCCACACGCTCCGAGGAGGTCGCGCTCGCACGCTATCGCGCCGGCGTCGGCACCATCGTCGATCTCATCACGGCACAGCAGGCGCTCGCCAATGCGCGCGCGCAGCAGGCACAATCCCGCTGGACATGGGCCACCGCCCTCGCCCAGCTCTCACACGACGTGGGCATGCTTGGCCCCGGTACCGCGTCCGGCCCTCTCATTGGCGGCGACTCGAACGGAGTCCGCCGATGATCCCTCCCCGATCGTCTCGCTCATCCATGCGCTCGACCACACTCCCGCGCGTGATGTTCGGCGCGCTCTCGCTGCTGGCGCTCACGTCGGCGTGCACGAAGAAACAGGAGGCGCGACAGCGCCCGCCCGTGCCTGTTTCCGCGACCCATGCCAGGCTCGCCGACGTACCTTACACCATCGACGCCAACGGCGTGGTGATTCCCCTGCGGACGTCGGTGGTTGCGTCGCAGGTGGAAGGCATCATCCAGAAGGTACTCTTCCAGGAGGGGCAGAACGTCGCGCAAGGCCAGCCCCTGTTCCAGATCGATACGCGTCCATACCAGGCCGCCTATCAGCAGGCACGCGCTGCCCTGACGCGCGACCGGGCGAGCGCCGACAATGCACGCCGTGAATCGGAACGGTACGCCGCCCTCGCGAAGCAGGACTACGTCACCAAGGAACAGGCAGACCTTCAGGCCGCCAACGCGGCGTCGTCCGCCGCCACGCTCGCCGCCGATTCCGCGCAGATGGCGACGGCAAAATTCAACCTCGACAACACCACCATTCGCGCGCCGATTTCCGGACGCACCGGTGGCCTGCTCGTGCGGGAGGGCAACCTCGTCCACGCCAACGGCGGCACGCCGCTGGTCGTCATCAACCAGATCAGCCCCATCCTCGTCCGCTTTGCCATTCCCGCCACGCAGCTTCCGTTGCTGCAGCGGTACGGCGCAAATGGTGGACTCGACGTGATGGCCACGCCGAACTCCGGAAGCGACCAGGCGGTTGATCCGGCCGCCGCGGCCATTCAGTTGTCCATCGGCAAGAGTGATCCGGGTACGGCCGCCGGACCCAACGGCGCAGCGAGTGGCGCCGGTGCCCCGAGCGGTACGGGCGCACCGCGCAGCTCCCCGCAGCTCACGAGTCTCGTGCAGCCGGAAAAGGGAAGCCTCTCGTTCATCGATAACGCGGTTGATACCACGACGGGCACCGTGCTGCTCAAGGCATCGTTTCCCAATCCCAACGCACGCCTGTGGGTGGGCGAGTTCGTGTCCGCCCAGCTCCGGCTGTTCGTGGAGGAAAAGGCGCTCGTCGTTCCTTCCGGCGCCGTCGTTACGGGGCAACAGGGGGCATACGTCTACATCGTCACGGACAGCAGCACGGTGCAGCAACGTCCGGTCGTCGTCGAGCGCACCGCCGGTTCCCAGATCATCATCGCATCGGGCCTCAAGGCCGGTGACCAGATCGTGACCGATGGCCAATCCCGTCTTACGCCGAATGCGAAAGTCACCGTCATGGTGCCTGGTGCGAATGGTGCTGGCGGCGGCCGTGGAGGTCGCGGTGGACGTGGCAAGCGTGCGGGCACCGATTCCTCCGCGGCGGCTGCGGCACCGGCGGCACCGGGAGCGGCCGCGCCATCCGCTGAGACACCAGCCGCGGCGGCCGGCGCTCCCAAGGCCGATTCGGCCAGCGGTGGACGCCGGGGCGGACGTGGTGGCCGCGGCGGTCGCGGGCGCAGCGGTACTGCGCCGTCGGGCGAATAGGACGGCGGAGCAGCCATGAACTTCACGGGGCTTTTCATTCGCCGGCCAGTGATGACCACGCTCATCATGGCCGCCATCCTCGTGTTCGGCATCGCTTCGTACCAGAAGCTCACGGTCAGTGACCTTCCAGCGGTTGACTACCCCACCATCAACGTGAGTGCGAGTCTGCCGGGCGCGAGCCCGGAGACAATGGCGGCCACCGTCGCCACACCGCTCGAAAAATCCTTCTCGGCCATTGCCGGCATCGACAACATCACGTCGAGCAGCGGCCTGGGGAACACCAACGTCACGCTCCAGTTCAACCCGGAGCGCGACATCGACGCCGCCGCGCAGGACGTCAACGCCGCCATCTCGGCGTCACTCGCCTTCCTGCCGTCCACCATCATTCCGCCCTCGTACCGCAAGCAGAATCCCGCGGCGTCGCCGATCCTGTTCTTTGCGCTCACCTCCACCGACTTGTCGCTTGTCGCCCTGGACGAGGTGGCCGAGACGACGATCGCGCAGCGGCTGTCGATGGTGGAGGGTGTGTCGCAGGTGAACGTGTTCGGCTCCGCCAAGTATGCGGTGCGCGTGCAGCTCAACCCGGCGCAGCTCACGGCCCGCGGCCTGAGTGTGAGCGACATCGCCAACGCGGTACGGTCGAACAACGTCATCCTGCCCACCGGCGTGCTCTACGGAAAGGATCGCACGCTCACCATCCAGGCCACCGGCCAGCTCAATAACGCCGACCAGTTCCGCACCATGGTCGTCGCCAACAGGAATGGCGCGGCCATTCATCTCGGCGACCTGGGCACGGTAAACGACGACGTGCAGAACCGGCGCAACGCCAGCTGGTACAATGGCAACCGCGCCATCGTGCTCGCTGTCATGCGCCAGCCGGGCACGAATACCGTGGCCGTTGCGGACAAGGTGAAGGAAGCGATGAAGGAGCTCGCGCCTTCGTTGCCGCCGTCCGTAAAGGTCAATGTTCGCTACGATCGCTCCATTGGCATTCGCGATTCCGTAAACGACGTGAAGGTGTCGCTGCTCGTCGCGCTCGTGTTCGTGATCCTCGTGATCTTCGTGTTCCTACGGAACCTCACGGCCACGGCAATTCCGAGCCTCACGCTGCCCATGGCGGTCGTGGGCACGTTCTCGGTGATGTACGTCCTCGACTTCAGCATCGACAACCTGTCGCTGATGGCGCTCACGCTCTCCGTCGGCTTCGTCGTCGACGACGCGATCGTGATGCTCGAGAACATCATCCGCCACATCGAGATGGGAAAGGATCCGGTGCAGGCGGCCCTCGACGGCGCAGAGGAAGTCAGCTTCACGATCCTGTCCATGACGTTGTCGCTCGCGGCCGTGTTCATTCCGCTCATCTTCATGGGCGGCATCATTGGGCGGCTGTTCCGTGAATTTGCCATCACGATCTCCGCGGCCATCATCGTCTCCGGCTTCGTGTCGCAGACGCTGACGCCCATGCTGTGCGCGCGTTTCCTCAAGTCACACGACAAGGAATCGCATGGCCGCTTCTACAATGCGACCGAGCGGGGATTCAATGCGGTGCTGCATGCGTACGAGCGTGCCCTGGGCTGGGCGATGCGCTTCCGTCCTGTCACGCTCGTCTTCTCGCTGCTCATCCTCGTCCTCACGGGGGTGCTGTTCAACATTGTCCCCAAGGGTCTGTTTCCGAGCGACGACACGGGCCTGCTGAGCGCCACGACGGAGGCGGCGCAGGGCACGGCGTTCCCCGAGATGATGCGCCTGCAGCAGCAGGTCAACGCCGCCATCGAGAAGGACACGTTCGTGGTGGGCTACATGTCGTCGCTCATGGGCGGCAACAACGGCAACGTGAACATCGTGCTGCGGGACGCCGCACACCGCCCCAACGCAGACGCGATGGTGCAGGAGCTCACGAGGCGTCTTGGCAGAATTCCGGGATTGAACGTCTTCGTGCAGAATCCGCCGTCCATTCGTATTGGCGGGCGTGGCTCCAAGACGCTGTACCAGTACACGCTGCAGGGCCATGATGTGCAGACGCTGTATGCCGGCGCGCAGAAGCTCCAGAACGCCATGCGGAGCCTGCCGCTCGTGACCGATGTCACGAGCGACGTGCAGAACAGGATGCCGCTGGTGCGCATCAAAATCCAGCGTAATCGCGCCACCATGCTGGGGGTCACGCCGCTCGCCATCGAGCGCGCACTCGCCAACGCGTACAGCGAGCAGCAGGCGTCTACCATCTACACGCCCACCAACGAATACTGGGTCATGATCCAGCTCGGCGAGATCGACAAGGCCGAGCTGTCGTCGCTCAATACGGTGTATGTCACGAGCAATGTAGGCAAGCTCGTGCCGCTGTCCGACGTGGCAACGTGGGACTTGGGTGTCGGCCCGCAGAGCATCGCGCACTCCGGCCAGTTCGCATCGGCCACCGTGTCGTTCAACCTGCCGCCCAACGGCTCGCTCGGTGACGCGGTGGCGGCAGTGGAAAAGCTCGCGCAGCAGAATCTCTCCGCCGACATCACCGGGAATTTCTCCGGTACGGCACAGGCGTTCCAGGACTCGCAGGCCGGACTCGGCATCCTGCTGCTCATCACCATCTTCATCATCTACATCATCCTTGGCATTCTCTACGAGAGCTTCGTGCATCCCATCACGATTCTCACGGGCCTGCCATTTGCCGCATTCGGTGCGCTGTTCGCGCTGTTCGTGTTCGGGCAGCAGCTCGACGTCTACGGATACGTGGGCGTCATCATGCTCATCGGCATCGTGAAGAAGAACGCCATCATGATGATCGACTTCGCCATCGAGTCGGAGCGTTCCGAACATACCAAGCCGGCCGAAGCCATCGTGAAGGCGGCGCTCGTGCGCTTCCGTCCCATCATGATGACGACCGTTGCCGCGATTGCCGGCACGCTGCCCATCGCCATTGGTATTGGTGCGAGCGCCGGTTCGCGCCGTGGGCTGGGCATTGCGGTGGTGGGCGGCCTGGCCTTCTCGCAGATGGTCACGCTGTTCGTGACGCCGGTGTTCTACACGTATCTGGATGACCTCCAGAGCTGGCTGGGGTCGGTGTCGAGCCGGCTGCCGTGGTCGTCGCACGACGACACCCCGGCGAAAGAAACTCCTACGCTCGCCTCCGGCGACTGACGCGGTGACGAGATGAACATCACGACGCTCTTTATCAAACGCCCGATCATGACGACGCTCGTCATGATCGCCATCCTGTTCTTCGGCATTGTCTCGTACAGGCAGCTCGCGGTGAGCGACCTGCCCAACGTGGACTTCCCGACGATCAGCGTGAACGCCATTCTGCCTGGCGCGAGCCCGGCCACGATGGCCGCCACGGTCGCGACGCCGCTGGAGAAGCAGTTCTCCACCATCGCCGGCGTGGACAACATGACCTCCACGTCGAGCCTCGGCCAGACGCAGATCGTCATCCAGTTCTCGCTCGACCGCAACATCGACGCGGCCGCGCAGGACGTCCAGGCATCCATTACGCAAACGCTAAGAGGATTGCCACAGGGCATCCTTCCGCCATCATACCAGAAGACCAATCCAGCCGACGCGCCAATTCTTACGCTGGCACTAACGTCGGACCAGGTATCGCTCGCGCAGCTGGACGAATATGGCGAGACGACCATCGCGCAGCGCCTGTCCACCGTGGGCGGCGTGGCGCAGGTACTGGTGTACGGCGCGCAGAAGTATGCCGTGCGGGTGCAGCTCGACCCCACGCAACTGGCCTCCCGCAACCTCGCGCTCGAAGACGTCGCCAACGCGATCGCGGCGCAGAACGTCAACCTGCCCACGGGGGTGTTGTGGGGGCCCAAAACCGCGCTCACCGTGCAGGCCTCCGGCCAGCTCCAGACCGCGGATGAGTTTCGCGACCTGATCGTCGCCTACCGCAATGGCGCGCCGGTGCACCTGAGCGAGATCGGCCGCGTCACGGACGACGTGCAGAACAACAAGACCGCGAGCTGGTACGGCAAGTCGCGGTCGATCGTGCTGGCCATTCAACGCCAGCCCGGCACCAACACGGTGGCGGTGGCCGAGCGCGTGAAGCAGGCGCTCGCAAAGGTGAAGGGCGACATTCCGCCCTCGGTGAACGTGGAAGTGCTGTTCGACCGTTCGGTCACCATCCAGGAGTCGGTGCACGACGTCACGTTCACGCTCGAGATCACGCTCGTGCTCGTGGTGCTCGTGATCTTCCTGTTCCTGCGCAACCTCTCCGCCACCATCATCCCGAGCCTCGCGCTGCCGATGTCCATCATCGGCACGTTCTCGGTGATGTAC
>JAQBPY010000337.1 GCA_028287285.1 Gemmatimonadota bacterium
TGAACGCCTTCATCTTCACCAGCACGCGCGCGCTGGTGCCGTGCGTCGAGTCGTCGAGCAGCAGGCCCTCCCCCACCGCGTCGCCCGCGCCAATGCTGGCGAGGCGGACGGGCCGCGCATTCTTTCCCTTTTCAATGCCCACGGCACCGGAAACGATGAGCGCCATGAGCCGCCGCGGCTGGCCCTCCTCGAACAACAGCGTGTCGACGTCGTACTCCCTGAGCTCGACGAGCCGGGCGAGTTGATGGACGGCCGTGTCAGTCAGGCCGTCGAGGAACGGAATGCTGCGCAGGGTGTCGCGGTCGGATGTCGACATCCGCAGGAAGCTAGCCTTGCTCCCTCGACAAAGGGAACTGTCGCATCGGGTCGTTGCGTTTCGCGGCTTTCGGCACCACGATTCCCCACCCTCGATACCGAGCGCTCAAAAATGACCCTGAATCGTCGCGACTTCATCGGCGCCAGCGCGCTGACGGCCGCCGGCCTCGTCCTGCCCCGCCGCAGCGACGCCGCTCCCTTTGTTCCACTCCCTGCGATGGCCAGCCGGCCGGCGGTGGTGTGCTCCACCAACGGCCTCCGTGGCGCAAAGGTGGCTTACGACAAAATGACGAAGGACAACGCCGACCCGCTCGACGCGGCCATTGCCGGCGTTAACATCCAGGAGCTCGACCCGGACGACCAGTCCGTGGGCCTCGGCGGGCTCCCCAACGCCGACGGCGTGGTGCAGCTCGACGCGAGTGTGATGCACGGTCCCACTAAGCGCGCCGGATCGGTGGCGGCGCTCGAGGACATTGCCACGCCCTCGCTCGTGGCCAAAGCGGTAATGGATTACACCGATCATCTCATGCTCGCCGGCGCGGGCGCGCGCCGCTTTGCCGTCGAGATGGGCTTTGTGCCACAGAATCTGCTCACGGACAAGAGCCGCCAGGACTGGCTGCGCTGGCGCGCGAACCTCAACGGCGACGACGCGTGGCTCAACTACAAGGGCGACGTGAAAATCGCGCCGGCCATCAGGACGCCGCGCTCGTCGCAGCGCATGCCGGCCTTTCGCCAGGGCAACGAAGATCCCAGTGGGCTGCACGTGTTCCATGACGAGCGCGGCGTGGCGCACACGTACGGCACCTGCAACATGAATGCGGTCACGGCCACCGGCGACGTCGGCTCCGTCACGACCACGAGCGGCATGTCGTGGAAGGTGCCGGGCCGAGTGGGTGATAGTCCCATTATCGGAGCAGGGCAGTATTGCGACAACGAAGTCGGCGCGGCAGGATCAACCGGCCGCGGCGAAGCGAACATCAAGGTGTGCGGCGCCTTCCTCGCCGTGGAGTTCATGCGCATGGGCATGAGCCCCGAGGCGGCGCTGATCAAGGTCATGGAGCGCGTGATCGCCATGACGGAGAAACGCCTGCTCGATGACAAGGGCCGCCCGTACTTCGACCTCAACTTCTACGCGATCAACAAGCGGGGCGAGTTCGCGGGATCGTGCGCCTACCAGGGCAGCAACTACGCGGTGTGCGATGCGCAGGGGCCGCGGGTGATCGATGCGGTCTACCTGTTCAAGCGTGAGGAAAGGCCGAAGGGCAGGTGACAGGTCGGTCGCTGGCGCTCTCTTGGCGGTGACGGGATACTCCATGTGGAGACGGAGCTCCCGCCCCCCGTCAAGGGAACGCGCAACGCCCGCGAGCAATCCGCCCTACTTCACCAGCACCGATCCCGTCATCCCCGCGTGGATCGTGCAGCGATAGGCGTACGTCCCCGCCGCCGTCGGCATCGTCAACTGCTTTGATCCCGACGAAAAATCCCCCGTGGCAATGGTCGTCCCCGTGGTGAAGGTCACGTTGTGCGTGATCGCATCACCATTGGACCACGTAACCACCGTACCCGGCGACACCTGGATGTTGGCCGGCGTGAACGCGCTGCCCAGCAGCGCCACGGCATTCGTGGCCACAACCGTGGTCCCCGCCGGCGTCCCCGTGCTCGTGATGCCGGCACCCACGTCCGAGCCCCCACCGCACGCGGACATTCCCAACGCAATCGCAGCCACCATCAAACGTGAGCGCATCTGTTTCCTCCCGTGAGCGAAATCGTATCACCAGCGATCAATTTACACATCAAGTATTGACTCGCCCGGAAGCCCGTTCGCCACATTTTTTTGCCCCGGGGAGACGGAACCCTGCTTTACATGGAGCGCCCTGTCCCCCGTCCCCCCGTCCCCCCGTCCCCCCGTCAGCCCAGCTTCAACCCCCCCACCAGCTTCAACAAGCGCTCCGCCGCCGCCGCCAACGCGTTCGCCCCCGCCGCAATCTCCTCCGTGCTCGCGCTCTGCTGCTCACTCGACGCCGCGACCTCCTCCATCGCCGCGGCAAACGCCTCGGTGCCCCCGGCAAGCAAGTCCAGGCGAAACGTCATCTCGCGTACCAGCTCCGCCGTGGCCGCCGACGTCTGCCCGATGGACGATGTCCACGACTCCGACTCCGCCACCGCCCGCTCGATCTCCGCAAACGATGCCGACGCCTTCGCGGTGGCAACGCGCACGTCATCGGCCGTCGAGACAGCTCGCCCGGATGACTGCTGCGACCGGTCGATGCCCTTGAGAATGCCGTTCACGATCTTCTCCGTGTGCTCCGCCGCGTCCGTCGACATGGACGCCAGACGCCGCACCTCGGTCGCCACCACGGCAAATCCCGCCCCATGGGTGCCCGCGCGGGCCGCCTCCATGGCCGCATTGAGTGCCAGCAGCTTGGACTGGCGCGCGAGCTTCCGCACGAGCGTTACGAAGGACCTGATTTCCTCACCCGCGACGGCGAGCGCCGCCACCGCACTCGCATTCTCGTTCACGTCGCCGGCAAGTGCGCCGAGCGACTCGGCGCTGGCGTCGAGACCCGCGCGATTCTCGAGCGCGAGCGCACGCAGCGTGGAGTTGCGCGCCACACCGTCGCGCGCACCCGCATCGAGGGAGAGGGCAAGTTTCTGAAGCGCCGCCGCCGCCGTTGCGAGCGACGCGATCGACTCCGCCATCGACGTGCTCTGCACGGACAGGTCGCTCGCGGTGTGGGCGATCTCGCCCGCGGCCGCGGCCATTTCTTCGGACCCGGCGGTGATGTCCGTGGAACGCTCGCTCGTCTCGCGGGCGGACTCCGCCAGTGCACGGGCAAGCCGCCCCAGCTCGAAGATCATCGCACCCACGGCGCGGCTGAGCCGGCCGATTTCGTCGTCGTTGGCCGATGGACGCAGCTCGACGCTGAAGTCGCCCGCCGCAACGGCTTCGGCCGCGTCGGCGAGCTCACGAGTAGGCATCGAGATGCGCCGCTCGAGAAAGCCGTTCATCGCAGCAAGGAGTGCCACGAGCACCACGATCAGTGCGGCGGACGCACCGTACAGCGACAGGCGCGCCACACGATACGGCGCTTCGATGTTCCGCTCGGACAGGTGCGCCACGACGCGCCAGCCGCCGGAGTTCGCCCGGAGCACGGCAACACGTTCGGCAACGGAATCGGTCATCACGGTCGCGGCACGCGCGCTCACCCCGCGGCCACTCGGCATGCCGCGGAGCGAGGTCCCGATGGCCGCCGAATCCGAGCTGAGGAGGATGCGTCCCGCCGTGTCGAGGACGTCGATGCGAATGCCCGCGCCGGCCAGCTCGAGCGAGTGCACGAGTGGCGCAACACTGGACTTGATCTTGAGGACGCCCACCTTCGTCTCGCCGTCGTTGACCAGCGCCGCGAGCGAAACGGTGAACTGGCGCGATGCCGCGTCAAAGGCCGCGTCGCCCGGGGAGATGCCGTCGCGCCACGCCACCTGCCACCACGTCTCGTCGTACTGCACAAAATCCGAGCTGTGATCGGTGAGCACGGCGTTGTAGCCGTTGGCGTCCGTGAGAATCATGTCCACCGCGTCAAGCGGCTCGAGCAGATCGCGGAGGAGCAGGCGGGTCGTGGGGGCAATGAGCATCGAGCGGCCGGCGTCGAACCGCTTTTCGAGCACGCTGATCGCCTGGCCCGGGAGGCCAAGCGCCCTGGCGCGGGCCGTGCCTTCCCGAGCGGCCGCCACGACTTCCGGCATCATGGCGAGCACCGTAGCCTGTCGTCCGCGTTCCTCCAGCGCTCCCTCCACCACAATCGAGGAGCGCTCCGCGGCCTGGGCCACGCGGGCGTCGCCCTCCTGCGCCACGTCTCGGCGCAGGAGCACGGTGGCGCCGGTCGCCAGCGTGAGGATGACGAGCGCGCCCGCGATGCCAGCGCCCACGAGGAAGCGGCGGTGGAGCGAGACTCCGGAGGGTGCAGTGGGTGAGGCGAGCGACATCGATGACCGTTGGACCGGAAAACCAGGCGGGTAAACCATACGTCGCGTCATCGCGGCGTGCTTGAATGGCCCTCACACGGTACTAAATTGCACTCAAATGACAGACATCTCAGCAGCCCATCCCACCGGCGACGAGCCGCTGGCGTACGATCCTGACGCCATCGAGCGAAAGTGGCAGGCCCGCTGGCGGAGCGACGGGTCCGGCTCGCCCGGCCTCGCGGCTGGTGCGAAGCCCTTCTACAACCTGATGATGTTTCCATACCCGAGTGCGGAAGGGCTGCACGTGGGCAATCTGTTCGCGTTCACGGGCTGCGACATCTACGGACGATTCCAGCGCCTCCAGGGGCACAGCGTCTTCGAGCCGTTCGGCTTTGATGCGTTCGGCATCCACTCCGAGAATTTCGCGATCAAGGTGGGAATGCATCCGGCGGAGCTCATCCCCCGGTATATCGACAACTTCCGCCGGCAAGTGCAGCGCGCCGGCCTCATGGCCGACTGGAAACATGAATTGTCGACCACCGACCCGTCATACTACAAGTGGACGCAATGGGTCTTTTTGCAGCTCCACAAGCAGGGGCTGGCGTACAAGAAGGAAGCGGCGGTCAACTGGTGTCCATTCGACAAGACCGTGCTCGCCAACGAGCAGGTCATCGCCGGTGCGTGCGAGCGGTGCGGCACCATCGTGGAGCAGCGCTTCCTGGCACAGTGGTTCTTCAAGATCACCGACTACGCGGGGCGCCTGCTCGCCAACATCGACGGGCTGGACTGGTCGGAGAGCACCAAGACGGCGCAACGGAACTGGATCGGCCGGAGCGAAGGCGCCGAGATTCGCTTTCTCGTGCAGGATGTGCTGGAGTTTGCGGGCAGTGCAACGGCGAGCGCCGGCGTGTCGCAGGAAATTTCCGCGAGTGCCGTGGAGATCCGTGTGTTCACCACGCGTCCCGATACCATCTTCGGCGCCACGTACCTGGTGTTGTCGCCCGAGCATCCGCTGGTGAACACGATCACCACCGAAGACCAGCGTGCCGGCGTCGACGCATACGTCGAGAAGGCGTCGAAGCAGGATCTGGTGAGCCGGAAGACGAACAAGGAC
>JAQBPY010000373.1 GCA_028287285.1 Gemmatimonadota bacterium
AAGCTCTTCGTGTCCGTGCCCACCTCGCGCTGGTTGACGATGCACCCCTGGTGGCGGTGGATGAACTCGATTGGATCTTCCACGGTGATGATGTGTCCGCGGCGCTCCTTGTTGATCTTGTCGATCATCGCGGCAAGGGTGGTGCTCTTTCCCGAGCCCGTGGGGCCCGTGACCAGCACGAGCCCGCGCGGACGCTCGGCCATCTTGCGGATGACGTCGGGCAGCTTCAGGTCATCGAACGTCTTGATGTTGAATGGAATCTGCCGGATGACCATGGACACACAGCCGCGCTGCTTGAAGCAGTTGCCGCGAAAGCGCGCGAGGTTCTGGATGCCGAACGAGAAATCGAGCTCGTCTTCCATCTCGAACCGCTTCTTCTGGTTTTCCGTGAGAACCGAGTACGCCAGCTGCAGCGTATCCTTGGGGGACATCACGATCTCGAGCTTCGAGTTGGTGATTTCGCCGTCGATGCGCAGCTTGGGCCGCTCGCCCGCGGTCACGTGCAAGTCGGATGCGTCGCGCTCGATCATCTCCTCGAGCAGGACGCGAAGGTTGACGCCAGTTGGTGCTGCGGGTGCGGTCATTGCGCTCGGTCAGTGTGTAACGGTCAAAAACAGGTCCTTCGTTTCACTCAGGACGACATTCGCCGGGTGATCAGGCAGACGTCTCGCGTACAACCTGCTCGAGTGTCGTGATGCCTTTCATGACCTTCATCCAACCGTCCATTCGTAGCGTGAGCATGCCTTCCTCGACCGCCGCATCGCGAATCTCCGCTGCGCCCACGTTCTGCAGAATCAGCTTCCGGAGATTGGGACTCATCGGCATGACTTCGTACACGCCCTGGCGCCCCTTCATGCCGCCGCCGCCACACTGGTCGCAGCCTTTGCCCCGGAAAAACGGCAGGTCCATCACGCGTGTGTCGAGCGAGATGTTCACAAGGAAGGGTGCCGCTTCCTTGGTGGCGCGCGCCTTGGCGTTCTCGATGGTGTCCGGCGTGAACCGGAGATCGCGCAGCGTCATGTCATCCTTCACCTTGGCCACGTCGAACTCGATGTCACTGGGCGTGTACTTCTCCTTGCAGTTGCCGCAGATGCGACGGAGCAACCGTTGGGCGAGCACCAGGTTCAATGCCGAGGCCACGTTGAACGGCTCGAGGCCCATGTCCATCAGGCGCGTCACTGTTTCCGGCGCCGAGTTGGTGTGCAGGGTGGAGAGCACCATGTGACCTGTGAGTGCGGCCTTGATGGCGATGCCGCCGGTCTCCAGGTCGCGGATCTCGCCAACCATGATGATGTTCGGATCCTGACGGAGGAATGCCTTGAGCGCCGCGGCGAACGTCATGCCGATTTCCGTGCGCACCAGCACCTGGTTCACCCCGTAGAGGTTGTACTCCACGGGATCCTCGGCCGTCATGATGTTGACGTCGATGTTGTTGACCTTGGACAGTGCGGAATAGAGCGTCGTGGTCTTTCCCGAACCTGTCGGGCCGGTGACGAGCACCATGCCATATGGGTTCGACACCGCCTCCATCAGATCTTTTTCGGCCTTGGGCTCGATGCCGAATTTCTCGAGGTCGAGGGTCAGGTTGCCCTTGTCGAGAATTCGGAGCACGATCTTTTCGCCGAAGAGCGTGGGTAGGGTCGACACGCGGTAGTCGATCACCTTCTTCGCCATCTTCAGTTTGATGCGTCCATCCTGCGGCACTCGGCGCTCGGCGATGTTGAGCTGCGCCATGATCTTGAAGCGCGAGATGAGCGCCGCCTTGAGCTTCATGGGCGGCTTCATGACCTCCATGAGCGCGCCGTCGATGCGGTAGCGAACGCGGATGTCGTGCTCGAAGCACTCGAAGTGGATGTCCGATGCGCCTTTCTTCACGGCGTCGGTGAGGATGGCGTTGATGAGCTTCACGACCGGTGCATCTTCCATCTGCGCCGCGACGGCGGCCGCGGAGACGTCTTCTTCCTTGGTCTCGACGACCTCGACATCTTCTTCCATGTCGTCGATGACGCTGAGCAGATCGTTGACCTGCGAATCAGCGGTGTTCTCGTACAGCTTCTCGATGGCGCCCTTGAGCGTGAACTCTCCCCCGATGACGGGGAAGATGTCATAGCGCGTGATGAACTTCAGGTCGTCCAGGACACCCAGATTGGTCGGGTCGGCCATGGCGACCGTGAGAACGCGGCCGTCGCGCTTGAGCGGCAGGACGAGGTGCTTGATCGCGAGATCGCCGGGGATGAGCTTGGCGATGCGCGGATCGACCTCGAACTTGGAAAGGTCGACCGCGGGCATCTTGTACTGCCGTGCGAGCATCTTGGTCAGCTCGGTTTCGGCAATGAAGCCGAGCTTCACGAGGTTGTAGCCGACTCGTGTGCCGTTCTGGCGTTGCTCCTGGAGTGCCTTGTCCAGTTGCTCACGCGTGATGAGCCCCTCGCGGACGAGGAGATCGCCAAGACGTTCGCTGGAAGCGACCGGAGCAGCCATAAACCGATGTTCACTCGCGGAGGGAAGACTCAACGGACCGTCTCACCAACCTATAGAGTGAGCGGGAAGTCCGCACGGTCAAGGTCGCCGTGCGTTCAGACCATGTCAAGAATTACTGGGGGCGTGCGCGGGGACCAGGCTTGCCGGAAAAGGTGACCAGGGGCTCGAAGAGCTTGATGGTGGCGGCTCCTACCCCCTTGACGCGCCGGAATCCCTCGAGCGACCTGAATGGGCCAAGGGAGTCCCGATTGGCGACGATGCGCTGAGCGAGCGCTGGTCCGACGCGGGGCAGCGCTTCGATCTCCTTTTCGGTGGCGACGTCCAAGTCGATGAGGCCCGTTGCGGCGCCTTTTCCTGCCGTACTCGGCGCTGCGGCGGCGGGTTTGATGCCGCGGACGTCCGTATCGAGCCGAGGCCCCGGTGGGGGATACCCGTATGGAGATGTGGAGAACGGCTGGTCCGGCCTCGCGTAGCTTGGTGCTACGCTCGCAACACCGCCCACGACGTGTGGCGTCGCGGCGGTCCTGGAAGGGCGCTTGCCTTTTTTGGGTTTTCCGGACGCGCTGTCTGCTGCCGTGGCCTGCCGAGCGAGCGCTTGCTGCTCGAGCCCGGTAGGGGTGGAGGGTCCGGCCCGAAGGACCCGAACGGCGCCGCCAAGGAGGATTAAAATGGCGACGAAGGCGAGGGCTTTCTGCTCTGATGGTGTTGGCATGCGCGGAAGATGAGGGGGGTCTTCCGTGGGAGCGTCACCCAAATCGTGTGCGTCGGGTCATTCGGACGCACGCGTCTTCTCGCCTGACCGCCGCCGACGCATCATCCACATCGTCACGACCATCATGAACCGCGGAGTGCGCGGAGATATGCGGAGGAAACGCAGAGATGTCGAGAGAGCTGGATGTCGCCCGTGTCAACTCCATCACAGCACAGATCGTGGACGCCGCGATGAAAGTGCACTCAGCGCTTGGACCGGGACTTCTGGAGAGTGCGTACCAGGCGTGTCTTGCCCACGAGCTCCGTAAGCGTGGGCTCTCTGTCGAGGAAGAAGTTCCGCTGCCGCTCCTTTACGATGGCATTCGTGTCGACGTCGCCTATCGCATCGACATGGTTGTGCAGGGATGCGTGTTGCTGGAACTCAAAGCCGTTGCAAAACAACTACCCGTGCACGAAGCCCAACTCCTTTCAAACCTCCGCCTGAGCGGATACAAAGTTGGACTCCTGATGAATTTTCACTCCATGTTCCTGAAAGACGGCATCAAACGCATGGTGAACAAACTCTAGCCGCGGCTCTCTGCGTTTCCTCTGCGACCCTCTGTGTCCTCTGTGGTTCAAACCCGCTTTTCAGCCATCCAGCAGCAGCGACAACGCCACATCCCCCACGATCTGCAACGACTTTGCGGAGACATGCTCCATCGTGTCCTGCATGGTGTGGTGATAGTTGGGCGACGCGTGTCCGGAGGGATCCGGCGGGCCGTACTCATAGTCGATCACATCGATCACCCGAAAACCCTTGTCAAGAAAAGGAACGTGATCATCGATGATCGCCTGACCGCCCGAGCTCAGGAAATACCTGGAGTAGCCAAGATCATCGGCTTTTTTCCACACACGGCTCACCACCTCGGGGGCGCTACGGACGGAATTTGCTTCCTGGAGAATGTCCAGATACTGGTCGCCGATCATGTCCCACAACACGCCGAACATGGGTTTGTAATCAGGCGATGGAAGGTTGTTCACGAAATACTGTGAGCCCAGCAGCACATCCGTGTACGGCGGATCAAAGCTCACCCCGTAATCTTCGCCGTCCACGAACAGCAGGTCCACGCCAATGGTGGCAGGGGTCTTCTTCAACGCATCACCCAGTGCGATGAAGAGGCCGACGCCGGCGGCACCGTCGTTTGCGCCGATGATCGGATCGCCGCGGTTGCCGAGTACGGGGTCGCTGTCGGCCATGGGACGCGTGTCCCAATGCGTGATGTACAGCACCCGCTGGGTGGCTTTGGGATTGAAGCGCGCAAGAATGTTGCGCAGCGGAATGGAGTCGCCCTTGAGCGTCTTGTGCTTCCAGCGCTGCTCGATGACCGTGTCGGCGCGGGCCTTCATCATCGTGACGATCCAGTCACCTGCCTTGATCGCGCCCGCGGTGCCGGGAACGCGCGGGCCAAACGCCACCTGCGCCCTGGTGTACGCGAGTGCGGAATCGCCGTTGAAGGCCGTTTTGGCGCGCATCGGGAGGGAGAGCTTGTCGCACGCGCTTGCGAGCACGAGGCCGAGGGTGCAGCACAGGGTGAGCATTCGCACGAGCCAGTGACCCTTGTTGGAAGCGTGAAGCAACGCGCTATTTCGCGTCGCCAAAGAACTGCACCTGGAAGACCGCCGAGACGACGTATTGCGTGGCGCTCTTGTTGAAATTGCGGTCGTACGTGAGAACACGCGAGCCCTGCAGGGTGAAAAGCACCGTTTCGCTGAGGTCGGTATCGGCGTTCACGTTCCACGCCGTGCGCCCGTTGTCGGCCAGACGGCTCGTGCCTGCGCGCGCGAGATCGTTGATGTACGTGGAGG
Organism: Gemmatimonadota bacterium; assembly: GCA_028287285.1. Classification (GTDB taxonomy): domain Bacteria; phylum Gemmatimonadota; class Gemmatimonadetes; order Gemmatimonadales; family Gemmatimonadaceae; genus AG11. The sequence continues at coordinate 5,038 of JAQBPY010000373.1, forward strand.
TGCGCGTCTGCTGCCAGCCGATGCGCGCGCGGATGTCGTTATCGATCGTGAAGCCGAGGCTCTTTGGCAACTTGAACGCTCGGCCCACGTCGACGTTCATGTCTTCCTGGGTGCCGTCCGCGACACTGCCGGGCAGCGAATCGGTGCGCACCGTGCGCGCATATCCCGCCGACGTCGTGAGCCCGCGCCCGAAACCCCATGCAACCGACGTGTTGAGTGGAATGGTCCTCACCCGCGAGCCCCTGAGCTCCGGGCGTTGGCCAAAGTCGTCGGCAGGCAGGAAGGTGCTCCCGAGTGAAAGTGCATATCCCGCATTTGCACCAACCGACTTGAAGAACGATTGCAGAAATAGCGGCGGCGTCCAGTTCCACCGCACGCTCACGTCGGGGAATACGGTCTGTGCGCCGTCGGCCACGGCCTGCGTGTCGTCGTAGCGCCGCGTCCAGCTGCGGGTGGTGGTGCGCCGATAGCGATTGACGAATGCCACGTTGAACGGCAGCAACAGCGACTGGCTTGCGGACAGCGCCTCGGTGAGGCCGGTGGTGGCCGCGAGCTCGCCATTCGCGCTGCGGAAGGCATTCACACCGCCGAAACCGAACTGCAATGCCGTGGGCGTACCGTTGCCCGCGGCATCGAATGCTGACAGCAAACTGCGGGTGACGGTGATATCTATAGGTTGAAATATCGGTGACAGACGCCGAATAACCGAGGAGTCCGCGGCGTAGTGCGTGATGGCCTTGCCGATGTCGAGGTTCACACCACCCCCGAGATTCTGCGACACCGTCACGCGCCTGGGCAGCGCTTCCGTAACGGAATTGCCGAACGTGAGCTGCGCCAGTGATCCAACATTGGGATCGCGCAACATGCCGTACTGCGTGCCGAAATCCGCACGCGGCCTGAACCATGACGAGAATTGCGGTGCGAAGCCCAATGACGTGAGCAGCGAGCGCTCCCGCTCCATCCCGACATTCGCCCCGAACATCCTTGCACGGCTCTCAGTGGCGACGCGCGCCGCGGCGGTGGTGTCGCCGTAGTCACGGAGATCGCGAAGCGACACGAAATCCCACCGGGCAGTGAGTGCGCTCGTGGGCCGAAGCTCGAGTGTGGTTGCATTGCGCCACAGATTCTGGCTCGCGCGAGATACACGCGCCGAGTCGTCGGGTGCGTCGGCCGGCTTGAAGAAGGAAAAGCGCTCATCGCTTCCGCGCACCACGCCGCTCGAGAAGCGCAGCACAGTAGGATTCCACCGGATCGTCGGTGCAGAGAAGGTCGTGTCGCGAACGCCTCCAACGAGCGACAACAGCCTTGACGACGATCCGATGAACGACGGAAGCGTAGTGGTGCGTGCTTCGGCGGCAACGCTGTAATCCAGGCTCATGGCAAACTGGTCGCTCGCTCCCCGCTGGTACTCGTTGCGGCTGTCGCCGGTGGTGTAAGTGGAGGTGAGACCCAGGTTGTCCACGAGCGCACCCAACAACGGATTCTCCAGCGCGGTAGTCCGGCGAACGCTGAAGGCGTACGTCGTGGTTCCGGCGCCGGGCGCACGCAGATTCGGCACGCCCGCACCCAACACATCCGTGCCGGTGAGGTACAGGGGATTGCTCGAGGATGCCACATGCGTAATGGTGAGCGGCATCGCGAGCCCGAGCGACGCGGGCAGCAACTTCTCGAGATGCAGCGTGCCAACGATGTCGAGCACGTGATCATCGACGAACGATGGTTGATCCGTCAACTGATGGAAATTCGCGTCCTTCTTTACATAGCCCACGCGAACGTCGGCGATGTCGGCCGCGGAGAGCGCAACGCTCATCTGCCCCGCATAGCCGGGACGATTCACGATGTTACCAAGGCGAATGTCATCGACCCACAGCTCGAGCGAATCCGCCGGCCCAATCACGCTCGGCGCACCGTTCGCGGCAGGCAGCCGAACAAAACCAACCGCCATCTCCTGCACCGCCGCGAGATTGGGCGGTGCGGCGCCAGGCTCCACGGTGTACACCATGTAGCCGCCGTCGCACGCGACGTAACGCTGCTGGCCGGCAAGCGCAGGCACCGCCGACGCATGTACCAGCGCCGAGTCGATGCCGGTGCACTGCAGCGTGTCACCCTTGTTCCTGAGGTACGCTGCCTGGATCTTCTGCCGCAGCGCAAAGAAGCGGTTGAAGTCGACGTGCACCTCGGGATTCCAGGCGGCCTGCCCCGCGCCCGACGACACCGTCGTGCGATAGAGGTAGAAGTTGTTGGCGTCACGGCCGACCTTCACGTACATCTGAAGTTCGCCGTGATCGCCCCAGCCCACGCTGTGGCCACGAGCCCACAGGCGCAGTTCCTGATAGCTCATGAAATTCTGCTGGCCGTTGGGAAACCTGTAATACGCTTCCGCTCGGCCCAATACCGGCAGGTTGCCTGCCTGCAAGCGCAAGGAACGTTCGTTCACCTGAATTGCGCCCACACCGAATGCGGCGGTCTTTGCGTCGGCTTCGTCGACAACGCCGGGCGGCGACTGGTATCCGTCACCGGCGAGGGTCTTGTCCGCGGTGCCGATGAGCGACGTCTGCGTATAGCCGCCGGCCGGAGCTTCGCCGGCGATGCCGGCGAGTGTCTGCTCATTGCGCTTGAGCCAGGGCGGCCCCGTGAACTTGAGCCGAGCGAGCGGAATCTGGGTAAAACTCGCATCGGGGGCTCCTGCCCCACTCACCATGGTCACGCGTAAAGCACGAACGCGACGCAGCAACACATCGTTGAGGGTGTCGTCTGCCGTGCGAAAAGGAACCCGCACGAGCACCCATTGCAGCGTGTGCGGCGTGCCTGCCGCGTCAATCTGCCTGAAGGGCAGGCCAAAACGCGTCCAGCGACGCGAGTCACTCAGGTCGATGACGAAACGCGACACGCGCTCCTGCTCGCGGGTGACCGTTCGAAGGTTGAGCACGTTGTCGAGATCGATGTCCTCTTCGTCGAGACGGTTGTTGTGCACCGTGCAATTTGTTCGCGTGTCGCCAAGCCGCGGCGTGGTGCTCGTGGTTCCGCTGCAAACAGGCACGTTGAATGCGCGAATGAGCCCCGTACCGTTGTCGATTGCGAGCGTGTCGACCACGTCGCCGGGAAGGCCGGTGTCGTTGACCGCGGCGTTGAACGCACGCGAGATGGGATCACGCTCGGAGTCGAGCTGGTCGACGCCCTGGAATTTCTTGCCGCGGAACACCGAATCCGGCTTTGCCGCGGCGCCGCTCCGGACAGTCAACGTCTCCGGAGCAAACGCGAGCCGGTTCTCGGATATTTCACCAATGTCGAACACCAGCGTGGGATTCGTGCTGCGATTCACCGCGTTCGTGTCGACGAGTGTCCAGAACTCGAGATTCTCCACACGGGTGAGATCCACACCGGATGGACTGAGCACCGTGCGAACGGACCGGTACCGCCGGCCAGCAGGCGCGTTCGCGATGGTCCAGTCGTATGTCTTGTTGTCCGCGTTGAGGCGCCCACCGATGTTCAGCGGATACAGTGTCATCCACAACACCGTTTCGGCGAACGTGCTGCTCAGCCCCGCATACGTCGCATTCTGATCGATGCTGTCGCTGAAGATGCGCACCTGCCCGCCCGTCGCGGAGAGACCATTGTTCTGGAAGGCAATGGTGGTGGCGCGCCGAGTGTCGAATGGATTTGCGCCGTAGCGCCGCGGCAGAATGTGTCCGTCGGCCGGCTGGCTCGAGAGCGCCCACGCCTGATCCGACAGCCCTACCGTGACGCCCGCTTCCCCCTCGAAGCTCTCGAGATACGCCTGCGTGCTGCTGTTCGCCTGCGGCCTGCTCGTTGCCACCTCACCCTGCAGACTGAGGCGCGACGGAGCCGACGTCTTCACGAACGGAAGCTTGTTCACCAGTCGCGTAACCGGTGCGACGTCCCAGCCGATCTGGCCATTCACGCCGACGAGCAGCGACGACACCGGCTCGAAGCCGAGTTGCGGGCGCGAAAGATTTCCGGCGGTCTGCGACTGCTGCAGCGCCATGAGATTCAGCTCGCCGTTGCCCAGTGAGACGGAGCTCGTGAGGCCGTAGAGGTACGTTGGCGTGACGATGAGAAATGGATTTTCCTCGTACCGCACCGTCACCCGCCGCTGGCGTGTGAACATCGTATCCGGCCGCGTGAACGAGATGCGACCGAGGTCGTAGTCCACGAGATAGTCGAGATCTCGGCGCAGTGGCACGCCGTCCATGGACAGGCGTTCCGACCCGCGCCGAATCTGCACGCTGCCAAGCACGATGGCGCCGGCGTCGGAGGAGCTTTCCGTGGAGTAGCCCACCTTGAGGCGATAGACGTTGGGCGGATGCTGCGCCGAGATGAGATATTCGCCCGGCGTGGTGTAGACTGCGTCGTTCGTGGGATTTCCGGCGACGACGAGTCCCGAATCGCGCTTCGCAAACGGCTGCAGCGATGGAAAGATCACGAAGTAGTCGCGAATGATGCGTCCATTCGAATTGGTGGACGCAAACGCGGCGGAGCCAAGTGACGCCGCGTTGGCCAGACCGGCGGTGCCGCCGGCCGCGGCGCTGTAGTTCGGGTCCGTGGGGCGCGGCCAGAGCCTGTTCTCGAGGTCGAACTGCGCGGGATTCACCGACTGCGCGAGCCCGAACATCTGAAGGAAAGTCGCCGCGGTGCCGGCGGCCGGCTTTTCCTGCTCGCCCGTTCCGCTCACGACGCGCACGCGCGTGGAGCTCCTGATCAATTCTTCGCCGGCCACGCGGTACGCCGACCGGATCTCCCGCCGAAATGCCGCAGCGCCGGGATTCACATTGGGGTCGAAGATGAGGTTTGCGGTCTGATCGCCGTTGCTGGCGGCGAGGTCCGGTGTCCCGCCAGTTGATGGGTGAACTGTTTCGACGCCGTTGATGCGTACGGTGTACGCAACGACGAGACGTTCGTTGTTCAGGTTCATCGGCCGGACGAGCGCGAACCACAGCTGGGATGGATCGAGAAAGTAATCCACGCCTTCGCGCAGTACGTCGTAGGTCTGGCGTCCCTGTCCGGGATCGCCGATGACGCGCAGGCGAGGGCCGTTGGGGTTCTGCGGCTGGGTGCCGAACTGCACGCGATAGAGGACCACCCGCCGCGGGCGGAGCGTATCCGGCAGCGCGTTTGCCAGGGACGACATCTGTGCGCGGTCGAGGATGTCGATGTTCGGGTACGTGCCCTTGAACAGGGTGGGATCGACCGTGAAGAAGAAACGGCGCGCTTCGATTTCGTTGTCCTTGATCTCGCGGTCGGCGTTCTGGAGACTCTTGTTGCCGATGTAGAAGTCGCGGTCCTTGACAATGGTGCCTTTTTGCTGCGCGGCGATGGCCTGGAAGGTGAAGCGCCCCGCCTGCCCGATGGCCTGGAGCCCGTAGTTTCCGCTGGGCACCGCCCCGGAGAGAAAGCGCGTGGTGGGCAGGGAAAAAGCGAGGTTGCCGATCTCCAGCTTCTTGAGGTGCTCGGATTCCTTGCCCAGGTAGAAGATGTTGATGGCGTTCGAGGCATCGAACTCGCGCTGCGTATCGAAGTCGACGTCGACGTGCACACGATCCGCGACCGTGCCCTTGCTGCGCATGTTCAGCTGGAAGTCGAATGCTGGCTGGAAGCCCTGGTTGCAGGTCGCGAAGAAGGCGAGCTGGCCGTTGTTGCACCGTTCGTCCCGGCGGCTTTCCTCTTTGCTCTCGATGCGGGTGTGGACGTCGAGCGAGAGGTCCGACCCCGGGCCAAAGAGGGGCTTTCGGACCGTGTCTGCGCTGGCGGTGGCCGGCCGGGGCAGCCGGATGCGGCGCACGGAATCCGCCACGGGCAGGCGGAGCGTGTCCACCTTGGTGGAATCCACCGGTGGCACCGGTGGCTTGGGCACCGGAAGTTGCGCTCCCAGCCCCAGGGGCCAGGCGAACGCCGCGAGCGCGGCGAGGAGCCGGAGAACGCGCACCAAATAGGGGAGGCGGGGTACAGACCGACCGCGGCGGGTGAAACACCACACCGATCTGGCGTGGGTACGGGTCTCGCGTGTGACCAACCGTTAGACTTGAATTTCTCTGCCGGCCGTGCGGAATTTACAGGCTGCAAATTGCGCTACAACCCTGTGCCACTCATGAAGTTCCGCGTGCCCACCACGCTTCGAGCCAGCGTTTGAAGATAATCAGCCGTTACGTCGTCAGGGAACATGTGGGGCCGTTCGCGTTCGCGCTCATCGCGCTGACGTCGCTCATGCTCCTGAACTTCATCTCGCGCCAGTTCGGCGAGTTGGTGGGCAAGGGGCTGCCGTGGCCCGTGATTTCGGAGTTTTTCCTGCTCTCCATTCCGTTCACGCTCGCGCTCACGATCCCCATGGCCACCCTGGTGGCCGTTCTCTACGCCTACAGCCGTCTCGCGTCCGAAAACGAAGTCACGGCCTTCAAGGCCAACGGCGTCAGCCCATTCAGGCTGGTGGCGCCGGCCATCGTGGCGGGTGTGGTGATGTCCGGCTTGTTGCTGGCGTTCAACGACCAGGTCCTGCCCCGCGCCAATCACGAGCTCAAGACGCTGCAGGAGGACATCTCGCAGACCAAGCCCACGTTCCTGCTGCACGAGCAGGTCATCAACACCGTCGCCGAGGGAAAGTTCTATCTCAAGGCGGGCCAGGTGGACCGGCAGGGCAGCAAGCTGAAAGACGTCGTCATCTACAACCTCGCCGATCCCATTCGCCGCCGGACGATCTATGCCGACAGCGGCCGAATCGCGATGGAGGAGAACGGCAGGGATCTGGACCTCGACCTGTTCGACGGCCAGATGCACGAGGTGGCAACCGACAAGCCGAGCCAGCTCAATCGGCTGTTCTTCAAGCAGCAGCGCATCCGGGTGAAGGACGTGGGCAAGGGCCTCGAGCTGCATACGTCCGATGCCTCGAACAAGGGCGACCGCGAGATGGGCATCTGCGAGATGCAGAGTCGCCTGTGGCAGGCGGAGTTTCAATACACGATCGCGGAGCGTGACTTCATTGCCGCGCAAAAAAAACAGGCGCTGCAGGCGTTCGCGCCAAAGTCACTCAAGCCGCCGGAGCCAAAGGGACTGGGCTGGGTGTACTGCCATGCCCTCGACATGTTCGGCACGGTAAAGGTGGCGCACGCGGCGGACGTGGCCAGCGCGGGGCTGCATCGCGCGGTGGCTGCCGATACGGTGCCAAAACCGGTCGCGAAGACGCCGGCGCAGGATACGGTTCCGAAGGTGCCGGCAACGCCGCCGGAAGTGCAGAGCGCCGTGCAGGACACCACCAAA
>JAQBPY010000374.1 GCA_028287285.1 Gemmatimonadota bacterium
AGAAAAGGAAAGCGAAGCCATGAAGTCGCGTATCGCACAGCTCGAGCAGCCGGCCGCGCTTCCGGCGTCTACCCTCGTGCCGCCGCGCGAGCAGATCTTCGACAAGCAGGTATTCCAGAATCTGGCGCTGGGCGTCTTTCTCCTGATGCTCCCCATGTCCATTGCGCTCGCACGACGGATCTGGCTTCGCACGCCCAGGAAACAGCCCATGCTCGACATCGAGTCGAGCCCCCGCATGCAACGAATGGAAGAGGCCATCGAGGCCATCGCGATTGAAGTGGAGCGGGTTGGCGAGGCGCAGCGATTTGCCACGAAGCTGCTCTCCGAGCGGCGCCCCGATGCCGCGGCCAGTCGTGTCGCCGTACCGCAGCGCGCGCCCGGGACCATCACCCCCCACTGACCACGATGAGCTTTCCAATCCTCGGCCTCCACCATGTCACGGCCACGGCAGACGACGCGCAGGCGGACCTCGACTTCGTGCTCGACGCGCTCGGCCTGCGGCTGGTAAAGAAGACCGTGAACTTCGACAATCGCGGCGTCTACCACTTCTACTATGGTGACGAGCGCGGAACGCCTGGCACGCTCTGGACCACCTTCCCGTATCGCCTGAGGCACGTGCCGACGGGCATCAAGGGCGCCGGGCAAGTGACGGTCACGTCATTCTCCGTTCCGGCCGGTTCACTGCCACGCTGGAAAGCCCGGTTGCTCGAGTATGGCGCCGCCCACGCCACCGATGTTCCGCCGCGCTTTGGCGAAGAGTCCATCGTGGTCACGGATCCCTCGGGGCTCGCGATCGAGCTGGTCGCAACTGCAAGTGACCTGCGAACGCCGTGGCTGGCGAACGACGTGGACAGTGACATGGCCATACGCGGAATTCACGGCGTGACCATGACCGTCGACGACCCCGCGCCCACACTGGCGTTCATGCGCGAGTGGTTCGGCTTTGATGTCGCCGACGAGATGGACGGACGGTTGCGCCTGTCGGTCAATGGGTCGGGACCCGGCAAGTCCGTCGATCTGCTGACGTCGTCAGACGGCACGCGTGCCCGGAACGGCGTCGGCACGGTGCATCACGTCGCCATGGCCATCGCGGAGCCGGCCGAGCAGCTCAGGCTGCGCGAGGCGCTCGTGGCGCGCGGCGTCGAAGTCACCCCGGTGCTCGATCGCTCGTATTTCCAGTCGATCTATTTTCGCGAGCCCGGCGGCGTCCTGTTCGAGGTGGCAACCATGGCCCCCGGCTTCACGGTGGACGAGCCACTCGCGGAGCTCGGCCGCGGTCTCAAGCTGCCGCCATGGGAAGAGGCAAGGCGGACGGAGATCGAGGCAGCGCTTCCGCCCGTTCAATATTGAGTGAACCCGTCGGCACGTTTGCGTTCGCAGGCATGCCAGGCTGTTCACATGCGCCTCGCCCTGACAATCGGCGGGCGGCCATCCCCCACGCGGAACCGGGTCGTCGTTGGCGGAGGTGCGTCTCGGCGCATAACTTTCGCGCGGTCCCGATGCACGCCTTCGACCGGATTGCTCCCTTCCTCCCCGCCCCCCCCAGAGCACGCATGAGCATCATGTCCGACCGCTGGATCACCCGGATGGCAAAGGAACACGGGATGATCGAGCCATTCGAGGATCGTCAGGTTCGCAACGGCGTCATTTCGTACGGCGTGAGCTCATATGGATACGACATGCGCGTCGCGCGCGAGTTCAGGATCTTCACCAACGTCCTCAACTCCATTGTCGACCCCAAGGATTTCCAGAGCAGCTGTTTCGTGGAATGGGAAGGCGACGTCTGCATCGTGCCGCCTAATAGCTTCGCACTCGCGCGCTCCGTGGAGTTCTTCCGGATTCCGCGCAACATCCTCACCGTGACGGTCGGCAAGTCGACGTACGCCCGGTGCGGCATCATCACGAACGTGACGCCCTTCGAGCCGGAATGGGAAGGCTACGTCACCCTCGAGATCTCCAACACCACTCCCCTGCCCGCCAAGATCTACGCGAACGAAGGCATCGCCCAGGTCCTGTTCTTCAAGGGCGACGAAGAGCCCGAAGTATCGTACAAGGACAAGAAAGGAAAGTATCAGTCGCAGACGGGTGTCACGCTCCCCCGCCTGTAATCCGCATTCCCTCTCTTCAGCCCCCCGCTGCGATGATGCATAGATCACGTACGAGAATGTCGACATCCGCCCTCGTGCGAGTGCTGGCCGTTGCGGGGCTCGCCGCCGCCGCACCAGTCGACCAGCTTCATGCGCAGACCATCGCCATCGCAGCCGGCGCCGCCGCGAGTACCGTGGTCCTCCCGGGCGGCAAGGTCACCGTGCCCGTCATCATCGACATCACCAACGCGACGACGACGAACATCGCGTCGCTCGCGAGCGCAATTACCTGGGGCGCGAGCCGCCTCACCCTCGATTCCCTGCGCGTCGTTCCGGCACTTGGCTGGACATTCACTCCGGACCTCACCGGAGCCGCGGGCGGATCGTCGACCTTCACTGCGTCGAACGGAACGGCGCTCGCGGCAACGGCCACGCTCGCTAACGCCTTCTTTACCGCCAGCGCGAATTCAGGCGGAACGCGCGTCATTATGACGCCGAGTGCCGCGGCGAATGTCTCGGCGCAGAGCATTCTTGCGTTGCTGCAGCCGCGCGGGCTCGACGTCTGCGTCGCCGTCTATGGCAAGTGGGGCGATGCGAACAACGACAATACCGTCAACATCATCGACGCGCAGCAGATCGCCCGCACCACGGTCGGATTGAGCGTCGCCAATGCGGCCGCGGTAAGCGCGCAAGGCGACGTCAACGCCGATGCGAGCGTGAACATCATCGATGCCCAGCAGATTGCGCGCTTCTCCGTTGCGTTGAGCGCCGCGGCACGCGTCAACACGGTGGTTGCTTCCCCGCCCGTCGTGGCGAGCGCAACGCTCGCACCCGGTGCAACGCAGAACCTCTCGGCCGGCGGCACCGTGCGGCTATCGGCAACCCCACGCGACGCGGCGAGCGGGGACATCACGGGCTGCGCGAGCTTCACGTGGAGCTCGAGCAACACGGCGGTCGCCACCGTCAACGCCGACGGATTTGTCACCGCCGTCAGCGGCGGCACCGCGGCGATCACTGCAACATCCGCCACCAATCCCGCAGTTACGGCATCGCTGTCCGTCGTCGTGGCCGCCGGCGCATCAACCATTCATCTCACGATGGCACATTCGGGCCGCACGGCACGCCAGTACATCGCACAGGTTACCGGACCGGGCATCACCGATTACCTCGGCTTTATACAAACGGTGAGTGCGGCCAATGGCGGCACGATGGACCTCGTCATGCCCACGTCCGGCACCTTCGCGGTCAAGGTCGTCGCGCTGGATGCCGCCTCGCCCACCAACAACCTTTTCCTGGCCGGGGGCCAGTTCAGCATGGCAGTGCCCGCGAGCGGCACGGTGAACAAATCGCTCACGCTCGTTCCGGCGACATACACGATGACCACCTTCTCCACGAAGGCCGCCATCGGCGCACCCATTCCGGTGGCGTGGAGTGTCACCGATCCATCCGGAGCGATGGATGCCCGGGGCTCGTCGTTCTTCTGCGGCGTCGTGCAGTCGAGCACGTCGGCACTCACATCGGATTTCAGCGGCGGCACGTCCACCAACGCCTGTACCCTCGACAACCCCCAGTCCGGAACGGTTACGTACAGCACGTTCCTCGCGTCGCAGCCCTCACCAACCATCGTCAATCTGGTGGTGCGTGCCACGCAGAATGTGCGCGCCGGCGTGGCAGACGTGTTCGTCAATTGGGTGAATCCATCGGTCTCCCGGGGCGAAACGCCGCTTGCGGTCACGGTGGCGCCAATTGCCTCCATCGCAGTCACGCCTGCCCTTCCCACGGTCACCGTGGGCAATACGCAGACAATGACTGCTACGCCACGCGATTCCGTTGGAGCGACCGTATCCGGCTGGCCGGTAACGTGGAGCTCCAGTGCACCCGCCGTCGCGACGATCTCGGCCGCCGGCGTCGTGACCGCCGTCGCCAATGGAACCACCACGATCACCGCCGCCGCGGGCGGTATCACGGGCACGACCACGATAACGGTGAACGGTGGCGCGAATGTCGGCTCCATTTCCGTGTCGCTCGGGAACTCCACGCTGAGTGGCAATGCGACAACACTGGCCACGCCAACCGTCCGTGACCCGCAGAGCAATGTCATCGTGGCCACGGTGACCTGGTCATCCTCCGTTCCCACGGTGGCGCGCGTCGCCGCCAACGGCACGGTGACGGCGCTCGGAACCGGCACCACGAACATCACGGCGACGATCGGCAACGTTGTCGGTTCCGCCACGTTCACCGTCAATCAGGTTGCCGCGGCCTTCAACATCGAGGTGCGGCCCGTGGGTACCATGCCGGCAGCGGCGAACGTGGCATTCGCCGCTGCGGCCGCGCGCTGGTCGCAGATCATTCGCGGAGACGAGCCGAACCAGGTCGTCAACAACCTGAACGTGGCCGCGTGCGGTTTCGACGGCGTCCCAAACATCACCGAGACCATCGACGACCTGGTGATCTACGTGAAGGTCGCCCCCATCGATGGTCCCGGCGGAACGCAGGCGCAGGGGGGCCCATGCTACATCCGAAGCGGAACCGGACATGCCTACGTGGGCCTCATGATCCTCGATGCGGCAGACGTGACCAGCATGGACACGGGAGGAATTCTCTTTCCTGTGGTGCTGCACGAGATGGGACACGTGCTTGGCATTGGTACCAACTGGTCGAGTGCCCTCCTGCCCAACCGTGCGCCCGATAATCCCGACCCCGCCGGCGACCCCGTGTTCGTGGGCGCCAACGCCCAGTGGGCCTTCCAGAACCTGGGCACCGGCTATGGCGGCGCCATCGTGCCCGTGGAAAACTGCTGCAGCACGGGAACGCGCAACGCGCACTGGCGCGAGTCGGTCCTCAAGCGCGAGCTCATGACGGGCTTCACCACGGCCGGTGGCGGACTGAATCCACTCAGCCCACTCACAGCCGCCTCGCTGCTCGACCTCGGCTACGTGGTGGATGTGTCGCAGTCGGACGCAGTGCCGTATTTCGACGCGTTGCCGGTACCAGGCCAGCAGCGTGTGCAGATCAGGGAGCTTCCGCTTCCCGTCACGCCATTTGTCACCGATGCCAGCGGCCGAGTGATCAGCGGCGGCGATGTCAATCGTCGGGTGCCGTAGTCGTTCGCCGCGTTTGCCTCGCCGCTGATAACACCAGCAGGACTACTTTGCCGCAGTAAGGCCCGCCGCCGCGATCAGACCGGTCTTGGCGACGGACTTGCCGTCCAGATCGCCCGCCACCTCGAGCTCCGCGGCGATCTTCGCGCTCGCCAGCGGTCTGGTTGCATGACCCACGATGCGAACCGCATCCGCGCTCTTGAACCCGTTGGTTGTAAAGCCGGCGAATCGAATGGACCCTTTCGCGGCCTCCGCGGCATTCACGTACCGGCTGCCGTCCTTTCCAGCCGCCGTGGAATCCACGACGAATGCAGCGGGATCGAAGTGCACCCGCCCCTGATAGGAGCCGAGTACCATGCCGTCGCCCTCCACGCGCACCAGGAGAACGACGCGTTGATCGGTGCTCTCAGGTGCCTTCACGACCGTTACGCGTGCTGTCGGCACTGCCGGGCGCGCCCGGCGCACTGACGGAGCGGCACCGAGAGACACGAACGCCAGCGCGATGGCGCTGGCGTGAACGTGGATCCTGCGCATTGAGCCTCGCGTACGTCAGGGAACGAGCAGCGCGTTGCTGTTCGCGTCGTACACACCCACGCTGCGACGAAGCTGGCTGGCGCCTACTGCCGCGCCGTCGGCTTGTCCAACCACGTCCAGGCCCCCAACAAGATTCGCGGCGGCAAGCGTGCCGTTCACGTGCGCAACGATCCGGAATGCCTCGGTCGACGCGATTGCCTCGGGCGCGAACACGGCGAACCGAATGTGCCCGTCCTTCAGCTGCTCGGAGTTCACCACGCGATACTCGCCATCCCTGGATTCTGCCGCGCGAACGGACATGACCTGCAGCGCGGACGGCGAAAAGGTGATCTCGCCCTGATAGGCCGCCACCGGCACGCCGTTCGGCACGATCTGCACGATGAACACCGCACTGTCACCACGAATGGTCCGGTCCTGCTGAATGAGTACCTGTACGCTGCCAGGCGGCACCATGGTCACTGGAGACGCGATCCTGGCAGCCGGCTGGTCTTCGCTGCATGCGGCAGCAACGCAGACGAGCGCGGCAAGGGCTACACGGTGCTTGATCATGCGAAACGGCCTCGTGAGAGATGGCTCGCCGTGCTCCGGCAAACCCATGGTGTTCGTGCCACTGCGACAAAGTTAGGGAGCCAACCGAACAAACGCCAGAAAAGAATTGAAGCCTGCCGAGACCGGCTGCGGCCGCCGCGTGGCGGCCGCAGCCCGGATCCTGCTTATGGCGTCGTAACGGCCGTTGGCCGGACCACGATCTTTGACAGGATGTCACTGCCCGCATCGGAGCCCGCCGCCGAGGGCACGACGGTCACAACCGTGCCCGATGCCGCCGCCTTGGGCAGCAGGGTCACCGTAAGGATCACCGGGCTACCGGTGGAGAAACCGTCCGTATCGAACACCGAGACCGCCAGCGTACCCGACGCGACGTTGCTCTGGTTCACCGTGAAGGATGGGCCCGTGCCGAACGTCCCGTTCGTCCTGCTCACGAAATCGAACTTCGCGGGATCCCATGTCACGTTGAACGTGAGCGAGGCGATGTTCTGCCCCTGGGCGTTCGCCATGTCCGCGGTGATCGGAATCGAGAGGTTCGTCCCGTTTACGGCACTCGTGGTGGCCGCTCCGCCAACATTCAATGCGATGGAGGCGGGAGGTGGCGATGTGATGGTAAACGCGCCCGACGTCGCCGACGTCAGCGTGCCGGAACTGAAGTTGAGCGTATAGCTGCCGGCGCCGGTGACCTTGAGATTCGTGAACGTGGCGACACCATTCACGGCATTCACCGTCGTGGTGCCGCTCAGCGTGCCACCTGCACCTACGAGCACCGCGGTGACGGCATCCGTCGCCCCGGTCACCACGCCACTGGCAGCGTTCTGCACCTGCACCACTGGTTGCGTGGCCAGGTTGACACCTGTCTGAGCACCCAGCGGTTGCGTAACGACCGCCAGCTTCGTTGCCGGCGCCGCTGACACGGTCAGCGAATTGGACGTCGCCGGCGTCAGGCCCGCCGCGGAGAAGCTGATGGTGTACGTGCCCGCGCCCGTCACCTTGAGATCCGTGAAGGCCGCCACGCCGTTCACCGCATTCACCGTGGTCGTGCCGGAGAGCGTGCCACCTGCGCCAACCAGCGCCGCCGTAATGGCATTGGTGGCCCCGGCAACCACTGTGTTCGATGCGTTGCGGACTTCGACGACTGGCTGCGTCGTGAAGTTCACCGCGGACGTCGCCCCCGCGGGCTGCGTCGTGACGGCCAACTGCGTGGCCGGTTGCGCCGTGACCACGAAGGCGCTGGTAGTGGCTTGCGTAACACCCGCCGACGTGAACGTGAGGCTGTACGTTCCGGCTCCGGTCACCTTGAGATCGGTAAAGGTCGCCACGCCGTTCACCGCATTCACCGTGGTCGTACCGGAGAGCGTGCCACCTGCACCAACCAGCGCCGCCGTAACGGCATTGGTGGCTCCGGCAACCACTGCATTGGATGCGTTGCGGACTTCGACGACTGGCTGCGTCGTGAAGTTCACCGCCGACGTCGCTCCTCCGGGCTGCGTCGTGACGGCCAACTGCGTGGCCGGTTGCGCGGTGATGACGAAGGTGCCGGTGGTGGCCGGCGTGAGTCCCGCCGACGTGAAGGTGATGCTGTAGGTGCCTGCCCCGGTGACCGTGAGGTTCGTGAAGGTTGCCACGCCGTTCACGGCAGCGATCGTGGTGGTGCCGGACAGGGTGCCGCCTGCCCCATTCAATGTTGCCAGGACGGAGTTGGTGGCGCCGGCAACGACGCCGCTGGATGCGTCGCGAATCTGAACCACCGGCTGCGCCGCGAGCACCGAACCGGACACCGCGCCACTCGGCTGAGCGGCAATGCCAAGTGCCGCCGGCGGCTGGGCCGTAATCGTGATGGACACCGACGCTGCAGACGTCAGCGCACCCGAGCTGAACGAAATGGTATACGTGCCCGCACCGGTGACCTTGAGATCCGTAAAGCTTGCCACACCATTCACTGCATTCACCACCGTGGTACCGGACAACGTTCCACCCGCACCCACGAGTGCCGCTGTCACGGCGTTCGTGGCTCCCGCCACCACACCGCTCGATGCATCCTGCACCTGGATCACAGGCTGCGCTCCCAACACGCTGCCCGACACCGCGCCCGACGGCTGCGCCTGGACGACGAGCTTCGCGGCCGGCAACGCGGTAATCGTGATGGAGCCGGACGTGACCGGAGTGAGCGCACCCGAGCTGAACGTGATCGTGTAGGTGCCCGGACCGGACACCGAGAGATTCGTGAACGTGGCCACACCATTCACCGCACTCACCGTGGTGGTGCCGCTGAGCGTTCCGCCGGCACCCACGAGTGTCGCCGTCACGGCGTTGGTCGCGCCGTTGACCACCCCGTTCCCCACATCGCGGACGTTGATGACCGGCTGCGTGGTGAGCGCCACCCCCGTTGCCGCGCCGCTGGGCGCCGTCGCGATGGTGAGCTGCGTGGGCGGAAGCGGCGTGATCACCACGTTGCCCGATGTTGCCGGTGCAAGGGCACCGGAGCTGAATGTGACGGTGTACGTGCCTGCGCCGGTAACCTTGAGGTCCGTGAAGGTCGCGACGCCCGCCACCGCGTTCACCGTGGTCGTGCCGGACAACGTGCCACCAGAGCCCACGAGAGTGGCGGTCACCGCGTTGGTCGCGCCGGCTACTATACCGCTGGACGCATCCTGAATCTGAATGACAGGCTGCGTCGCCAGGACACTACCCGTCACGGCGCCCGAAGGCTGCGTCTGGATGGCGAGCTTCGTCGCCGGCAGTGCGGTGATCGTGATGGAGCCTGACGTCACCGGAGTGAGCGCGCCCGAGGTAAAGGTCAACGTATAGGAGCCGGTTCCCGTGACCTTGAGATCGGTGAACGTGGCGACGCCGTTGACCGCCGCCACCGACGTGGTGCCCGAGAGTGTGCCGCCGCCACCATTCAATGTCGCCACGACCACGTTTGTCGCGCCGTTGACCGGGCCGTTCGTTGCGTCACGTACCTGAATGACAGGCTGCGTCGTGAGCACCTGACCCGTCGCAGCGCCACTGGGTGCCGTGCCAATGGCCAGCTGCGTCGCCGGCAAGGGCGTGATGACGATCGTGCCCGATGTCGCTGCCGTTAGGGCGCCGGACGTGAAGGTGACGGTATAGCTGCCGGATCCCGTGATCTTGAGATCCGGGAACGTCGCGATCCCGTTCACCGCATTCACGGTCGTGGTACCGGACAGCGTGCCGCCCACGCCATTCAACTGCGCCGTGACGGCGTTCGTTGCCCCCGCCACGACACTGCCGGTGGCATCCTGCACCTGGATGACCGGCTGCGTTCCGAACACACTGCCCGTTACGGCGCCACTTGGCTGCGTGGCAATGATGAGCCGCGTCGCCGGAAGCGCCGCGATCGTGATGCTCCCCGAAGTGGCCGACGCGAGCCCACTGGAGCTGAACGTAAGCGTGTAGGTCCCTGAGCCCGTGACCTTCAGATCCGTGAAGGTCGCCATGCCGTTGACCGCGTTGACCGTCGTCGTTCCAGACAACGTGCCGCCAGCTCCGTTGAGCGTTGCCGTAACGGAGTTGGTCGCGCCAACCACAACGCCGTTGGAGGCGTCCCTTACCTGAATGACAGGCTGCGTGGTCAGCACCGATCCGGTCGTGCCGCCCCCCGGAGCTGTCGCGATGTTCAGCTGCGTTGCCGGCAGCGGAGCAATGACGACTGCGCCCGACGTAGCCGATGTCAGGCCGGCCGCGCTGAAGGTAATGGTGTACGTGCCCGACCCGACGACCTTGAGGTCGGTGAATGTCGCAACGCCGTTGACGGCATTGACTGTGGTAGTTCCGGACAGCACGCCCGTACCGGCGCTCAGGGTGGCGGTCACGGCATTCGTTGCACCGGCCACCGTGCTGGCCGATGCATCACGCAGTTGAACAACCGGCTGCGGCGCCAGCAGCGATCCGGTCAGTGCACCACCGGGCTGCGTAGTAATCGCGATGGCCACCGGGGGGGCCAGCGTTACGGAAAAGGTGGCCGTGGTGATGGGTGGCAACCCGGGCGACGTAAAGGCAAGCGTATACACGCCCACCGCGGAGATCTTGAGATCCGTAAAGCGTGCGACGCCGCTCACGGCGTTCACCGTCAGCGTTCCGGAGAGGGTTCCGCTTCCGGTGGTGCCTGCGCCGAGGGAGACGGTGACGGGCGCGGTTGCGTTGATGACGAGGCCATTGTTCGCGTCACGGAGCTCCACCACGGGCTGCGTCGTGAAGTTTGCGTTGGTTGCCGCTCCGCCTGGGGGCGTCGTCACGGAGAGCTGGCTCGCGGGCAGCGCCGCGACATTGAACGACGTCGACCCGGCGGACGAGGCCAGGTCAGCCGAGAACAGGAGGGTGAACGTCCCGGAACCGGTGATCTTGAGGTCGGTGAACGTCGCCACGCCGTTGACCGCAGTGACATTCGTGGTTCCCGAGAGGACACCGTTGCCGCTGCCGATGGATGCCTGGACGTGGCCGTTGTACGTCGAAACCACGGAACCACCTGCATCAACGACCCTGACGATTGGCTGCGTGGCCAACACCGCGCCGGTAACAGTCGCAACGGGCTGCTGCTGCACCACAACGTGCGGACTCGCGGCGGTAGATGGGCCGACCACGAAGGTGGCCGTGATGGTCTGCGGGCTGTTGGAGACACCTGCCGCAGTAACCGGGAGTGTCGCCGTGTATGTGCCTGCCGCCAACGTACCGAGCGCAGCGTTCAGCGTTACGGATGCCGGAGCGGTGGATGCGCTGAGGGTGGCCGAAAGCCAGCCGGTGGCGCCTGCACCATACGTGATGCTTCCAAGGGCGAGGCCGGAAAGGGTGCCAGTCCCGCTGTTGCTGATATTGATCGTCTTCGCAACCGGCGTGGCCCCGCCAACGATGGTGTTGAAGCCTGCCGCATTGCTGCTCAGCAGGATCTGCGGCGCCGGCGCGAGCGTTGCTGTCGCGGAAAAGACGACGCTGGGCAGGCCGCTGGCCGAAGCGGTGAGTGAATTGAGGCCAGCCGAAGCGCCCAGCGTCCACGATCCCACCGTTGCGATACCATTGGCGCCGGTGGTCTGTGCCGCGCCGCTTACTGTACCGCCGCCCGCGGACACCGCGAAAGTGACAGCGACGCCGGCTGCCGGCGTGCCATCCGCCTTCCTCACGATGACCGCGGGCAGCACGGCCACCGCGGTGCCGGCCACGCTGGTCTGGCCGTCCCCCGCGCTTACCTGCATGGACGCCGGCGCCGTTGCAGTGCCGGTGGCGGTAAACGTAACTGCGGCGATGCCGGCGACCGACGCCGACAGCGTGTTCGTGCCGCCCGCCGTTCCCAGAACCCACGAGCCGACTGTGGCCACGCCCGTGGCGTTCGTGGTCGCAGCGCCGCCGGTCACGGACCCGCCGCCCGACACGACGCTGAAGGTCACACCCACGTTCGCAAGCAGATTGCCTGCCGAATCCTTCACCACCACCGCGGGATTCACCGCCACGGCGGCACCTCCCGAGGCGGACTGGTTGTCACCCGCGGATTTCGCGATCGAGAACGGCAGGCCTGGCACCACGGTGATGAGCGCCGTCTTCGTTGCGCCTGAGCTGGTGGTCGCCGTGAGATTGGCGGTGCCCAGCGCCAGCGCCTTGAGCAATCCGGCGGACGTGACGCTGAGGACGCTCGGATTGTCAGAGGAGAACGTGACGACCTGCGACGCGGCCACGCCGTCCACCGTGACGCTCGCATTGATCTGGATCACGGACCCGATTCGAATCGACGCCGACGAGAGATCGAGCGCAATTGAAACGATTCCGGGCGCCGTAGGGCTGTCGCTACCGCAGCGCGCAAGAGAGACGATCATGACTGCTGCTAGCAGCGCGATCCGTACCGGCTTGAACGTCATCGCTCACCATTCGGGGAAAAGGCGGAGATACCACAAACTCCACCTAAATATGGTCAGTTGTCCCGACAGAGCGAAAGAAGGCGCGCGTGCCCTCTTACCCCTCGCCCCCCAGCGCTCGCTCCTCTACGGCTGATACTGACGCGTACACATAGTCCCGGTTCATCCGCGCAATCACATCGATGCTGATGGATTTGGGGCACGCCTCCATGCATTCCCCGAACAGCGAGCAGCCCCCAAACGATTCAAGGTCCATCTGCGCCACCATCCTGAGCGCCCGGCGGTATCGCTCCGGCTGGCCCTGGGGCAACAAACCGAGATGCGAGACCTTGGCCCCCGTAAAGAGCGACGCGGAGCCGTTGGGGCACGCCGCCACGCAGGCCCCGCAGCCGATGCACGCCGCCGCGTCCATCGCCGAATCGGAGTCCAGCTTGGGGATTGGAATCATATTGCCGTCCTTTGCACCACCAGTCGCAACGGAGATGTAACCACCCGCCTGAATGATGCGATCCAACGCACTCCGGTTGACGACAAGATCCTTGATGACCGGAAATGCCTGTGCGCGCCACGGCTCGATGACGATGGTATCACCGTCCGTGAAGCTCCGCATGTGCAACTGGCAGGTTGCCGTTCCGCGCGACGGCCCATGCGCCACGCCATCGATCATCATGCCGCACGAGCCGCAGATGCCCTCCCGGCAATCATGATCGAACGCAATGGGCAGGTCGCCCTTCTCGGCCAGCTTCTCGTTGACCACGTCGAGCATCTCGAGGAACGACATCTCGGGGCTCACGTCCGTCGCCTGATACTCCGTAAGTTTGCCTTCGCTCGCGGGGCCCGATTGGCGCCATACCTGCAAGGTGAGATTCACTTGTAGCTCCGCTGCGACAGCTTGATGTTCTCGAAGACGAGCGGCTCCTTGTTGAGAAGCGGTGCCTTGCCCTCGCCCGCGAATTCCCATGCGGCAACGTACGCGAACTGCTCGTCGTTCCGGAGCGCCTCCCCATCCGGCGTCTGATGCTCCACGCGGAAATGCCCGCCGCACGATTCTTCACGGTGCAGCGCATCCCTGCACATCAACTCGCCGAGCTCGAGAAAATCCGCCACGCGGCCCGCATGCTCGAGGGTCTGATTGAAATCGTCCCCGCTGCCGGGAATGGTGACGTTCTGCCAGAACTCCTCGCGCAATTTTGGAATCATCTCCAACGCCTGGTGGAGTCCAGCGGCATCGCGCGCCATTCCGCACTTCTCCCACATGATGTGCCCCAGCTCGCGATGGAACGACGCGACCGTGCGCTTGCCCTTGATGCTCAACAGCTTCGACGTACGCGCCTGCACGTCGGCCACGGCCGCTTTCACTTCGGGCGCGTCCACCGACACGGGCTCCAGCCTGTTCGACGCGAGGTAGTCGCCGATGGTGACTGGAAGGACGAAATATCCGTCGGCCAACCCCTGCATCAGCGCGCTCGCACCAAGACGGTTGGCACCGTGATCGGAGAAGTTTGCTTCACCCGCGACATGCAATCCGGGAATGGTGCTCATGAGGTTGTAGTCCACCCACAATCCGCCCATGGTGTAATGCACGGCCGGATAGATGCGCATGGGCACCTTGTACGGATTCTCGTCGGTGATGCGCTCGTACATCTCGAAGAGATTGCCGTACCGCTCGCGAATCTTGTCTTCGCCCAGACGCGTGATGGCATCGGCGAAATCGAGATACACGCCTCGGCCCCCCGGGCCCACGCCGCGTCCGTCGTCGCACGCTTCCTTGGCGGCGCGCGACGCGATGTCGCGCGGCGACAGATTCCCGAAGCTCGGATACTTCCGCTCCAGGTAGTAGTCGCGGTCCGCCTCCGGAATGGCGCCCGGCGCCGTGCCCACGTCCTCCTTGCGCCTGGGCACCCACACCCGCCCGTCGTTACGGAGCGACTCCGACATCAGCGTCAGCTTCGACTGGTATTCTCCGGCGACGGGAATGCACGTGGGATGAATCTGGGTGTAACACGGATTCGCGAACGCCGCGCCGCGCTTGTACGAGCGCCAGATGGCCGTGGTGTTGCACCCCTTCGCATTCGTCGATAGATAGAACACGTTACCGTAGCCGCCTGTTGCGAGCACCACGGCATCGGCGAGATGCGGCTCGACTTTCCCCGTGATCTCGTCGCGCACCACGATGCCCCGCGCGCGTCCGTTCACCACGATGAGGTCCAGCATCTCCGAGCGCGGATACATCGTCACGCCGCCCTTCGCGATCTCCTTCTCCAGCGCCTGATAGGCGCCGAGCAGCAGCTGCTGGCCGGTCTGGCCGCGTGCGTAGAACGTGCGCGACACCTGCGCTCCGCCAAACGAGCGGTTGGCCAGCAGCCCGCCATATTCGCGCGCAAATGGAACCCCCTGCGCCACGCACTGGTCAATGATGTTCACGCTGATCTGCGCCAGACGGAACACGTTGCCTTCGCGCGAGCGAAAATCGCCCCCCTTGATGGTGTCGTAGAACAGACGCTGGATGCTGTCGCCGTCGTTCTGGTAGTTCTTGGCGGCATTGATGCCGCCCTGCGCCGCAATGGAATGCGCGCGCCTGGGCGAATCCTGGTAGCAGTAGCAGCTCACGTTGTAGCCGAGCTCACTGAACGTGGCCGCGGCCGATGCGCCGGCCAGTCCGGAGCCTACCACGAGCACCGTGTATTTCCGCTTGTTCGCCGGGTTCACGAGCTTCACGTCGAAGCGATGCTTGTCCCACTTCTCGGTGAGCGGCCCCGCGGGCACTCGGCTATTGAGGTTGACCGTCATCTATCGTATCACTCCAAAAAACACGGCGACGGGAACAACCGTGAAGCCAAGCCAGACGACGAGTGCGATGGCCGTGGCGATCTTGCGCTCGAGCGG
This sequence comes from Gemmatimonadota bacterium, assembly GCA_028287285.1. Classification (GTDB taxonomy): domain Bacteria; phylum Gemmatimonadota; class Gemmatimonadetes; order Gemmatimonadales; family Gemmatimonadaceae; genus AG11. The sequence continues at coordinate 15,022 of JAQBPY010000374.1, forward strand.
CCGCGGCGTGGGCTTCGTGAGTCCGAGCGTACGCACCGAGCTCCATGCGCCGTGAAAGAGATGCAGCATCAGGAAGAACATGGCGACGACGTACACCAGCACCACCCACGGCGTGCGGAAGGCGCTGATCACGTTGTCGTAGACGTCCGTCTCGCTGAACGCCGCGCCCGGAACGCTCGCCATGGGGAAGATCGTTCCCGTGGTGAAGTGCAGCAGGTGGAACACGATGAACACCAGGAGCAGCACACCGCCCCAACGCATGGAGCGCGATGCCAGGGTGCTCACCTGCGGTATTCGCTTCGCATACCCCGTGGGGCGTGCGCGCCTGGCAATCTGCGTGAGCTGCAGCGCCATGGTCACATGCGCGATCAGCGCGGCGAGCAGGCCGAGCCGCGCGAGCCACAGCAGCTCGCCGGTGCTCTTCAGGAACGCCGAGTATCCGTTGAGCTTGTTGGCGCCCAGGAAGGCCTGGAGGTTTCCGGCCATGTGCACGATCACGAAGCCAACGAGCATCAGCCCGGTCACGGCCATGATCACTTTTTTCCCGATCGTCGAGCGGTACAGCGTCAACAACCACATTGCGTCCTTGTGCTCAATTCGGGGATGTCATCCTGCCGCTGTAATTGCGCGTGCGTGAATCCCCCATTGTCATCCCGTACGCGCGTGAACCCCTATGTCATCCCGCACGCGCACAGCGCGTGTCGGGACATACTCTCGTTGCGCCTATGGCAACCCATCGGGCACGCACAGTATGTCCCGACAGTCGCTTCGCTCCTGCGGGATGACAAACCTCCCGAGTGCAGAGAGAGCGAGTACCGATTTACAGCTTGATGGCGCCCATCGGCTCACGAACCGCCTCGGCGCTCTTCTCGAGTGCCGCGCGCTCGTCGGCCGTCAGCTCCACCTCGATGATCTTCTGCAGTCCGCCAGCGCCAAGCTTGCATGGCACGCCAAGGAACAGGCCGGACATGCCGTACTCGCCCTCGAGCCACGCCGCGCATGGCAGGATGCGGCGCTGGTCGTTCACGATGGCTTCGGCCATCTGCACCGCGCCGGCAGACGGCGCATAGTACGCAGAGCCCGTCTTGAGGTGCTTCACGATCTCCGCGCCACCGTTACGCGTGCGCGTGACGATCGCGTCGAGCGTCTCCTTGTCCATCAGCTGCGTGATGGGAATACCGCTCACGCTCGTGTAGGAGATCAAGGGCACCATCGTGTCGCCGTGCCCGCCCAGCACCATCGCCTGGATGTCGCGCACAGACACATCGAGCGACTCCGCGAGGAAGCCACGATACCGTGCCGTATCGAGCACCCCTGCCATGCCGATCACACGCTCGCGCGGGAACCCGCTGGCCTGCTTTGCCACGTAGCACATCACGTCGAGCGGGTTGCTGACGATGATCAGGATGGCGTTGGGCGAGCTTTTGGCGATCTGCTCCGACACCGACTTGACGATGCCGGCATTCGTGTTGAGCAGGTCATCGCGCGACATGCCCGGCTTGCGGGCGATGCCGGCCGTGATGATCACGAGGTCGGAGTCCTTTGTCTCGTCGTAGCCATTGGTGCCGATGATGCGCGAATCAAAGCCCTCGATGGGCGCGCTCTGCCACTGGTCGAGCCCCTTGCCCTGCGGAATGCCTTCGGCGACGTCAACCATGACGACGACCCGAGCCAATTCCTTCTCGGCCACTCGCTGCGCAGTCGTCGCACCAACGTTTCCGGCGCCGACGACGGTGATTTTATTGACCATGATTGCGTTTGCAGTAGAAGGTTGTTGGTCGTCCTGAGTGACGTTGTCGTCCCGGGTGATGTTTGTCGTCCTGAGTGAAACGAAGGACCTGTTTTTGTGCCAGAGCAGGTTCCTTGATGCGCGTTCAGGACGACATTTGCTACCCTCGGCACGACAGGCGAAAACTATCGAGATGACGTGCCGATGCTATCCCCCGACCTGCGAGAGTGCGCGCAAACCACCAACGCGCCGCGACAGCAACGCATGCGCTTCGGGCTTCTCTGCGAGCGCCTGCACCACGAATGGCGCAAGTGGCTGGCCGGCGCGCAGCGGTGCGCGAAGATCCACCTCGTGATCACCGAACAGGCACGTCCGCAGGCGTCCGTCAGCCGTGAGGCGCACACGGTTGCAGCTGCCGCAGTAGGTGTGCGTCATGGGTGTGATCACGCCGATCGTTCCGGCAGCACCCTGCAGCTGCGTGTACGCCGCCGGACCGTTGCCACGCGCCGGCCCTGCCGTACTCGTCAGCGTGCCCAGTGCATCCTGGATGCGCGCCAGGATCTCGTCACTCGGCACCACCATCTCCTCCGTCATCGGCTCCAGTGATCCCACCGGCATCAGCTCGATGAAACGCACGTGCCATGGATTGTCGAGCGTCAGGCGCGCAAAGTCCACCACTTCATCGTCATTCACGCCGCGCATCACGACCACGTTCAGCTTGATCGGCCCAAGACCCGCCGCCTGCGCCGCCCGGGCGGCGGCAATCGGCTCGAAGCCAAGATCGCGGCGCGCAATCGCCACGATGCGATCTCGGCGCAGGCTGTCGGCGGAGATGTTCACGCGATCGAGCCCCGCGGCCGCGAGCGACGGTGCCAACTCCGGCAGCTTCACCCCGTTGGTCGACAGCGCGATGTCCTCCACCTCGGGCACCGCCCGGATGAACCGGATGAGCGTGTCGAGCTGCGGCCGGATCGTCGGTTCACCGCCGGTGATGCGAATACGCTTGAGCCCCATGCTGGCGAGCTGTGAGACGACGTCGCCAATCTCCTCGTACGTCAGCAGGTCGGCCTTCGGCAGCCACGGCAGTCCCTCCAGCGGCATGCAGTAGCGGCACCGGAAGTTGCACTTGTCGGTAACGGAGATCCGCAGATACTCGATGGTTCGGCCGAACTGGTCGCGGAGCGTGGTCACGCGGACATCCCGGTCGCGGGCCGTCCCGATGGATCCACCCACTCTTGCGTGCCGTCCACATACTGCTCGCGCTTCCAGACGGGTACGCGCCGCTTGAGCTCTTCAATGGTCCAGCGCGACACCGCGTACGCTTCGCCGCGGTGGGCGTGTGCCACGGCGATTCCGACGCTTGCTTCCTCGAGGGCGAGCTCACCCACGCGATGTTCGATGACCACGGCGCTCGACGCGAACTTCGTCGCCGCCTCCGAGGCAATGGCCTGCAGCTCTGCCGCCGCCATGGCCTCGTACGCACTGTACTCGATGCCCGTCACGCCGCGCCCGTCGTTCACTTCCCGCACCACGCCCAGGAAAAGAATGATCGCCCCATGCGCCGGCGCCGACACCTCGGCGATGAGAGCGGAGGCATCGATGGGTACGCGCGTGAGCCGGCCGGCCGCTGTCATCCGCCGGCCACCGGTGGAATGAGCGCCACTTCGTCGCCGTGTTTCACGGAGGTGGTGGAGCGCGCATACTTCTGGTTGACGGCCACCAGCGGCTTCGCCGGGAGAAGTCCAGCGCCAGGCTGCAACCGGATGGCCGCAAGGACGTCCGCCACGGTCGCGTCCGCCGGGATATCCACGCAAATGCTCGGCGCACCAAGCGCGTCGGCGTACGAAGCGAAGAGAAGGACGTTGATGCTCATGCAGTCATGGTACAGACTCACCGAGTCGAGGGGAAGTTCCAGGAGACGAGCCTCGCCACCGTATCGTTCTCGAGCCAATGGTGGAAACACAAAGCCCCAGCGCGAAGGCCGGGGCTCAAGTGACGATGAATGATGTGCTTACGCGTCGGAACCCTCGTACTCGTCCTCGCGCTCCAACTCCTCGATGGAGATGTTCGCGACCATGGCGCGCAGCTCCTTGCTGGGCTTGAAGACGGGCACCGGACGCGCGGACACCTCCACCGGAGACCCGGTGCGCGGGTTGCGCGCCATGCGGGTCTTCCGATGCCGGATCTTGAACGTACCGAATCCGCGCACCTCGATGTTCTTCTGCTCCTGGAGCGCCTCCTTGATGGCGTCCAGAAACGAATCAACCACACGCGCACAGTCCTTTTTCGAAATCATCGGACCGGCGGTACGGGAAATCTGGGCGGTGACTCGCTCGACCAGATCGGCTTTCGTCATGAGAAGTGCCTCAGAGCGGGCAGCGGAGGGGGGTACAAGTTGATCGAACTTATCCGCGTTAACTCTTGTGTGTCAAGAGCTTAAAGCTTTCTACACACGCGACTTGCGTACGGTTTCCATGAACTGCCCAAAGAGCGGACGCGCATCATGCGGGCCCGGAGCAGCCTCCGGATGGTACTGGACGGCAAACACGGGCAGCTCGCGGTGCCTGAGACCCTCCACGGTGCCGTCATTCAGGTTCACGTGCGTCACCTCGAGCGCCGGAGCACCCGGGATCGACGTCTCCATCCCCTGCACCGCAAATCCATGATTCTGGGACGTGATCAGGATTCGCCCGGACTCGATCTCGCGCACCGGGTGATTTCCACCCCGATGGCCGTACGCCATTTTTGCCGTGGACGCACCGAAGGTGAGTCCCAACAGCTGATGCCCCAGGCAGATACCAAAGATCGGCATCTCCTTTTCGGCGAGCGCGCGGATCGCCGCCGGTGCGTATTCGATTGCGTCGGGGTCGCCGGGGCCATTCGAGAGGAATACGCCATCGGGCGCCATGTCGAGCACCGCATCGGCAGACGTCGTTGCCGGAACGACCGTGATGCGGCATCCCGCATCATCGAACAGGCGCAGGATGTTGCGCTTGATCCCGTAGTCGTACGCCACGATGTGATTGGGCGCCTGGGGATTGCCCCACTCGTACGACTCGCCCGTGGTCACACGCGACGCCAGGTCGAGCCCTTCCATGGACGGGCATGCTTCGAGCGCCGCCGTGACATCGGCGGAAGGCGCGTCGCCTGCTGCAATGACGCCGCGCATCACCCCAGCCGTTCTCAAGTGACGCGTGAGACGGCGTGTGTCAACTCCTTCAAGGACAGGTATTTGCGCTGCGGCAAGATAGCTTGCAAGGTCTCCCTGTGCGCGCCAGTTCGAATACGTGCGTGACAGCTCGCGCACCACGACACCCGCGACCTGTGCCGACCCCGATTCCGGGTCGGCGGGGTTGACGCCGTAGTTGCCGATCATGGGCGCGGTCATGACGACGATCTGGCCCTGATACGACGGGTCCGTG